>JAKATJ010000006.1:0-48539 GCA_021828005.1 Actinomycetes bacterium | reverse complement strand
GCGTCCCCGGTCTGCTCTGTCATGTACGGCGTGACGCCCGGGGCGCGCCGGTCAGCGTGTCCACCCGTGGGACGCCGCTGTCGAGGTCCCGCCCCAACCGATCATCCGGGGAATCGTCGTGACCATGAGCACGAAGAGGAGGAACGTGATCGCGTGCACCGACGTGCACCACAGGCAGATGTTCTTGATGATCAGCAGCTCAGCCGAGACGAGGTACAAGACGAAGCACATCCCCACGACCGTCATCGCCAGGCGCAGCGCGTGGACGCGCCGATCGGTGGAGCGCCATGCGACGGGGAGGTTCAGCGCGACCATCGCCGCGAAGAAGAGGAGGCCCCACACGGCGACCGGCACCCCGAGGAAGACGGACTGCGCGCTCGTGGTGACCTTCTCGCAATTCACGATCCCCGAGTCCGAGCACGCGAGCGGCGTGTGCGAGAAGTGGGCGACGGTGAGGTACGTCGACACGCCGAGCCCGCCGATCGAGAGCAGCAACGCGGCGACCGGCCGCCAGCGCGCGGCTTCCATCACTTCGCGCTCTCCGGGCGGTTGCGTGCGCAGGTAGCCGACCGCGCGGGAGAAGGCGCCCGGCGGCTGGTCCTGGCGTGCACGGGCGGCCTGTGACTGCAGGTGGGCGCGCTCACGCCTCGTGGTGCGTGCCGGCGGTCTCCGTCCCGTGCGCGTGCTGCTCATGACCCGATCAGACCGAGATCTTGAGGGCCTTCGCCGCGGCCTTCACGCCCGAGCTGGTGCACACCGAGCCGGGCTTCCCGCCGTCGATGTAGCAGACGGCCGCCGACATGTAGTTGGCGGTGCCGAGGATCAGCTTCGTGATGGGATTACTCGGGTCTCTGAGGCCGGCCGCGATTGTCGCGCGCGAGAGTGTCTGCAGCGGTTGGGGGTTGTAGGTCGCCCCCGGGAAGATGACCTTGTTCCCCCAGTCGGAGAAGGGAATTGTGCCCGATCGTGTTCCCGAGCTGGTGTCGTACTTCTTGATGAGGGAGAGCTCCTGCTTCGTCAGCTTGTGCAGCTGCGGGTGCGAGCCTGTCGCCTTGTCCTGGCCGTAGAACTCGACCAGCTTGGCGGCGACGTAGGGGCTCTTGTACGTCGCTGTGTTGAACTCGAACGTCTGGGTCTTCGGGTACACGTCGATCGGCGAGGACTGCATGGTTCTCAGTCCGCTGAACGTCCCGAAGCGCGAGAGCGACGTGATGATCGCCCAGCGCTCCGCGGCGCAGTAGGGGCAGAACTCGCCGAGCAGCGCGAAGATCTCAGGCTTTCCGTCGAGCGTGAGGAGCTTCTGGGACGGGTCGACGACCGGGGGCGTGATGGATGTGGTGTCCACACCGACCGCGTTGTACGAAGACGCCGGCACGTGGGTGATCTCACTCAGCACCGTCGCGGGGACGGGTCGGGGCGGGTAGTAAAGGCCCGTCGACGGGGTCGTGGAGGTCTGGCTCACGACCACGATCACCGCGACGATCACGATCACGAGGGCGATCGCGCCCCAGATGAACAGGCCCGTACGGGACCGTCCCGCCCTCCCTGGCCGGCGAGCCGGCGGTCGGCGGGTGCCGGGGCGCTGGCCGACCGGTCGCCCGGTCTGGCGCGGCGAGGGTTCCCGGCCCGAGCGTGGCCGTTGCGCCGGAGGCACTTGGGCCCGACCGCCCTGGCCTCCCTGCCGCCGGTCGCGGCCCCGGCCCGGGGCGCGGTTTCGGTCCTGCGGGCGACTCTCCCGGCCGACGCTCCTCGCCGCCTCCTTGCCGCTCACCTGCCGGCTGTGCTGCCGGCTGCGCTCCTTGTCGGCAGCCCTGCGTTCGGGGTTGTCACTGGGACTGTCCGCCATTGCGTTGGGGTTCCTTGATGTCGATAGGTGTGAGGGATCGCGGGTCGTGAGCAGGACAACCGGTGCCGTCCCACCCGGCGCCACGCACGGGACACCGCCCGGGAAGCCTAGACCAGGGCCGGAGGTGAGCGGGTTCGCGCGGGCAAGGAAGGCGGCGCACGAGAGTGCTGCGGCGCGTCCACGCGGGGAGCACGGAGGGGGCGGCGGTATCCTCGACCGTTGTGGCAGTGCGAGGTGGCGAGACCTGGCAACCCGCCGTGGTGCCGCGGCCTGCGGCGACCGTGATCGTCGTGCGCGACGGTCCCCACCCGACCGCGCCGCTCGAGGTGCTGATGCTGCAACGGGACCACCGCGTCGACTTCGTCGGCGGCGCGCACGTGTTCCCCGGCGGAGGGGTCGACCCGGGTGACGGCGGCCCGGGGACCGAGCGGCTCTGCGTCGGGCTCGGAGACGAAGCGGCGAGCGCGACCCTCGGCGTGGCGTCCGCCGGCCTTGCCTACTGGGTGGCCGCCGTGCGGGAGTGCTTCGAGGAGTCGGGCCTGCTGTTCGCGAGCCGGGCCGACGGGAGGCCGATCTCGTTCGCGGATCCCGGCGTCGCCGAGCGCCTCGCAGCCCAGCGCGCCGCCCTCAACGCCCGCGAGCGCTCCTTCCTGGAGGTCTGCGAGTCCGAGGGGCTGGTCCTCGCCGTGGGCGCCCTGCACTACTTCGCTCACTGGATCACGCCCGAAGGCTCACCGCGCCGTTATGACACGCGGTTCTTCGTGGCGCGAGCACCCGAGGGTCAGTCGCCTGCCCACGATGTGGGAGAGATGGTCGCCGACCTGTGGGTGCGTCCGTCGGACGCGCTCGAGCGCTATCGCGCAGGGGAGATGGAGCTGATCCTCCCGACCATCGAGAACCTCCAGGCGATCGCCCAGTTCCCGACGGCACAAGAGCTCCTCGACTCGGCGTCCGCCGCCGGCGAGGTCCCGACGGTGCTGCCCCGGATGGTCGTCGACGCCGGCGGGGTGCGACTCCTCCTTCCGGGGGACCCCGGCTACGACGCCCCCGACGGCCCGGGGGGACCGGGGGGGAGCGTCGAGATCGACTTCGAGGCGGCAGTCCGCATCGCGTCCCGTGCTGCGAGCACGCAGCGCACGCAGCGCACGAGCGCCGCACCCGTTGCAGGCGGAGGGCGTCGGCGGCGTGGCTGACGCCGCACCGGCGCCGGTTCCCGACACCGCCCGGGACCCCACCCCCGTGCCCGGGCGCGTGGACGTGCTCGTGCCGGGGCTGCGCAGGGTCACGGCCCCGAACCCCGGCGTCATGACCGGGCCGGGGACGAACACCTACCTGGTCGGCAACCGGGAGATCGCGGTGGTCGATCCCGGTCCGTGCGACCCGCGCCACCTGGAGGCGGTGCTCGCCGCGGCGCGCGCGTCCGGCGACCGGATCCGGTGGGTCCTCGTCACGCACACCCACGAAGACCACGCGCCCGGAGCTGCGCCCCTCGCCGCGGCGACGGGCGCGGAGATCATCGGGTTCGGGGCACGCGAGGGCTTCTCGCCCGACGCCGTGGCGCAGGACGGCTTCGTGCTCGACGCCCCGTCCTTCCGGCTCCGCGCGCTGCACACGCCCGGCCACGCGAGCGACCATCTCTGCTGGCTCCTCGATCCGCCGCGAGTCCTCCTCGCGGGTGACCACGTCATGGACAGGGTGACCGTCGTCGTCGCACCGCCGGACGGGGACATGGCCGAGTACCTCGAGAGCCTGCGACGCCTCCTCGAGACCGCCCCGCCCATGGAGGCGATCGCCCCGGGGCACGGGCGCCTCCTCGGTGAGCCGCGGCGGGTCGTAGAGGCGGTGATCGCGCACCGCCTCGCCCGTGAGCGGCTCGTGGCGACGGCGCTCGACGAGGCGGGGTCGGCGACCGTCGAGGAGCTCGTGGGCGCGGTGTACGCGGACGTCGATGCTGCGCTGTACCCGATCGCGCGGCTGTCCCTCTGGGCCCACCTGCGCAAGCTCGCTCGGGAAGGCCGTGCCGAGGAGCTGGCTGACGGGCCCGACCCGGGCTACCGCTCGACGTCGGCCCCCACCGGGGCCGCGCGCGCCTGATCCGGCCCGGCGAAGGCTTCGTCGACAGCGCCGGCCACCGCACCGAGGAGCCGCGCCGTGCATCCCGACACCTCGAGAATCGGGGCGATCTCGTCTGCGACCACGCGGGCGAGGTCCCGAAAGACGTCCGCGAGCCCGCCGCGGCCGAGCGCGACGGGCTCGCCGGCATCCCCGGCTGCGGCCATGTCGCCGTGGAGGGGGATCTTCCCGACGAGAGGGACGCCGAGCTCGACGGCGAGGCGTTCGCCGCCGCCCGAGCCGAAGAGCGGGTAGGTCGTCCCGTGCTCGCAGGTGAAGCCGCTCATGTTCTCGACGACGCCCGCGACGCGCAGGTACCCGCGCCGCGCCATGTCCGCCGCGCGTGCGGCGACACGCTGCGCGGCGAGGGGTGGGGTCGTGACGACGAGCATCTCGGTGCGCGGCAGCATCCGGGCGAGCCCCATCTGGACGTCGCCGGTGCCCGGGGGCAGGTCGACGAGCAGGTAGTCGAGGTCGCCCCAGTGGGCGTCCTGGAGGAATTGCTGGACCGCGCGGTTCAGGAGGAGCCCGCGCCACATCACCGCGCGGTCCTCTTCGGCGAGGAAGCCCATCGACAGCACGCGCAGCACCCCGTCGCCCACGCGCCGCTCCGGCGGGACCATCTTCCCGGCCCGGGCCTCGAGCCGGCCCTCCATGCCGAGCAGGCGCGGCACCGAGAAGCCGCCGATGTCCGCGTCGAGCACGCCGACGGTGAGCCCGCGCCCGGCGAGCGCGGCGGCCAGGTTGACGACGACCGAGGACTTGCCGACGCCGCCCTTCCCCGAGGCGACCGCGAGGACCCGAGCCCGCGGCGGCACCGCCGTTTCCGGTGGGTGCTCGCGCGCCTTGCGGCGCGCCCTCGCCATCAGCGCCGCGCGCTCGTCCGCGTCCATCTGACCGATCGACAGGTCGACCGAGCGCACCCCGGGGATCGTCCCCACGACCCCGCGGACGTCGCGCTCGAGCTGCCCGCGAAGCGGGCAGCTCGCGATCGTGAGGGCCACCACCACGCGCACGTCACCCTCGTCGGACACCTCGACCCTGCGGACCATGCCGAGCTCGACGATGTCGCCGCCCAGCTCCGGGTCGATCACGGCACGGAGGCGCGCCAGGACGCCCTCCTCGCCGGGAGGCCCGACCGCAGGGAGCGTCGCTCCTGCGTTGCCGGTCCCAGAGGGTGGGGTGCGGGCCTCTCGGACGCCGCCACCCGCAGCTTGCGACCGGGCGGCCATGCCACGGAGCCTACCGGTCCCCATCTGGAGCCCCGTCCGCACCTGGAGCTCCGGAGAGCCTTGCGGACGCTCCGCACCGACGGGCGCGGGGGTGGGCGCGCGCGGGCACCGGCGCACGCGGTCACCGGTAACATGGTGGCGCCGTACCCACGACCTGCCCAAGGAGGCCACGTTGACGACGATGACGACGTCGGTGAGCATCGGGAAGAAGCCCGACCCGGTCACGCTGACCGCGAGCGCGTCGGCGAAGGTCGCTCAGCTCCTCGCAGAGGAAGACGGCGCCGAGGACCTGGCGTTGCGTGTCGCGGTGAAGCCCGGCGGCTGCTCGGGCTACAGCTACGAGATGTTCTTCGACTCCGAGCGGGACGACGACGACATCGTGCGCGAGTTCGGCAGAGTGAAGGTCGTCGTAGACCCGACGAGCGCGGAGCTGCTCACGGGCGCCACCCTCGACTATTCCGACGGGCTCCAGGGTGCCGGGTTCCACATCAGCAACCCGAACGCCACCCGCACCTGCGGGTGCGGGTCCTCCTTCAGCTGACCGCAGGCGCGATGAGCGCGCCCATCGGTGAACCAGGCCGTGACGTCCGGCCTGCCGGTCCGTACCGCCCCGTCGCCCGAGCGGGCGACTGGGTGGTCACCTCCGGCCAGATCGGAGCGGTGCCCGGGCCCGACGGCACGTTGCGGCTCGTGGAAGGCGGGACCGCCGCGCAGCTGCGCCAGGTGCTCACCAACGTCTCGGGCGTCCTCGCGCAGCACGGCGCGTCGCTCTCCGACGTGGTGAAGGCGACGGTCTTCCTCGTCGACATGTCGGAGTTCGCGCTGGTCAACGAGATCTGGGCCCAGATCTGGCCCGAGCCGCGCCCTGCCCGCTCTGCGATCGGCGTGGCGGCCCTCCCGATGGGGGCGAGCGTCGAGGTCGAGGCCTGGGCCTACAGACCTGCGACCTGAGCGCCCGCGCAGGACCGCGCCCGCAGGCACCCGCCGGCGTTCGCACCTACAGGTAGCCTCCGATCGGCAGGTGGCGGGGGGGGAGCGGTGCGCCGAACGCGGTGCGGCCGCCGTATCGCTGCTGGAGCGCGGGACCCATCTCGTCCGCCCTGTGGACGACGGACGTGATCGCCGCGGCGAGCTGCGACTCGGCGAGCGGATGCGCCACGATGTCGGAGAACAGGACGACCGCGCCGTCGTCCCAGACCGCCTTGACCCAGTTGGTGGTGCGGTTGATCTCGTTGACCGCCTCTTCGATCCCGTTCGGGTTTCCCAGGTCCCACAGGACCGGGGAGAAGACCCGTACGACCGGCGCGTCCCGGAACACCCGGACGTAGGCGACGCTCGTCCGCGAGCGGATGGGGATGTCGCCGTCCGCATCCACCTGTACGTCGTCGACGCCAAGCACGGCCCGCACGACCTCCTTCACCCGGGCACGGAGCTCGTCGGATCCGGTCGCTCGGGCGGCCGGGTCGCCTGTCGCGGCGGCTGGGGCCTCGGCTCGTGGCTCGGGGCGGGCACGCACCGGCGCGGCGGGTTTCGAGCCCAGAGCCAGCAGATGGGCCAGGACGACGGCCCTCAGCGAGTGGGCGTTCCGGCACGATCGCAGGTAGGTGACCTCTGCCAGGGCGGAGCGCCCGGCAACCGTCGCCGACCCGAGCCCGATGGCGCGCAGCGCCGAGACGACGGACCGTCGGACGACCGGGTCCTTCGCGATCCACCCGTCCCGGAGCGCCCTCCACGTCTCCTTCACGAACAGCTCGGTGGGTGCCGGCCCGTAGCGGTCGGCCAGCGCCCGCGCGACGTCGGCGTCCTCGATCCTCAGCTCGTCCTTCAGCTGCCGGAGCAAGCCGCTCGGCAGCGCCGACCAATCGAAGCCGGTCTCGGCCACCTCGGCACGCCTCTTTCCTGTCGTCACGGCCATTGTGCCAGCCACGCGGCCGCCGCGAGCCCCGCTGGCGGAATTCGAGGCAGCCCGGGACGTCCTCGCGGCGCGAGTCGGTGCACCGTCGGCCCCCGGCTCCCGGCTCGCTCGAGCACCGGCGGCGACCAGCGGAGCCTCGGCTGTCTGGCCGCTTCCGGCCGAGCTGTCAGGGCGAAGGCTCGGGTCCCGGCGACCACGCGGGCTGGCCGAAGCGGTACCCGACCGAACGCACCGTCTCGATGAGGTGCGCGTGCTCCTCGCCGAGCTTCGCCCGCAGCCGGCGAACGTGCACGTCGACCGTGCGGGCCCCGCCGTAGTACTCGTAGCCCCACACCCTGCTCAAGAGGGTCTCCCGGGTGAAGACCTTTCCGGGATGAGCGGCGAGGAACCGTAAGAGCTCGTACTCCATGTACGTGAGGTCGAGCACGCGCCCAGCCACCGCGGCCTGGTACGTCTCGAGGTTCAGCACGAGAGGCCCGTGCTCGATGACGTGGGGCGCCGCGTTGCGCCCAGACCGCCACATGAGGTGCTCCAGGCGTGCCGCGATCTCCGCCGGGCGCGAAGGAAGGACGCAGAAGTCGTCGAACAGGTCGTCGCGCAGCTGCAGCTCGCGGAGCTGGTCCTCCGCGATGACGAGCAGCAGCGGGCTCACCGGGTCTTCCCTGCGCCGCAGGTGCCGGCAGAAGGCGATCGCACGGGAGAGGTCATCCGCCGCGCTCACGACGGCGCCCGCCCAGCCGTCCTTCGTGGATGTCATCTCGAGGGAGCTCGCGGCCTCGGGGCTCGAGGCCGCGCGGAAGCCGAGCCCGCACTGGCGAAGGGCCGTGCCGACGACGGGCAGGACCGGGTCAGGGAAGCAGACGAGCGGCTCCACGGGCCCGATTCTTGCTCTTGGGAGCCGGTGCCCCGGCCACCGCGAGCACGCAGCCAGCGAGCCCGTTCACAGGCTCGGCAGGTACCGGTCGAGCTCGAACTGGGTGACCGCGACGCTGTAGTCCCGCCATTCCGCCCGCTTGTTCCGGATGAACCACTCGAAGACGTGCTCGCCGAGCGTGTCGGTGAGCAGCTTGGACTCGGCCATCTCGTCCACCGCCTCTTTCAGCGAGCCGGGGAGCGGCCGGATCCCGCGGGTCCTGAGCTCGCGCTCTGAGAGGTCGAAGAGGTTGGCGTCGGCCTCGGGCGGGAGCTCGTAGCCCTGCTCGACCCCCTGGAGCCCCGCGGCGAGGACGACGGCGAACGCCAGGTACGGGTTGCACGCGGAGTCCGGGGCCCGGTACTCGACGCGGGTCGACTCGGCCCTCGCCTGCTTCACGACCGGCACGCGGACGAGCGCCGAGCGGTTGTTGCGCGCCCAGCCGATGTGCACGGGCGCCTCGTAGCCGCTGACGAGGCGCTTGTACGAGTTGACCCACTGGTTCGTGACTGCCGTGATCTCCCGGGCGTGGTGGAGCAGCCCGGCGATGAACCGCTTGGCGACGTCGGAGAGGCCGTAGGCGTCGGAGGGGTCCGAGAAGGCGTTGCGCTCCCCGTGCCACAAGGAGAGGTGGGTGTGCATCCCAGAGCCCTGCACGCCGGCGATGGGCTTCGGCATGAAGGTCGCGTAGAGGCCCTCGTGGCGGGCGGTCTCCTTCACCACGAGGCGGACGGTCATCACCGTGTCGGCCATGGTCAGCGCGTCCGTGTAGCGCAGGTCGATCTCGTGCTGCGAGGGTGCGTCCTCGTGCTGCGCGTGCTCCACGGGGATGCCCATCTCCTCCAGACGCAGCACGGTGCGGCGCCGGACCTCGCTCGAGCGGTCGTCGACCGAGAGGTCGAAGTACGAGCCTGCGTCGAGCGGCCGCGGTCTTGCGGACGGGTCGCCGTCGGCGAGGTAGAAGAACTCCACCTCGGGCGCGATGAAGAACGTGTAGCCCGCGTCGCGGGCGCGCTCCAAGGTCCGTCGGAGCGCGTGGCGAGGGCAGCCTTCGAACGGAGTGCCGTCGAGGTTGAAGATGTCGCAGTAGACGGCTGCGACCGTCTCGTCACGGGCGTGCCACGGCAGCACCTGGAAGGTCTTGGGGTCCGGGCGCGCCAGCACGTCGGCTTCCTGCACCCGGGAGAAGCCGTCGATCGCCGAGCCGTCGAAGGTCATCCCGTCGTCGAGCGCGTCCTCGAGCTCTGCGGGGGTGATGTTGAAGGCCTTCGAAGTGCCGAGGACGTCGGTGAACCACAACTGGACGAAGCGGATCCCGCGCTCTTCGACGGTGCGCAGGACGTAGTCGCGCTGGCTCTGCACCTGCGCCTCCTTCGCGCCGGACGCCGCGCTCACCTCGCTCGTGGAGGTCCGGGCCGTCGCGCCGCGTCGGGTCGGGCGGCGCAACTCAACGCTGCTCGTCCTCTGCGGCGCCGCACACCGTGCCGATGAGGAGGCGGCTCACCACGTAAGGGTCCATGTTCGCGTTGGGCCGGCGGTCCTCGATGTAGCCGTTCTTGTCCTTCGCCACCTGCCAGGGGATGCGGATCGACGCGCCGCGGTCCGAGACCCCGTAGCTGAACTTCGAATAGTGCTGGGTCTCGTGGTGGCCGGTGAGGCGCATCTCGATGCCGAAGCCGTAGTTCTGGACGTGCTCGTCGATGTTCTTCCCGAGTGCTTCGCAGGCCGCGATGATCGCGTCCCATCCGTTCCCGGTGCGCATCTCCTTGGTCGAGAAGTTCGTGTGGCACCCTGCGCCGTTCCAGTCCCCGAGGATGGGCTTGGGCTCGAGCGTCGCCCATACCCCGAAGTCCTCGGCGACCCGGAAGAGCAGCCACCGGGCCGCCCACAGCTGGTCGCCGCACTCCGGCGCCGGGAGGATCCCGATCTGGAACTCCCACTGGCCCATCATCACCTCGGCGTTCGTGCCCTCGATGGCGAGCCCGGCGCGCAGCATCGCAGCGGTGTGACGTTCCACGATCTCTCGCCCGGGCATCTTGTCGCCGCCGACGCCGCAGTAGTAGGGCCCCTGCGGCGCCGGGAACCCTGTGGCGGGCCAGCCGAGGGGGCGGCCGTTCTGCAGGAAGGTGTACTCCTGCTCGAAGCCGAACCACGCCTCGTGGGCCGCGTAGCGCTCGGCGGTCGCGGCGCACGCGTGCCGGGTGTTGGTGGGGTGCGGCTCCATGTCGACGTTGAGCACCTCGCACATCACGAGGACGTTGTCGTCGCCGCGCAAGGGGTCCGGGCAGACGAAGACCGGTTGGAGGACGCAGTCGGAGTTGGCTCCGGTCGCCTGGTTCGTGCTGGAGCCGTCGAACCCCCAGATCCCCGGCTTCTTGCCGGCGGCGACGATCTTGGTCTTGCTCCGCACGAGCGGAGAGGGCTCGGTCCCGTCGATCCAGATGTACTCGGCCTGGTAGCTCACTCCCCGCCATCCTTTCTCTGTGCTCGTCTCTGTGCTGGCTCGGATGCAACGGCACCCGCGGACTCTCGGGTCATTAGATCAGCGACCCGTGGCAGGCGGATGTCCTGCATGTGAACAGCGCGTGAATCCATGCGGATCCGGCGCGGGCCCGGCCCGGGCCCGGCCCGGGAGCGTCCTGAGGGCGTGGAGGGCATCGGGAGCCGGACCCTCCCGTAGGCTGAGGCAATGGCGCTCCGGGTCGCGATCGCCCAGCTCGACATGGTCGTGGGCGACATCGGGGGCAATGTCGACAGGATCCTCGGGTCGCTCCGGCGCGCCGAGGCCGCCGGCGCGCAGCTCTGCGTCTTCCCCGAGCTGGCGATCACGGGCTACCCGCCCGAGGACCTCCTCTTGCAGGCGGGCTTCGTCGCCGACAACGAGGCGGCGCTCGCCGAGGTCGCGGCGTCGACGGGCGACTGCGCGGCGGTCGTCGGGTACGTCCAGCAGCTCCCTCATGCGGCCGGCGGCATGGTCGGCGAGGAGGCGACCGGCGCAGAGACAGGGGCCGACACCTGGGCGAACCGCCGTCCTCACCTCGCGAACGCCGCAGCCGTGTGCGCGGGTGGGCGCGTCGCGGGCGTCTACCAGAAGCACCTCCTCCCCAACTACAGCGTCTTCGACGAGCAACGGTGGTTCACGCCGGGGGACGGACCGCCCCTTCTCTACCGGGTCGGCGGCGTGCTCACCGGCGTGTCGATCTGCGAGGACGTCTGGGCGAGCCGCGGCCCCGTCGCCTGGCTCGGTGCGGCGGGCGCACAGGTGGTGGTGAACATCAACGCGTCGCCCTATTCGCGCGGGCGCCGGGCTGAGCGGCTCGCGATGCTCGCAGCGCGCGTCGGGGAGGCCGGCACGGCGATCGTCTATGTGAACCTCGTCGGCGGCCAGGACGAGCTCGTCTTCGACGGGTCGAGCCTCGTGGTCGCCGCGGACGGCGCCCTCGTCTGCGCCGGCGCGCAGTTCGAGGAGGACTTCGTCGTCGTCGACCTGCCGGTGCCCGGGCCGAAGGCGCCGAGCGCACGGGTGGTCGACCTGTCCGGCCCCAAGGCGCCGGCGCGCCCGGAGGCGCACGTCGCGCGGCCGGTGACTTCCGGGCCGCTCGACCCCGTCGCCGAGGTCTATGCGGCGCTCGTCCTCGGCACGCGCGACTACCTCGGGAAGAACGGCTTCGACGGCGCCGTCGTCGGCCTGTCGGGCGGCATCGACTCCTCGCTCGTCGCCGTCATCGCGACCGACGCGATCGGCGCCGAGCACGTCCACGGCGTCGCCATGCCCTCGCGTCACTCGAGCGAAGGATCGGTGAGCGACGCGCGCGTGCTCGCCGAGCGGCTCGGCGTCCACTTCCGCGTGGTCCCGATCGACCAGGCGCACCGGTGCATGGACGCCGTGCTCGAGTCCGCGCTCGACGCGCCGCCCGTGGGCATCACCGACGAGAACCTCCAGTCGCGCCTTCGCGGCCTCATCCTGATGGGCATCTCGAACGCGACGGGATGGATCGTCCTCACGACCGGCAACAAGAGCGAGACGGCGACGGGCTACTCCACCCTCTACGGCGATTCCGCGGGCGGCTTCGCTGTGATCAAGGACGTCTTGAAGACGCTCGTCTACGAGCTGTGCCGGTACCGCAACGCGCGCGCCGTCGCCGAGGGCGCCGCCGAGCCGGTGCCGCGGTCGGTCCTGGTGAAGCCGCCGTCCGCCGAGCTGCGCCCCGGGCAGCGCGACGACCAGTCGCTGCCGCCGTACGAGCTGCTCGATCCGGTGCTCGAGGCCTATGTCGAGCGCGACCGTGCCGCATCGGACCTCGTCGCCGACGGCTTCGATCCGGGCCTCGTCGAGCGGGTGGTGCGGCTGGTCGACAGCGCCGAGTACAAGCGGCGGCAGGCTGCGCCCGGCGTCCGCATCACCAACAAGGCCTTCGGACGCGACCGGCGGATGCCGATCACGAACGCGTACCGCCCCAGGACGAAGGACGCGGGGAAGCGCGCGGCGCATGGAGGCTGATCCCCGCTCCGCCGACGGCGAGCGCGGCGCGCTCAGGCTGGAGGAGGCCGCGGCCCGTCATGGCGCCTACTGCTGGGTGGAGCGCCGCCTCTTCGAGCTGACCGGGTCGTGGGCCGCCGCGCCGGGGCTGCCGGACGAGGCGCGGCCCCTCCTCTTCGAGGCGAGCGCAGCGCATGCCTGGCACGCCGAGCTGTGGGAGGCCCGCCTGCCGGTGCTCGCCGGCGTCGACCACGCAGCGCTCACGCGGCCGCCAGGGGGCGAGGTCGGGCCGATGCTCGAGAGCCTCGAGCCGGGCGCCTTCGGCGGGGACGACGAGACGGCAGGGCGGCGGTTCCTCGTGGGGCTCGCCAGGGTGGTCCTGCCGCTCCTTCTCGTCTCCTACCGCCGGCTCGGCCAGCGTCTCGTCCCGGTCGCCGACGGGCCGGCCATCCGTGCGCTCACCCTCGTCGTGCGCGACGACGAGGAGGAGCTGCGCGCCGTGGAGAGCCTCCTCGACGGCCTTCTCGGCGACCCCGAGGTGGTCCAGCAGGCGGCCGAGTGGACGCGTGCACTGGGCGACGCGGTGTGGCGCGTCGCCGAAGACGACGCCTTTTTCCCTGGTCGAAGGCCGATCACGACCGGCGAGAGGGGTGGTTGGGGAGGAGCCCCTTGACCCCGCCTGTAAAATCACACCACCGGCTGCCTGCGCCCGCGCAGCAGCGGCCATTGAACGCCGGCGTGGAGGAACGACCGCCCAGCCGGTGCCGAACGTACTACACGGGAAGGCTCGGGTCGGGTCTTGGCGAAGGAACGCATCGAACGGGACGACGAAGACCTCGTACGTCTGTACCTCACCGACATCGGGCAGTACCCGCTGCTCACCAAGGACGACGAAGTGCGTCTGGCGCAGGCGATCGAGGCCGGCCGCCAAGCCGACGACGAGCTTCGCGCCGCGCCCAGGACGCTCGCCGCTCCGAAGAAGCGGGAGCTGCGACGCACCGCGCTGTCGGGGGAGCGGGCGCAGCAGACCTTCGTCCAGTCAAACCTCCGGCTGGTCGTCTCCATCGCCAAGAAGTACCAGGCTTCCGGACTGCCGCTGCTCGACCTCATCCAGGAGGGCAATCTCGGTCTCATGCACGCGGTCGAGAAGTTCGACTGGCGGAAGGGCTTCAAGTTCTCCACCTACGCGACGTGGTGGATCCGCCAGGCGATCACCCGCGGCATCGCGAACACCGGACGCACGATCCGGCTGCCCGTGCACGCGGGCGACACCCTCGCGCGCGTGCAGAAGGCGCAGGCCCGCCTCGAGCTCAAGCTCGGTCGCCCCGCGACGCTCGCCGAGCTCGGCGTGGAGGTGGAGATGCCCGAGGACAAGCTCGTTGAGGCGTTGCGGTTCCGGGCGGAGCCGCTGTCGCTCTCCGAGCCGCTGCGTGAGGACGGGGACGCAGAGCTCGGGGACGTGGTGGAGGACAGATCGGCGGAGTCGCCCTTCGAGGTGGCCGCGGTGTCGCTCCTTCCCGAGGAGATCGGGCGCCTCCTCTCTCCGCTCGACGAGCGCGAGCGCGAGATCCTGCGACTGCGCTTCGGTCTGGACCGCGGCGAGCCGAGGACGCTCGAGGAGGTCGGGGAGCACTTCAACCTGACTCGGGAGCGCATCCGCCAGATCGAGGCTCGGGCGATGTCGAAGCTCCGCCACCCGTCTTCCGACACGGGCGCCAGGGACCTGCTCACCGTCTGACAGGGCGAGGTGCTGGGCCTCCTCCCCGCCGGCTCGCCCCCCGGGCCGTTGGGACTACCATCGGCGATATGAAGAAGCTTCTCGTTCTCGCCGTTCTCGTCGCCATCGGCGTGGTGGCGGCCCGCCGCCTGCGCGCCGACTGAGCGGTTGTCAGACAGCGTGGCGCGTCCGCGCGCCGCGTCGCGGCCAGCCTCCAATCGCGACGGCCTCCGCGGTCCGTTGCCGCCTGCTCCGCCACCACAGCGCGACGGCTCCTGCGGCCAGCGCGAGGCCGGTCGTGAGCACGGGTGTGCGCACGCCCATCCGGTTGCGCAGGCGCACGGGCTTCGTGAACTGCCGGATCTCCCAGCTGCGCTCGCGGGCCACCTTGGCGAGCCCTCGGTCGGGGTTGACCGCGACGGGATGACCGACGCACTCGAGCATCGGGAGGTCCGTCGCCGAGTCCGAGTACGCAGTCGATCCGGCGAGTTCGAGGTCCGTGCGCGCCGCGAGCGCGCGGATCGCCTGGGCCTTGCCCTCGCCGGACGCGTAGAACGCCATCTTCCCCGTGTAGCGGCCCTCGGCGTCGACCTCGCCGACCGAAGCGATCGCGCCCTCCGCGCCCAGGAGCTCGGCGAGGGGGACGACGATCTCCTCGGGTGACGCCGAGACGAGGTAGACGCGGTCCCCCGCGGCGTGGTGCGCCTCCATGAGCTCGAGCGCCTCGTTGTAGATGAGTGGCTCGACCGTCTCGAGCAGCGTCTCGCGGACGATCTCACGGACTCGGTCGCGCTGCCAGCCCCGGGTCAGGGTGAGCATGGACTCACGGATGCGCGCGAGGCGGTCCTCGTCGGCGCCGAGGTGGAGGTAGATCAGCTGGCCGATCAACGCGCGCAGCACGGCGCGCCGGCTCACGAGCCCGCCGCGGCGGAAGGGCCGGCCGAAGGCCGGGATGGACCCCTTGGCGATGACCGTCTTGTCGAGGTCGAAGAACGCCGCTCTCACGTGCCAATCGTAGGTGGGCAGCCGAGCCCGGCCGGCCTCGAGGGCCGGCAGGCGGCAGGTGGAACGGCTCCGTCACGCCGTGGCCGGCGCCATCGAGGCCGCGCCCTGCGGTGCGTCGGGAGGCTCGGGAGGCGGGCCGAGCCCCTCGGTGTGCCGGCCCGCTCCCGGCGCGCGCTCCCCTGCCGCCGGCCGGCTCGGGGGAGCGGTCCTTGCCGCCCCGCCGCAAGGTGGCTATCGTCCCCTGGGCTCCGGGCGGCCGCGCCCGTACGCGGGCGTCCCTCCGTCGGCTCCGTCGGCGACTGCGCCCACACGGAACCACCGGGCGGTGCCGATCGGGCTGGACCGGCACAGCATCTCGAGGCACGGACTGCGACGCAGCCGCAGCAGGGTACGAAAGGACAGCGAGGATGGCGCACCCCGTCGTAGCGGAGGGCAGCTACCAGGCCTTCCACTTGGGCTCTGCCGACGAGATCTGGCTGGTCCTGGCCCTGCTCGCCGGCCTGATCGGGATCGGCACGGGTGTCGTGCTCATGCGAGGAGTCCTCGCGGCGGACACCGGCACCGACAAGATGCGCCAGATCGCGCGCGCCATCCAGGAGGGTGCCGAGGCGTTCCTCAGGCGGCAGTTCCGCACGATCCTCATCATCGTGGTCCCGCTCGCGGTCCTCATCTTCTTCACGGCCACGAAGGTGTCCCGGCCGGACGGGTCCGTGGCGCTCAGCTTCGGGGAGGCCGGCATCTACCGGGTGGTCTGCTTCCTCTTCGGCGCGGCGTTCTCGGGCCTCACCGGCTTCATCGGCATGAGCATGGCGGTCCGCGGGAACGTGCGGACCGCCGCGGCGGCTGCGCGCGGCGGGCGGATGGCTGGCGCGCTCCAGGTGGCCTTCCGCACGGGCGCGATCACCGGCATGCTCTGCGTCGGCCTCGGCCTGCTGGGGGCCACCTCGATCGTCCTCATCTTCCAGAACACGGCAACCGCCGTGCTCATCGGGTTCGCCTTCGGCGCTTCGCTGCTCGCCCTTTTCATGCGTGTCGGCGGCGGCATCTTCACCAAGGCGGCGGACGTCGGGGCGGACCTCGTCGGCAAGGTGGAGGCTGGCATCCCCGAGGACGACCCGCGCAACGCGGCGACCATCGCGGACAACGTGGGGGACAACGTGGGGGATTGCGCCGGCATGGCCGCCGACCTCTTCGAGTCCTACGAGATCACCATCATCTCGTCACTGATCCTCGGGTACTCGGCCTTCCGCAGCCTCGCCGGCCACGCCCACGACCCCACCCCGGCGGTGATCTACCCGTTGATCGTCCCGGCCATAGGGATCGTCGCGTCCGTGATCGGCGTGTACGCCGTCCGGGCACGCGCGAAGGACCGCAACGCCATGGCCCCCATCAACCGCGGCTTCTGGCTCGCCGCGCTGCTGACCGTGATCGGCGCGCTCTTCGTCGCCGAGTACTACGTCCACGACATCACGGTCTTCTGGGCGGTCCTCACCGGCGTGGCGCTCGCCCTCGCGCTCAGCCTGATCACCGAGCAGTTCACCTCCACCGAGCGGAGCCCCGTTCGCGAGATCTCGGAGGCCGCACGGACGGGTCCCGCCACGACCGTGCTGTCCGGCTTCTCGGCAGGCCTCGAGTCGTCGGTGTGGGCGATCCTCGCCATCGCCGTGGCCATCGGCGTGGCCATCGGCCTCGGAGGCGGCAACATCGAGCTGACGCTTTACCTCGTGGCGCTCATCGGGATCGGCCTCCTGGCGACGACCGGCATGGTGGTCTCCGAGGACAGCTTCGGTCCGGTGTCGGACAACGCGGCGGGGGTCGCGGAGATGTCCGGAGAGTTCACCGGCGAGGGCGAGAGGATCATGGTGAGCCTCGACGCGGTCGGCAACACGACCAAGGCGATCACCAAGGGCATCGCGATCGGGTCCGCGGTCATCGCTGCCATCGCGCTCTTCGCCGCGTTCGTGGAGACCGTCGGCTCGCAGCTCAAGCTCCCGACGGCAACGCTCTTCCGCAACCCCCTCACCCAGGTCAACGTGTCGAACCCGACGACGTTCGTCGGGCTGCTCATCGGAGGCTCGATCGCGTTCTTGTTCTCCTCGCTGGCGATCCGTGCCGTCGGGCGTTCGGCGGGGACGGTCGTCCAGGAGGTGCGCCGCCAGTTCCGCGAGCACCCGGGGATCATGGACTACACCGAGACCCCCGAGTACGGCCGGGTCATCTCGATCTGCACCGCAGCGGCCCAGCGCGAGCTGGCGACGCCGGCGCTGCTCGCCATCCTGTCGCCGGTGATCGTCGGCTTCGGGATCAACTACCTGGCGCTCGGCGGCTTCCTCGCGGCGGCGATCCTGACCGGCCAGCTGATGGCGAACACCCTGTCCAACTCAGGAGGGGCGTGGGACAACGCCAAGAAGTACATCGAGGACGGCCACGAGGGTGGCAAGGGGTCCGATCCCCACAAGGCCGCGGTCATCGGGGACACGGTCGGCGACCCGTTCAAGGACACGGCCGGTCCTGCGCTGAACCCGATGATCAAGGTGATGAACCTCGTTTCGCTTCTCGTGCTGCCGGCGGTGATCAGCCTCCGCCACAGTGACGTCCGGTACGCGATCGCGGGGATCGCCCTCGTGGTGCTGCTCGGGGCGATCGGCTTCTCGAAGCGCAAGGCTCACGGGATGGACGTCGCGATCCCGCAGCCCGCGGTCACGCCAGGTGGCTCTGCGTCGCCGGCCCCGACGGTGGCGGCAGCTGACTGAAGACCGGAGAGCGGGCACCGCGTCCGCCCCTGTGCCCTGATGGGGGCCGGCTTCGGGTCCGAGACGCCGGGCGGCGGCGGACCGCCCCCGCCGTGCACGGGCGGTCGCCGTGCGACGGTGCCTTGACAAGGTCCTGGCGGAGCCGGGAGCCTGTCGTCCTCGTGAGGCAGGGAGGAGGCCCGGTGGTCGGTCCGATGGGAGGAGGCGCATTCGGTGGGTAAGGCGCTCGTCATCGTCGAGTCGCCGGCCAAGGCGCGCACGATCTCCCGGATGCTCGGGCCCGAGTTCGTCGTCGAGTCGTCGGTCGGCCACGTGCGTGACCTGCCGCGCGGCGCCGACGAGGTGCCCGCCGCCTACAAGTCCGAGGAATGGGCCCGCCTCGGCGTCGACGTGGAGAACGGGTTCAAGCCGCTATACGTGGTGTCGCCCGAGAAGCGGTCCGTCGTGGCGAACTTGAAGGCCAGGTTGAGGGAGGCCGACGAGCTGTACCTTGCGACCGACGAGGACCGCGAGGGCGAGTCGATCGCCTGGCACCTGACCGAGGTGCTCGCGCCGCGTGTCCCGGTGAAGAGGATGGTGTTCCACGAGATCACCCCGGCAGCGATCTGGCGCGCCGTCCAGGAGTGGCGTGAGCTGGACCGCCGCCTGGTCGACGCGCAGGAGGCCCGACGAATCCTCGACCGGCTCTACGGCTACGAGGTCTCGCCCGTCCTGTGGCGCAAGGTGATGCCGCGGCTGTCGGCCGGGCGGGTGCAGAGCGTCGCCACGCGCATGGTCGTCGAGCGCGAGCGGGCCCGCATGCGGTTCCGCTCCGCCGCCTGGTGGGGCGTCGAGGGCACCTTCGTCGAGGTGGAGCCCGCCGCGAAAGGGGGGCCGTCGCAGTTCGCAGCGACCCTCGTCGCGCTCGGCGGGTTGCCGATCGCGACCGGTCGGGACTTCGACGAGCAGGGCAAGGTGGCCGGCGACAGGGTGCGCGTGCTCGCCGAGGCCGACGCTCGGGCGCTGGCCCAGGGGCTCACCGGGAAGACCTTCACGGTCCGGTCGATGACCGAGCGGCCGTTCAGGCGGGCGCCCGCGGCGCCGTTCATCACCTCGACGCTGCAGCAGGAGGCCGGCCGCAAGCTCCGCTTCAGCGCGCAGCGCGCCATGCAGGTTGCCCAGCGCCTCTACGAGCAGGGCTGGATCACCTACATGCGTACGGACTCGACGACGCTGTCGGACGAGGCGCTGGCCGCTGCCCGCGCCCAGGCCACCGCCCTCTTCGGCGCCGGGTTCGTCCCGCCCGAACCGCGCCGGTACGAACGCAGGGTGAAGAACGCGCAGGAGGCGCACGAGGCGATCCGCCCTGCCGGCGACGTCTTCCGCACGCCGGACGAAGCGGCGCAGACCCTGCACGGCGACGAGCTGCGCCTCTACGAACTGGTGTGGAAGCGGACGGTCGCCTCGCAGATGGTCGACGCGACCGGGACGAGCGCTCAGGTCCGCATGGCCGCGGTCGTGCCCTCGGAGTCAGCGGCCTTCGCCGGCACCGAGGCCCTCGCCTCGGCGAGCGGCCGGGTCATCGCGTTCCCAGGGTTCCTCCGGGCCTACGTCGAGGGGGACGACGACCCCGAGGCGGAGCTCGCCGACCGCGAGGTCGCCCTGCCGCGGCTCGCAGAAGGCGACCTCGTCCGCGCGGTCGAGCTCGAGCCGGGCTGGCACGCGACCCAGCCTCCCGCCCGCTTCACGGAGGCGTCGCTCGTCAAGGCGATGGAGGAGCTCGGCGTGGGGCGCCCCTCCACCTACGCGAGCGTCATCGCCACGATCCTCGACCGGGGGTACGTCTGGAGGAAGGCGAGCGCGCTCGTGCCGAGCTTCACCGCGTTCGCCGTGGTCGGTCTGCTGGAGCGGTACTTCCCCGATCTGGTGGACTACGGCTTCACCGCGGCCATGGAGGACGACCTCGACGAGATCGCAAGCGGCCGCGAAGAGGCGCTCCCGTGGCTCACGCGCTTCTACTTCGGCGAGGCCCGGGCCGACGGCGCCGGGCGCAGCGCCGGGAACGCGTCCGGCGCCAGCTGCGGCGAGGAGTCGGAGACCGTCCGCCTCGGCCTGAAGGAAGCGGTCGCCGCGCACCTCGGCGCCATCGACGCGCGGGAGATCAACTCCATCCCGATCGGCGTCGGCTCGGCGGGCGTCCCCATCGTCGTGCGCGTCGGACGCTACGGGCCCTACCTCCAACGCGGCGAGGACAGGACGTCGATCCCCGAGGACCTCCCGCCCGACGAGCTCACCGTGGAGCGTGCCGAAGAGCTCCTCGACGCCCCCTCGAGCGACCGTGTGCTCGGGGCGGACCCAGGTACCGGGCTGGAGGTGCAGGTCCGAGCCGGAAGGTTCGGGCCCTACGTCCAGCTCGGCGCGCCGGTCGACGGCGGTGGGAAACCTCGCACCGCGTCGCTGTTCAAGTCGATGTCGCCCGCGACCATCACGCTCGAGCAGGGGCTCGAGCTCCTCAGCCTTCCCCGGGTCGTCGGCACCGATCCCGAGAGCGGCGAGGAGATCCTCGCGTCCAACGGTCGGTTCGGCCCCTACCTGAAGCGAGGCACCGACACGCGCAGCCTCGAGTCCGAAGAGCAACTGCTGGCCGTGACGCTGGACGAGGCACTCGCGCGGTTCGCCCAGCCGAAGGCGCGCCGCGGACGGGCGCAGGCTGCGGGGCCCTTGCGCGAGCTCGGCGCAGATCCCGGGACCGGTCTTCCGGTGGTGGTGCGCGAGGGGAGGTTCGGCCCCTACGTCACGGACGGCACCACCAATGCCTCGTTGCGCAAGGGCGACGACCCGCTCACCGTCACCGTCGAGCGGGCGGCCGAGCTGCTCGCCGATCGGAGAGCGGCCGGACCGGCGGCGCGCAGGCGGACCGGCGCTGCGAAGAAGGCCCCGGCGAAGAAGGCCCCGGCGGCACCAGGGGCGGCGGCGGCGAAGAAGGCCCCGGCGAAGAAGGCCCCGGCGAAGAAGGCCCCGGCGGCGAAGAAGGCCCCGGCGACGAAGAAGGCCCCGGCGACGAAGAAGGCCCCGGCGACGAAGAAGGCCCCGGGGGCGGCGGGCGAGTGACGCCTCGGCGAGGGCGGCTCGTCGCGTTCGAGGGGGTCGACGGGAGCGGCAAGTCGACGCAGGCGAGGATCCTGGCCACGACGATCGGCGCCGTGCTCACCTTCGAGCCGGGCGCCACCGGCCTCGGCAGCGCCCTGCGGCACCTCCTCCTCGACCCCGGTCACCCGGAGCCCGAGGTGCGGGCGGAGGCGCTGTTGATGGCGGCCGACCGCGCGCAGCACGTCGCCGAGGTGATCCGCCCGGCGCTCGAGGAGGGGCGAGCCGTCGTGACGGACCGGTTCTCGGGTTCGACGCTCGCCTACCAGGGGTACGGCAGAGGGCTCCCCGTCGGGGAGCTCAGCCAGCTCGTCGCGTGGGCGACGGGCGGCGTCGAGCCCGACCTGACCGTGGTGGTCGACGTCCCGCTCGCGGTAGCCCGGCGCCGGCTCGAGCGCGGGGCGGCAGACCGGCTCGAGCGCGGGGCGGCAGACCGGCTCGAGCGCGGGGCGGCAGACCGGCTCGTGAAGAGATCGGCAGACCGGCTCGAGCGCCTGGACGTGCGGTTCTTCTCGCGCGTGCGGGACGGCTACCTCGAGCTCGCGGGCGCGGACCCCCTCAGATGGTCGGTGGTCGACGGGGACGCGGACGTGGACTCGGTGGCGGCAGCGGTGCGTCAGGCCGTCGAGCAGCGGCTGGGCGACGTGTTCGACGAGGAGCGGTCGTGACCCCGTCGATGATGGACGGCGGGCGTCGAGTGTCTGCGCTGTTCGAGGGCGTCGTCGGCCAGGAGCGCGCGGTGGCTGCGCTGGAAGCGGCCGTCCGGAGCCCCGTCCACGCCTATCTCTTCGTCGGCGAACCTGGCTCGGGAGCGCGCACGGCATCCCGGAACTTCGCCGCGGCGTTGCTCTGCCCGTACAAAGGCTGCGGTAGCTGTGACAGCTGCCGCCGCGCGCTCGCGGGAACCCACCCGGACCTTGTCACCGTCGAGCGCACCGGCGCCGCGATCGACGTGGACGACGCCCGGCGGCTCGGGGCGCTCGCGCTGCGCCGCCCGCTCGAGGCGGCCCGGCAGGTGCTCGTCCTCGGCGACGTCCATCTGGCAGAGCGCGCCGCTCCCGCCCTTTTGAAGACCCTCGAGGAGCCGCCGGCGACGACCGCCTTCATCCTCCTCGCCGACGAGGTGTCGCCGGACCTCGCCACCATCGCGAGCCGCTGCGTGGAGATCCCCTTCCCGCCGGTGCGGACCGAGACCATCGCGGCGTGGCTCGTCGAACGTGGCACGGACCCCGCACGTGCGCGCCTCGTCGCCGAAGGAGCCGGAGGGAGCGTCGAGCGCGCTCGCCTCCTCGCAGAGGATCCCGGGTTCGCTGATCGTCTCTCTCTCTGGCGCTCGATCCCGTCGCGCCTCGACGGCCACGGGGCCGTCGCCGGTGCCCTCGCGCGAGAGGTGCTGGCGGCGACCGACCGCGCGCTGGCGCCCTTGCGGGCGGAGCACGAAGGGGAATTGGCCGCGCTCGAGGCGGACGTGAGGGCGATGGGCGAGCGGGGGCTGCCGGGGCGCAAGGACGTCCTCGACCGCCAGCACCGGGAGGAGCGTCGCTGGCGGACCGACGAGCTGCGCACGGGCCTCGGAGTCCTCGCCCGCGCGTACCGGGATCGGCTCGTCGACGCCGTGGTGACATCGGCCGCGACGGCGACGGATCACGTCCGGCCCTTCCGGCCCGACGAGGCGAAGGGGTGCGAGGCGGCGGTGACGCTCGTGTCCGACGCCGCCCGGGCGCTTCGTCGCAACGCCAACGAGACGCTGCTCTGCGAGGCTCTCTTCGTGCGCCTCGGTCGTCTCGGCGGGTGACGGGCTCCGTGCCTCCGGCGGGTTGCGACGCGCCTAGATTTGGGGCGGTCGGCGGGCCCCGAGCGCGCCGCCGACGGTATGCCTGGGTAGCTCAGTCGGCAGAGCAGCGCACTCGTAACGCGCAGGCCGTGGGTTCAAGTCCCACCCCAGGCTCCACATGAGGGCCCCACATGAGGGCTCCTCATGGTGTTCCGCGTGGGTGCTCCACGGTGCGGCGGGGACCCACTTCGCGATGGTGTCGTATGGCTGAGCTGCGTGACTACGTCGAATGGCACAAGCAGTACGACGACCCGGGTTCGGATCTTTCCTGGCGTCTACGCACCGTCCAGGCGTACTTGCACGAAGCGCTCGACCGGCATTCTGGAGCGATTCGGATCTTGGACTTGTGCTCAGGAGACGGCCGAGATCTCCTGGAGGTGCTCGCGGCACGCAGTGACGCCGGGCGCGTGCGGGCGACTCTTGTGGAGTTCCACCCAGAGATCGCGGAGCAGGCACGATCACGGGCGGCCGGAGCCGGTCTGCACGGCGTCGAGGTGCGAGGTGTGGATGCCGGGGTCTCGGACAACCTCGTTGGCGCTGTGCCGGCCGAGATCGTGCTGATGGTCGGGATCTTCGGGAACATCAGCGACGCGGATCTCGAGCGGACGATCAAGGCGGCTCCCCAGCTGTGCGCCGAAGGAGCGTCGCTGCTCTGGTCGCGGGGCCGCGACCGCACGGACCGCAACGATCTCGTACGAGCCTGGTTCCGAGAGGCAGGCTTCGCCGAGGTGCACTACGACGAGCGGGACACCCGAAGTCGGCCGGCCTTGGGCATGATGCGTTTTGGCGGCTCGGTGGAGGCACTCGAGGCGGGCAAGCGCTTGTTCGCCTTCGACCGCTGACGGGATCTGCTGGCGAAGGGCTGGGCGCAGGAGGCTCGTCGAAAGGCCGGGGTCGAGCTCCGTCTCGCAGCGCTCCCCCGGTCGTCTCGCCGCCTTGGACCCCTCGCTGATGCGGCCGCTCGACCCCGGTAGCGTCGGGCGCCATGGCGTGCGACTCGTCCTCACTCGACCCCGGGTTGGTCCGGGCGGTCGCCGACGTCGTCGGTCGCACCCACGTCCTCACGGATCCCGACGTCGTCGCGTCCTACGAGGTCGACTGGACCGGGCGCTTCCGCGGGTCGACGCCGGCGGTCGTCCGGCCCGGGTCGGCGGAGGAGCTCGCCGCCGTGGTCGCGCTCTGTCGTGCCGGTGGCGTCGCGGTCGTGCCCCAAGGGGGCAACACCGGGATGGTCGGCGGTGGCGTCCCGCTCCACGGCGAGGTCGTCGTGAGCCTCCGCCGCCTCACCGGAGTCGGGCCCGTCGACGTCGGAGCCGGGCAGCTGACCGTGCAGGCCGGCGCCACGCTCGCGGACGTCCAGGTGGCGGCTCGCGGCGCAGGGTGGGAGTACGGGGTGGACCTCGGCGGCCGTGACAGCGCGACCATCGGCGGCAACGTCGCCACGAACGCGGGGGGACTACGGGTCCTCCGGTACGGCGACACGCGGGCGCAGGTGCTCGGCGCGCAGGCGGTGCTCGGCACGGCCGACGTCGTGGAGCACCTCGGAGGGCTGCTGAAGGACAACACGGGGTACCCGCTCCACTTGCTCATGTGCGGGAGCGAGGGGACCCTCGGCTTCGTCACCGCAGTGCGCCTCCGCCTCGTGGCGCCGGCACCTCAGCGTGTCGCGGCCATCCTCGGGATGAAGGACGCGGCGTCGGCGCTGGCCGCGGCGCAG
Organism: Actinomycetes bacterium; assembly: GCA_021828005.1. Taxonomy (GTDB): domain Bacteria; phylum Actinomycetota; class Acidimicrobiia; order Acidimicrobiales; family RAAP-2; genus JAJYVT01. The sequence continues at coordinate 23,889 of JAKATJ010000006.1, read as the reverse complement.
GCGCTGCGACTCGGGCTACCGACGCTGTCGGCCGCGGAGCTGATGCTGCGCGCGGGGGTGGAGCTCGTCTGCGCCGTCACCGGTGCGCCACCGCCCCTTCCGGCGCCGCACGAGGCGTACCTGCTCGTGGAGGCGTCCGGACCGGCCGACCCCAGCCTCGAGCTCACTGCCGCGGTCGCCGGGCTCTCGGGCGTGGAGGACGCGGCCGTCGCGGTGGACCCCCGGCGCATCGCCGCGCTCTTCCGCTACCGCGAGGGCCACACGGAGGCCGTGAACTCGCTCGGGGCACCTCCCCACAAGCTCGACGTCACTCTTCCCTTCGGCGTCCTCGCCGAGACGATGGAGCGCCTCCCCTCGATCGTCCACGCCGTCGCCCCCGGCGCGGCCGTGTGGCTCTTCGGCCATGTCGGGGACGGCAACGTCCACGTGAACGTGACCGGCGTGGCGCCCGACGACGAGCGGGTCGACGACGCGGTCTTCCGAGCGGTCGCCGCCGTGGGCGGGAGCATCAGCGCAGAGCACGGGATCGGCACGGCGAAGGGGAAGTGGCTGGAGCTCAACCGCAGCCCCGCCGAGCTCCGCGCCTTCGCCGCGATCAAGCGCGCGCTGGACCCGGACGGGATCATGAACCCCCACGTGCTCGTCCACCCGGCGTGAGCGTCCGGGAGCGGCGACGAGCCGGGGGGCTGCGTCACCCTTCGCACGCACGCATCGCGGCGGCGAACGCGAGCCCCCGCTCCTCGTAGTCGCGGAACTGCCCGAAGCTCGGCGCCGCCGGCGACAGCAGGACCACGCCGGCACGCCCGCCCTCGCTCCGTGCGCGCGCCCAGGAGAAGCAGGCGGCGGTGGCGCGATCGAGGTCGTCGAAGTCCACGACCTCGATCCTCGGGTCCCCCCCGCCCTCGGCGCGCACGACCTCTCCGATCCGTGCTCCCGCCGCGGGAAGCGTCGCGACGAAGGTCTCGGCGTGGCGCGACCAGAGCGCCGCCGCGAGCGGCCGGTAGTCGAGGCCCCGGTCCTGGCCGCCGACGAGGAGCGCGACGGGCCGGTCCCCGAGCGTGTCGAGCGCCGCGAGGGTGGGGAGCGGATTCGTGGAGAGCGAGTCGTCGACGAACTCGACCCCTTCGACCGTGCCGACGGGGCGGAACCGGTGCTCGAGTGGCGTGAACCCGGATGCCGCGGCGGCGAGCCGGTCGTCGTCGGACGCGGCGTCGACGCCGAGGCCGAGGAGGCTCGCGCGCGCGATGAGCGCGTCGCGGCGATGATGGCGCCCGGGCAGCGCCAGCGCGTCGACCCAGGGGCCGTCGAGCTCGGGGTCGCCTTCCGCCACCCAGCGGACCTCGGGGCCGAGCAGCGACGCGTGGCGGCGGAGGGCGTCGCTCGAGGCGTCGGCGACCGTGAGCACGGCGCCTGGCTGGCTGCACAGCGAAAGCTTGTCCGCGTAGTAGGCCTCCAAGGACCCGTGCCAGTCGAGGTGGTCCGGAGCGAGCGAGGTCACGGCGACGACTGGCGGCGACGACGCGACGTCGGTCGCCTGGAAGCTGGACGTCTCGACGATCCAGAAGTCCCAGTCGTCGCCGGCCCCCGGGTCCCAGGGGGGGAGACCGATGTTGCCGGCGACGAGGCACTGGTGCCCCAGCCCTCGGAGAAGGTGGCCGGCGAGCGCTGCGGTCGTGCTCTTCCCCTTGGTCCCGGTCACGCAGACGACTCGTGCCCGGTCCGCCTCCCGGAGCCACAGCCCGAGGCCCCCCGCGACGGCGATCCCTGCGTCCAAGAGCGCGCGGACCTGCGGGCCGTGCCGGCTGATCCCCGGGCTCTTCACGACCACCTCGCAGTGCGCCAGCGCGTCGAGCCCAGCGTCGCCGGACTGGACGCGGAGCCCTCCGAAGGTCGGTGCCGCCGGCCGGTCGTCGACCACCACCGGCACCACGCCCATGCGCCGGAGGCGCCGGAGGCTGGCGGCGCCCTCCGTGCGCAGGCCCCAGAGCCCGACGCGCGTGTCCCTCAGGTCCGACCAGCCGAGCGACGGCCGGCCCACAGTGCCCACCCGGCGAGACACCGTGCTCATCGTCGGGCGGTGCCTACGGGGACGACGGAGTCCCGGCGTACCGGGGTTCGGGCTCTCCGGGGCCGAGCAGCCTGTGGGCATTGCGGGACTCCGCCGTGCCGGCCCCGGTCGGGGGCAGGAGCTCGGGCCCGTCGGCTGCGAGCAACCGCTGTGCCGCCGCCTCACGGGTTGCGGGATCGGACCAGGCGGGGGCGGCGGTGCGGACCTCCGCGGCGAAGGCCTGGAGCTGCGCTGTACCCCTCCGGTCCGGCCGTTCGGCGGCGAGGACCGCTGCCGCACGGCACTCCTCCTCGTCGCCGACGCACTCGAAGGGCTTCGGCCTCCCCCCGACGCCGAGCAGCGCCTGGAACCGAGGAGCAAGGTCGGGGTTGCCGAGAGGCTCGCGGCCGCCGAAGATCGTCGACAGGGCCCCGGCAGAGAGGTACGGCGCGAGCACGAGGTCGATGAAGCAGCACTTGTCGCAGGTGCCGCACCAGTGGTCGAGCCGACGGACCGGGTCGGCCGCGAATGCGCGGTTGCAGCTCCGGAACACGGAGTGGTAGCGGTCGAGCGAAGCGAACTCCCGGGCCACCCACAGCTCGGAGCGCGCGCGAAGGAACGAGAAGTACCCGGGCGCGGGCGCGAGCGACGCCTCCAGCAGGCGACGAAAGGCCGATTCGAACGTGGCGCCCTTCGACCACTGGTGGTTGACCGGTCGTTCGCCGTCCCAGACCGTCGGCACCGACGCCGACCGTTCGTTCGACATCACGACTGCGTCGTGCCCGCCGAGCACCGCCGCCACGATCGCGATCGCAGAGAGGATCCCGGTGACCGGCACGTGCCCGTTCAGGAAGCCGAGCTCCGCCGAGCGCAGCACCGCCGAGTCGATCCTCCGATCGGCGCGCACGATCGGGAGCCCCGTCACCGCGGCCGCGTGCTCGATCGCCGCGAACCGGTCGCCCGCGCGGCTCACGACGAAGAGGGACGAGCCGGGGACGCGTCGGGCGACGTGCGCGACGGTCACGATCGAGTCGATGCCGGCTCCGAAGGGGACGAGCGGCCGCCCGGCGACGAGCGCCGGCTGTTCGGGGCGTCGCGCGGCTGAGTCGGGTCCGACGATCTCCAAGCCCGAGAGGTCGAGCCCGTTGCGGTAGGCGAGCTCGCCGAGCCCTTCGACGTAGAAGGTCCGGAGGAACGCGCGCTCTTCCACCGTCGTCTCGGTGGCGCCGAGGTCGACCACGGGCGGGGCGGAGGTCTTGTAGTAGGAGACGCCGGCGAGGAGGAACAGGATGCGAGCGGCCGCGTCGACCGCCGCATCGCCCCAGGCGGCGGCACGGCCGGCCGTCTCGAAGCGGACCTCTTCGGTGAACCGGTGCTGGCCGAGCGAGTAGCGGCACACGACGCGCCGCCCTCGGGCGTCGAGGTCGTACCCCTCGTAGACGAAGCGGTCCGCGGTCATCGTCCTGCCGATGCTACGAGCGCCACCGCAAGAGCCTCATCGCAAGCGGGCGAGCAGCCCGAACCGCCCGCACGGCCGCCCGGACCGGTCGCTGAAGAAGTGCTCGTCGCCGGTCGTGAACGAAGACCCGACGATCCGCCCGACACCGACGCCGCCTGCACGGAGCTGCAATCGGTTCGCGCCGGCAACGTCGAACCGAAAGCGGTCGCCGTGCGCCCGCAGCACGCGGTTCGCGCCGGCGCCGAGGGTCGTGCGGGCCGCCGCCTCGACCTCCGGCCCGACCACGTAGACCGCGGGCGACACGGTGGGGCCGATGACGGCGATCGTCCGGTCCGCCCGGGCGCCGAGAGCAGCCATGGAGTCGAGGGTCGAGCGGACGACGCCCGCGACGGCCCCGCGCCACCCGGCGTGCACGGTGGCGAGGACTCGGGCCTCCGGGTCGACCAGGAGCACCGGCGAGCAGTCTGCGACGAGCGTGACGAGCACCGGCCCTGGTTCCGCGGTGACCAGTGCGTCGGCCGCGTCGAGGGCGTCCCGGTCGTGGAGCGCCCCGCGGCCCGCCTCGGCCCGCCCCACGACCGCTGCCCGGGTGCCGTGCACCTGCCTCGCGAAGACGAGGTCGCCGACGCCGGTGCCGAGCGCGGTCGCCGCACGGCGCCGGTTCTCCGCGACGGCGTCCGGGTCGTCGCCCACGTGCAGGCCCAGGTTCAGCGACCGGTACGGCCCGACGGACGCGCCGTGCGCACGCGTGGTCACCACCGCGTCCACGCCGAGGTCCGCGAGCCACGGCCAAGAGAGCACCTCCACCTCGCCGGCGCGCACGAGCGCGGCGCTGTCCTGGCCGAGGGTGCGGGCGCCCATGGCGGTCGAGGATAGAGGCCCACGCCGCCCGTGGCGGGCGGTGTGGGCCCCTCCCCCGATGCTGGGTAGGGTCTCTGGTCATGGCGGACCGGGCCAGATTCGCAGAGCAGGCGATGGAGCACATGACCGCCCTGTACAGCGCAGCGCTCCGGATGACGCGCAACCCGGCGGACGCGGAGGACCTCGTCCAGGAGACCTACCTCAGGGCCTACCGGTCGTTCGACTCCTTCACCGAAGGAACGAACCTGAAGGCCTGGCTCTACCGCATCCTCACGAACACCTACATCAACTCCTATCGCGCCGCCAAGCGCCGCCCCGAGGTGAGTGACGTCGAGGACGTCGAGGACCTGTACCTCTATCACCGCCTCTCGCCGGCGCAGGGCTTCGGCCGGAGTGCCGAGGAGGAGGCGCTTGCCGGTTTCACCGACGAGGAGGTGAAGGAGGCGATCGAGGCGCTCCCCGAGGCGTTCCGGATCGCCGTGCTCCTCGCGGACGTCGAGGGCTTCAGCTACAAGGAGATCGCGGAGATCACCGAGGTCCCGATCGGGACGGTGATGAGCCGCATCCACCGGGGAAGAAGAGCTCTGCAGAAGACGTTGGCAGGATTCGCACAGTCGCGGGGCCTCGTGGCTGCGGGCCCTGCGAAGGCGCCGTGATCCGCGGCAGGGGGCGGGAGCCGGCTGCGGCCCCCGCGAGGAACTGACAGGAGACCGAGGGTGGCCCACGAAGGACGAGGGGGATGCGGGGACTACGCATCGTACGTGGACTGCGCGGAGGCGGTCCGGCAGCTCTACGTGTACCTCGACGGGGAGCTGACCGACGACCGGCGCCTGGAGATCGCGGCGCACCTGGACGAGTGCGGCCCCTGCGCCGCCGCGGCGGGGTTCGAGGCGGAGCTGCGGGCCGTCATCTCGAGCCGGTGCAAGGACCGTGTGCCGGACTCGTTGATCGCGCGAGTCGCTTCGGCGATCGCCGCTGAGGAGGCGTGCCGGGGATCGGGACCCGCCCCGTCGTCGGCGTCGGCGTGAGCGCCCCCCTCCCTGAGCCGGTGGACGCCGATCGCGACGGGGGCCGGTACGGCCCCCAGGGTCCCGGGCTCGTCGACTGGCACGTGGCGGAACGGGTCGCGGCCTGGGCGATCGCCCGGCGCTCCCCGGGCGTCAGGTATGACGCGGACGAGCTCTCGAGGTCGTTCGCCGCCGCGACCGCCAAGGCCGAGGAGCTCGTCGCCGCATCGACCGGCTGGCACGCGCCCACGCCGGCCCGATCGGTCGTCACGGATCGCCTGGGCTGGGCGCGGGCGAACGTCGCCTCCTTCCAGCGCCTGCTCACGCCTGCGCTCGCCAAGTTCGAGCGTCGGCGGGAGGAGCGGCGGGAGGAGCGACGACGCTCGGCTGCACGACCCGCATGGCTCGTTGACCTACCCGAGCCCATCGCCTCCAGGGTCGCCGGAGCGAGCCGCTCGGCGAGCGGGGCGCAGCTCGGCGCGGTGCTCGCCTGGATGTCGACCCGGGTCCTCGGGCAGTACGACCTGTTGCTCACCGAGGAGATGGCCGACGACCAGGACCTCTTGTACTACGTCGGGCCCAACGTCGTGGACCTCGAGCAGCGCCACGGGTTCGCCCCCGAGGAGTTCCGGCTGTGGCTGGCGCTCCACGAGGTCACCCACCGCTGCCAGTTCACGGCCGTTCCGTGGCTCCGCGGCTCCTTCCTGTCGCTCGTGGACAGGGCGATCGAGCCGTTCCAGGCGGACCCGGGACGCCTGGCCGAGATGGTCCGACGCACGGCAGAGCGGCTCCGGTCGCGCAAGAGCCCGTTCGACGACGCGGGTGTGCTCGGCATCGTGGCGAGCGAGACGCAGCTCGAGGCGATCCGGAGCCTCCAGGCGATGATGAGCCTTCTCGAGGGGCACGGCGACGTGACCATGGACCGGGCAGGCGCTGCAGAGGTGCCCGGAGCCGCCCGCTTCAGTCAGGTGCTGCGCGAGCGCAGACAGTCCGTGAAGGGGCCGGCGAAGGTGCTGCAGCAGGTGCTCGGGCTCGAGGCCAAGCTCCGCCAGTACCAGCAGGGAGAGGAGTTCATCAGGGCTGCTGAGGCGCGCGGTGGACGGGACCTCTTCGACCGGGTCTGGCGCGGACCCGAATGGCTTCCGACGCTCGCAGAGATCCGCGAGCCGGAGCTGTGGATCTCTCGCGTGGAGGCGACGCGGGACGGCGGGTGACGGATCCGGCGGTCCCCCGGGCGATCGCAAACGGCGGCCTCGCGGGGAGCCTCCTTCCTCGCTGCAACTTCCCGCCCGCCGGCTCGCCTCTCACCTGTGCCGTCTCGGGCGGCCCCGATTCCCTCGCCCTGCTCGTCCTCTCGACGCTCACCGGCTGCCATGTGACCGTGGTCCATGTGGACCACGGACTGCGCGAGGGCTCGGCCGGCGAGGCCGATCTCGTCGCAGCGGCCTCAGCGGCGTTCGGCGCGTCGTTCCGAGGTGTGCGCGTCCAGGTCACGCCGGGCCCGAACCTCGAGGCCCGGGCGCGAGCGGCGCGCTTCGCATCGCTGCCGCCTGGGGTGGCCACCGGCCACACGATGGACGACCAGGCCGAGACCGTCCTGTGCAACCTGCTGCGCGGAGCGGGCCCCGACGGCGTCGCGGGGATAAGGCCGGGCCACGAGCACCCGCTACTCGCGCTGAGGAGGTCCGAGACGCGTGCGGTGTGCGAGGAAGCGGGGCTTCGCTGGGTCGAAGATCCCACCAACGACGATCCGCGCCACCTCAGAAACCGCGTCCGCCACGAGTTGCTGCCGTTGTGCGCCGAGCTCGCGGGGAGAGATCCCGTCCCGCTCCTCGCACGCCTCGCCGAGCTCGCCGCGCTGGACTCCGGGTTCCTCGCCGATCTCGCTGCGGAGATCGTGCCCGACCCCACGGTCGCCCGGGACGTTGCCCTGGCGCCGGCTCCCCTCGCAGGGCGTGCGATCAGGCGCTGGCTGCGCGAGCTCGGAGCCACTCCCGGCTCGGGAGGGAGGCCGTCAGCCGTTCCCGGCCCGGACCGCCAGCCGCCTTCGCTCGCCGACGTCCGGCGCGTCCTGGTGGTGGCAGCCGGGGGAGCGGTGGGCACCGAGCTCGCGGGCGGATGGCGCGTCCGGCGGTCGAGGGGCCGGCTGATCGCGACGCCTCCAGCCGCGCCAGCCGCGCCAGCCGGCGAGGAGCCGGGCGAGGAGCCAGAGGAGGTCGGCGTGCGCGACGTCGAGCACTAAGGTGCCGCCGATGACGACGGGGGACACGGGGGGCACCGACGCGGGGAGGGAGGCGGGGGACGTTCCCGTCTGGGCTCGGCCCACCGTCGGCCCGGTCCTCGTCACGGCCGAGGAGATCGCCGCCAAGGTCTCCGAGCTCGGCAAGCGGATCACCGACGACTTCGCGGACGACCCGCCCCTGCTCGTGGGGGTGCTGAAGGGCGCGATGCTCTTCATGAGCGACCTGTGCCGGGCGATCGAGCTGCCGGTGGAGGTCGACTTCATGGCGGTCTCGTCGTACGGGAACGCCACCCAGTCCTCGGGCGTCGTGCGCATCGTGAAGGACCTGGACGCCGAGCTGACCGGCCGGCGCGTGCTCGTCGTCGAGGACATCATCGACAGCGGTCTCACGCTGAACTACCTGAACCGCTACCTCCACGCCAGGCATCCTGCGTCGGTCGACGTGTGCGCCCTGCTCGTGAAGGAGGGCGAGCAACGCGTGGACCTCGACCTCCGCTACGTCGGCTTCACCATCCCCTCGGAGTTCGTCGTCGGTTACGGGCTCGACGCCGCCGAGCGGTTCCGGAACCTGTCGGGGGTGCATGCCTTCCGGGTCGGTTCGGAGGGGACGGGTTGACCCACCCACCGGTAGGCGAGCAGGGCGGACGCCCTCGAACGCCCGTGCATGCGGCGGGTGGCGCCGGATGAGCGTCGACACGGAACGGGTCATGGCTGCCGTTCGCGAGCTCTTGGCCGGGATCGGCGAGGACCCCGATCGCGAGGGCCTGCGTGAGACGCCTCGCCGTGTCGCCTCGATGTTCGAGGAGCTGTCCGGCGGGATCGACGAGGACCCGGGCCGCCACCTCACGGTGACGTTCGCAGCAGAGCACGACGAGATGGTGATGGTGCGCGACATCCGCTTCGCGTCGTTCTGCGAGCACCACCTGGTGCCGTTCATCGGACGGGCCCACGTCGCGTACATCCCGGCCGAGGACGGCCGCATCACGGGGCTGTCCAAGCTCGCCCGCCTGGTCGACGGCTACGCGCGGCGGCTGCAGGTCCAAGAGCGCATGACCACCCAGATCGCGGAGGCGATCGAGAAGGCGCTGGCGCCCCGGGGAGTGCTCGTCGTGGTCGAGGCGGAGCACCTCTGCATGTCGATGCGCGGGGTGAAGAAGCCCGGCGCGCTGACCGTCACCTCGTCGGTCCGCGGGCTCTTCCGCCGCGACGCCGCGACCCGCGCCGAGGCGATGCAGTTCATCCGCGGAGGCTGACCGCCGCGACGGCAGGGCCGTGAGAGGGCCGGTTGGCCTACGCTACGGCTCCGATGGCAAAGGTGACGGACCGCCCTCTCGTGATGGGGATCCTCAACGTCACCCCCGATTCCTTCTCCGACGGCGGCCGGTTCCTGCGGCATGCCGACGCAATCGCACGCGCGGAGCAGATGGTCGTCGAGGGAGCGGACATCGTCGACGTGGGCGGCGAGTCCTCGCGGCCCGGTGCGGAGCCGGTCGAGGAGGAAGAGGAGCTCCGCCGCGTGCTCCCGGTCGTCGAGCAGCTCTCCGGCGCCGTCCGCGTGTCGGTGGACACGACCAAGCCCGCGGTCGCCCGCGCGGCCGTCGCCGCGGGAGCGTCGATGGTGAACGACGTGTCCGGGGGTCTCTGGCCGGTTGCGGCCGAGCTCGGCGCCGCCTGGGTGTCGATGCACCGGCGCGGCACGCCGCGGACGATGCAGGGGCTCACGGACTACGACGATGTCGTGAGCGAAGTCCACGGCCACGTGCTCGGTGCCGCTGAGAGGGCGCGCCGAGCGGGGATCGCCGAGGTGTGGGTGGATCCGGGCATCGGGTTCGCCAAGACCGCGGAGCAGAACGTCTTGCTGCTCGCATCTCTGCCCGAGCTTGCCGTTGCGGCGCTCGCCGCCGGTGCGAAGGTGCTCGTGGGCACGAGCCGCAAGAGCTTCCTCGGCCGCTTCGGCGCGCTCGCGCCGGACCGGCCGCTCGGCGCGGACGACCGGCTCGACGCCTCGCTCGCCACGGCAGTGTGGGCCATGGTCGCCGGTGCGGGGATGGTGCGCGTCCACGACGTCGCCGACACCGTTCGCGCGGCGGCGCTCGTCGCAACCGATCACGCGGCGAGCGTCGCAGGGAACCCGTCATGAGAGGCAAATGGGCCGCCGGGATCCCGCCGCGCAACTTCAGCTGGGTGATCCGCGACCGCCTCGCGTTGAGCGAGCGCCCCGGGGGCTTCGCCCCCAACCACCGCAGGGTGCGCCGCACCGAGGAGCTGATCTGGCTCCGGGGCCAGGGCTTCACGCGGATCGTCTCCCTGCTGCCGTCGCAGCACAACCTCCACGCCTACGACGACGAGCACCTCGCGCACGCTCATTTTCCGTTGGTGCCAGGGGCGGATCCGCGGTCGGCGCTCACCGACTGCTACCACGACCTCGACGCGGCGCTCCGCAGCGGCGACCGGGTCCTCGTCCACCGAGAAGAGCTCGGCGACCGGGTGATGGGGGTCGCCGCCGGGTTCCTCGTCTGGACCGGGCGGGTCCCCGCCGAGCCGAAGGCGATCGCCCTGGTGGAGCACCTCGTCGGTCGCCAGATGGGAACGGCCGGTCGGGAGCTGGTGGTCGCCGCCGCCGCCCTCCCGCCGCGTCAACCGGTGTGACCCGGGTCCCGTCGACAGGCCGCATCGAGATCCGGGACCTCCGGGCCTTCGGCCTGCACGGGGTGCTCCCGCACGAGCGCGAGCGCGCGCAGCCCTTCAGCGTCGACCTCGACGCGTACTTCGACGTGTCGCCCGCCGCCGCGTCGGACGCGCTGGCCGACACGGTCGACTACGGCGCGCTCGTGCAGCAGGTCGCAGAGGTCGTCTGCGGGACCTCGTTCTCCCTCCTGGAGGCGCTCGCCGCCGCGGTCGCGCGGCGCGTGCTCGACGACGACCGCGTGGCGCGCGTCGAGGTCGTCGTGCGCAAGATGCGACCCCCCGTCGACGTGGACGTGGGCTCGGTCGGGGTCCGCGTGGTCGATGTGCGCCGAACCTGAGCTCCCCGACCCGGCGCGGCGGGCCTTCATCGGCCTCGGCTCGAACCTCGGCGACCGTCGGGCCGAGCTCGCGCGAGCGGTGGCGAGCCTCGTCGAGGCCGGCGACGTGTCCTCGGTCTCGCCCCTTTACGAGACCGAGCCGGTCGGGGGTCCCGAGGGGCAGCTCCCCTACCTGAACGTCGTCGTCGAGCTGTGGACGAGCGACGACGCGCGTGCGCTGCTCGATCGCTGCCGCGCGCTCGAGGCGGCCGCGCACCGGGTCCGCGCCGAGCGGTTCGGGCCGCGCACGCTCGACGCCGACGTGCTCCTCGTCGGGGACGCTGAGATCGAGGAGCCCGATCTCAGCGTCCCGCATCCGCGGATGTGGTTGCGGAGGTTCGTCCTCGCACCGCTGGCCGATCTCGCCCCGGAGCTCGTCCCGCCCGGCGCGCTGGAGCGGGCTGTGGGCGCTGTGCGGCGGATCGGTAGACTCTGAGCACCATCCCGATCGCTGCAGGCGACCGGCACCCGGGCAGAGGGGCTGGAACGCTGAAGGAGAAGTCGGTGCCAACCGTGAGGATCATCGGCCCTGGACGGGCGGGCCGCTCTCTGGCCCGTGCACTCTCGGAGGCCGGGTGGGTTGTGCTCCCGCTTCTCGGGAGGGGAGACGACCTGGCCGACGCGGCGAGCGGCGTCGACGCCCTCGTGCTCGCTGTGCCCGACGACGCGATCGCCGAGGTCGCGCAGGCCGTCAGGCCGGACCGTGCGACGCCGGTCGTGCACCTCGCCGGTTCCCTCGGTCTCGGCGTGCTCGCTCCCCACCCGCGCCCCGCCGCGTTGCACCCCCTCGTCGCGCTGCCCGACCCCGACACCGGCGCCCGCCGGCTCCGGTCGGGGGTCACGTTCGCGGTCGCCGGGGACCCGATCGCCTCCGCCATGGCGGCGGCGCTCGGGGGGGACCGGGTCGAGGTCGCCGACGACGTGCGCGCGGCATACCACGCGGCCGCGTGCATCGCCGCCAACCATGTGGTCGCCCTGCTCGGACAGGTCGAGCGCATCGCCGGGGCGGCTGGGCTCCCGCTCGAGGCCTTCCTCCCTCTCGCCCGCGCGGCCGTCGAAGACGCCGGTCGCCTGGGGCCGCGCCGGGCGCTCACCGGACCCGCCGCACGCGGGGACTGGCAGACCCTCGCGCGGCACCTCGAGGCGATCCCCGAGGCCGATCGCTCCGCCTATCGGGCCGGGGTGGGGCTTGCGCTGCAGCTGACCGTCGGCGCTGACGGGCGTGCCCCCGCCGCTCGCCCGGATTCGCTGGACGAGCCCCGCCACGAACCGGCCGCGGCGCCTGCGCCGGCGCTGCCGACCGCCCCGACCGGGCGCTTCTGAGCGGTGCAGGTCATCGTCGAGCCGCCCGCCCTCCGTCGCGCCCTTTGCCGGGCGAGGGCGGAGGGCGAGCGCATCGGCCTCGTGCCCACGATGGGGTCGCTCCACGCGGGCCACCGCGCCCTGGTGGCGCGCGCCGCGGCCGCGCACCGGCACGTGGCGGTCTCGATCTTCGTGAACCCGCTCCAATTCGACCGCCCGGAGGACCTCGCGGGCTACCCGCGGGACCTCGGGGCAGACCTGCGGGCATGCGAGGAGGCGGGCGTCGCGACGGTCTTCGCGCCGAGCGACGCCGACATGTTCCCCTCCGGCGCCGCGACCACCGTGTCCGTCGCCGGCCTCGGGGACCGCTGGGAGGGGTCGTCCCGGCCCGGTCACCTCGCCGGCGTCGCGACCGTGGTGGCGAAGCTGTTCTCGCTGGCCGGACCGTGCACCGCCTACTTCGGCGAGAAGGACTTCCAGCAACTCGCGGTCGTGCGTCGCATGGCCGCGGACCTGTCGGTCCCTGTCGAGGTGGTCGGATGCCCGACGGTCCGTGAGCCCGACGGGCTCGCGCTGTCCAGTCGGAACGCGCTCCTCTCTCCGGCCGAGCGACGGGCGGCGACCGTGCTGTGGCACGCGCTGGAGGCCGGGCGGGCCGCGGTCGCCGAGGGGGAGGACCGCCCTGAGACGGTCGCCTCGGTCATGTCGGGCACGATCGCGGCTCAGCCGCTCGCGAGCGTGGACTACGCCGCGGCGGTCGACGCCGCCGACCTGACGGTGCCGGAGTCCCTGTCGCAGCCCGCGGCGCTGCGGCTCCTCGTCGCGGCGAGGATCGGATCGGTGCGGCTCATCGACAATTGCGCCGCGTCCCGGCCGGAGGAGCCGGCCGGGGACGAGCGCGGGCTGACCGCGGCGCGGACGTCCTGAGGGCGTGGGGGGCGCTGTGCGGCAGGAGGGGCGTGTCACGGAGGCCGGGCCGTTCGACGTGCTCGTGCTCGGCAGCGGCGTCGCGGGCCTCTCGGCAGCAGTCCGGCTCTGCGAGACGAGCCGCGTGGCGGTGCTCACCAAAGGGGAGCTGTCGCAGTCCACCACTCGATGGGCGCAGGGCGGCGTGGCCGCGGTCATCGGCGGCGACGAGGACTCGACCGATCTCCATTTGGCCGACACGCTCAGGGCGGGCTCGGGCCTCTGCGACGTCGACGCGGTCCGGGTGCTCGTAAACGAGGGCCCGTCCCGCGTGGAGGAGCTGGTCGCCCTCGGGGCACGCTTCGACCGCGAGGCGTCGGGGTCGCTGTCCCTGGCGCGGGAGGGCGGCCACTCGAGAGCGCGGATCGTCCACGCGGGTGGCGTGGCGACGGGTGCGGAGGTGGAGCGCGCGCTGGTCGAGGCGACGGCATCCGGCGCCGCCGCCGTGCTGGAGCGGTGGTTCGCGCTCGACCTCGTCGTCGAGGACGGTCGCTGCCAAGGCGTGCTCGCGCTCGCGCCCGACGGCGCGGCGGTGCGGGTGCTCGCCTCGCACGTCGTGCTGGCGACGGGGGGCGCCGGCCAGCTCTACGCGGTCACGACCAACCCGAGCGAGGCGACGGGGGACGGCATCGCGATGGCGTTGCGGGCGGGCGTCCCGGTGGCGGACGTCGAGTTCGTCCAGTTCCACCCGACGGCGCTCCACCACCCGCTCATGCCGCGCCCGCTCCTCTCCGAGGCGCTACGCGGCCACGGAGCGCTCCTGCGGGACAGGGAGGGCGACCGGTTCTGCGACGAGCTGTCCCCTCGCGACGTGGTGAGCAGGGCGATGGCCGCGAGGATGGCCGAGCAGGGCGTGGAGCACCTCTGGCTGGACGCGACGGGGCTCGAGCGGTTCGAGGCGCGGTTCCCGACCATCGCCGCCTCGCTTGGCGCAGTCGGGCTCGATCCCACGCGGGACTGGCTGCCCGTGGCGCCTGCCGCTCACCACGTATCCGGCGGGGTCGTGACCGACTTGTGGGGAGCGACGGCGCTCGAGGGGCTGTGGGCCGCGGGGGAAGCGGCGTGCACCGGCGTCCACGGCGCCAACCGCCTCGCGTCCAACTCGCTGCTCGAGGGGATGGTCTTCGGCGCCCGGGTGGCCGAGGCCATCGCCGGGGGCGCCGGATCGAGCCCCACCGGCGTGCTCGGATCGCTCCGCGCACCGGCGGAGATCCCGGTCCGGCTGCTCGAGCTGCCCCTCGAAGGCCCGCTGTCCGGCGCCCCGCGGCTGCTCGAAGGCCCGCTGTCCGGCGGGAGGCCCCCCGTCCGGTCCGCCCTCGACGCCACGAAGCCGTTGAGCGTCTTGCAGTCCGCGATGACCGCCGGCGCGGGCGTGATGCGCAGCGCCGCGTCGCTGGCTGCTGCAGCGGCGGCCGTCGAGGAGGTCGCGGCCCGGGCCACGGGCTCGGACGTCGCGTCGCGGGAGCTCGCGAACCTCGCAGACGTCGCGCGCGCCCTCCTTGGCGCGGCCGCTTGCCGGGAGGAGAGCCGCGGGGCGCACACGCGCTCGGACTTCCCCGAGGCGGCGGAGGGGTGGCGCTGCCGGCAGGTCATCGCCGTACGCGCCGGCTCGCCGGACCGACGATGCGACCCCCCGGCCCGCACGGAGGGCTGAAGGTTGCTGCTCGCCGTCGACGTCGGCAACACCGAGACCGTGATCGGCCTGTTCGCTCGGAGCCCCGAAGAGCGTGAGTCGCTGCCGCACGCCGGCATCGGGTTCGGCATCGGCGCCGAGCACCAGCACGGGCGGGACCTCACGCACCACTGGAGGCTGTCCACGGTGCCCTCGAGGACGCCCGACGAGTACGCGGTGCTGTTCACTCAGATCCTCGACCTGGAGGGCCTCGACGTCGCCGCGAACGTCGACGGCCTCGCGATCTGCTCCTCGGTGCCGGCGGTGACCGGAGAGCTGCGACAGACTGCAGCCCGCTGGTTCGGCGGCGTGCCCTGCGTCGTGCTCGGGCCGGGCACGAGGAGCGGCATGCCGGTGCGGTACGACAACCCGAAGGACGTCGGCGCGGACCGCGTCGCGAACGCCATTGGTGCGCTCGACCTCTACGGCGGCCCGTGCGTCGTGGTCGACCTCGGCACGGCCACCACCTTCGACGCCATCTCGGCCACGGGCGAGTACCTCGGCGGGGCCATCGTTCCGGGAGTAGCGATCAGCTTGGAGGCGCTCTTCCAGCATGCGGCCGGACTCCGCCGGGTCGAGCTCGTCGAGCCCCGCTCGGCGATCGGGCGCTCGACGGCCGAATCGATCCAGTCCGGCGCGCTGTACGGATTCGCGGCGCAGGTCGACGGCATGTGCCGTCGCATCGTCGCCGAGCTCGGGGGCGCGACGGTCGTCGCGACGGGCGGGCTCAGCCAGCTCGTCGCCCCCCACGCCGAGACGATCGAGCACGTCGAGCCGTGGCTCACGCTGCACGGCCTGCGGCTTGTCTACGAGCGCAACGTCGGCCCGGAGGCGCGGGGCGCGTGACGACAGTTCCCTACCGGTTCGACCAGACGGCGACGGCCTCGGAGGTGGTCGCGCGCTTCGGCGGTCTCGCCCCCGGAGAAGAGTCCGGCGACGCAGTGTCGGTCGCAGGACGGGTCATGTTCTCGCGACCCCAGGGGAAGCTCGCCTTCGCCGAGCTTCGCGACTCCTCGGGCGCCGTGCAGCTCTTCGCGCTCGACGGGGTGACCCGCGATTTCCAGGCGTTCACCCGGCTGCGGCTCGGCGACTGGGTGGGCGCGCGCGGCGAGGTGGTGCGTACCCGGCGCGGCGAGGTCTCCGTGAAGATCGCCGACTGGGTGCTGCTCGCCGAAGCGCGCCTTCCCTTCGGCGACAAATGGCGGGGTGTGACCGACGTGGAGACGCGGTTCCGCCAGCGCGAGGTGGACCTGTGGACGAGCCCCGATGCCCGGCGCGTGCTCGCCCTGCGCAGCCAGCTGGTGCGCCGCATGCGCGAGCGTCTGTGGGACATGGGGTTCGTGGAGGTCGAGACGCCGATCCTGCACCCGATCCCCGGCGGAGCGCACGCGCGCCCGTTCGTCACGCACTTCCGGGCCCTCGACATGGACGTCTACCTGCGGATCGCGCCGGAGCTCTACTTGAAGCGGCTCGTCGTGGGCGGCTTCGAGAAGGTGTTCGAGATCGGCCGGCTGTTCCGCAACGAGGGTTTGTCGCCGCGCCACAACCCCGAGTTCACGACGCTCGAGCTCTACCAGGCCTACGCCGACTACCACGACATGATGGCGCTCGTGGAGGAGCTCGTGCCCGGCCTCGCGCGCGACATCCTCGGAACCACGTCGCTCACGTACCAGGGGAGGTCGCTCGACCTCACGCCCCCGTGGCGCCGCGCGACCCTGACCGAGCTCGTCGCCGAGAAGACGGGTCTCGACGTGAGCGTGCGCACGCCGCGAGAGACACTGGCGAGGTGGGCGCGTGACCAGGGGGTGGAGGTCGCCCGCAGCTGGGGGCCGGGGAAGCTCCTGCTCGAGCTCTACGAGAAGACGACCGAGGGCGAGCTGTGGGAACCGGTCTTCGTGCACGACTATCCGAAGGAGGTCTCGCCGCTCGCCCGCGTCCACCGTGACGACCCGATGCTCGCGGAGCGCTTCGAGCAGGTGGTCGCGGGGCGCGAGCTCGTCAACGCGTTCAGCGAGCTCGTCGACCCTGCCGAGCAGCTCGCCCGCTTCGAAGAGCAGGCCGGGGCGCGCGAGCAAGGCGACGAGGAGGCGATGCTCGTCGACACCGACTACGTCCGCGCGCTCGGCCACGGGCTCCCTCCGACTGGGGGGCTCGGGCTCGGCATCGACCGTCTGGCGATGCTCTTCTCGGACGTCGCGCACATCAGGGAGGTGATCTCCTTCCCGATGATGCGGCCCGAGCACGCCGAAGGCGAAGATGGTGCCGCGGAGAGCCGGCAGGGCGCTGCGGGCTCCGAGAGCAAGACGGCTGCGGGCCGCCCGGGCAGCCGGGCCTGACCCTCAGCCCGGCAGGTCGTCCAGGAGCGACCTGGCGAGACGCGCGAGCCCGACCGCGACGCGCGGAGGACCGGTTCCCTCGGTCGCCACCAGCGCGTCGGCGACGTGGCGGCGCGCGACCGCGACCGTCTTCTCGATCGCCTTGGACTCGCTCACGATCGAGCGCGCCTTCTCCCGCTCGGGCTGGCCCAGCGGCTGGCCGAGGAGAGTCCGGAGCTCGGGGCCGGCGTCGGGGTCGCGCAGCGCGAGCAGGACCGGGAGCGTGTAGACGCCCTCCGCGAGGTCCTGGCCAGGCGGCTTCCCGAGCTCGCCGTCGTCCGCGACGACGTCGAGGACGTCGTCGCGGAGCTGGAAGACCATCCCCAACGCACGCCCGAACTGGGTGAACGCGTCCACCTCGTCCCGGCGCGCCCCGCTCGTGAGCGCGCCGATCCGGCAGGAGGCCGACATGAGTGCCGCCGTCTTCCCGGCGATCGCGGCGAAGTAGTCGCCTTCGCTCCGGTCCGTCTTGAAGCAGGACCGGACTTCGACGATCTGGCCCTCGCAGAGCTGCCCGAGGGTTGTCGCGAGGAGGCCGGCGACCTCGGTGCCCAGCGCGGCGGCGATCGCCGCGGAGCGCGAGAGCAGGTAGTCGCCCGCGACGATCGCGATGAGGTTGCCGTACCGGCTGTTCACGCTCTCGACGCTGCGCCGGACGCTCGCTTCGTCGATGACGTCGTCGTGGTAGAGCGACGCCAGGTGCACGAGCTCGACGGCCACCCCCCCGAGGAGGTCCTGCTCCGACGCCTTGCGCTCGCCGCGCGTGGCGGCGACGAGAGCGAGGGCCGGCCGGAGCCTCTTGCCGCCCGCCGCGATGAGGTGGGTCGTCACGTCGTCGAGGAAGCTGTCTCCCGTCATCACCGATCCGGCGAGCAAAGGCTCGAGACGCTCGAGCTCCTCGTCGACCATGGGGAGACCGAGGGCCTCCGTGGCATTCACGACCCGCACGTTACGCGACGGGTGCGGGCCGGGAACACTTCCGGCCGGCTCGGTCGTGGCCCGCGTGCGCGGTCGCGCCCGTCGGCGCGCCCGTCGTCGCGCCCGTCGCCGCGGGCGCGGCCGTGGCCCGTGGGCGCGGTCACTGCCCCGCCGTGTCGGCGCGTGCGGGATCGGTGAGCGCCCGATGAGCTGGGCATTCGCGCGCTGGACCCGGGGCCGCCGCCGCGGCCGGCGCGGAGGCGCCGTGAGGCGCGCGGCGGGCGGGTAGGACCCTACGGGTACACTCCAGTCCTAGGTAACGAGCCAGTACGGAGGCGGTCACGTGTTCGAACGCTTCACCGACCGGGCACGGCGTGTGCTTGTGTTGGCGCAGGAAGAGGCGCGCCTTTTGAACCACAGTTTCATCGGGACGGAGCACATCCTCCTGGGCCTGATCCACGAGGGTGAGGGGGTCGCGGCGAAGGCGCTCGAGTCGCTGGGCATCACGCTCACAGCGGTGCGCGAGAAGGTGGAGGAGACGATCGGCATGGCCGGCAGCGCTCCGAGCGGCTCCCCCCCCTTCACCCCCCGCGCGAAGAAGGTGCTCGAGCTGTCGCTGCGCGAGGCGTTGCAGCTCGGGCACAGCTACATCGGCACCGAGCACATGCTCCTCGGCCTGGTGCGCGAGGGGGAAGGGGTCGCAGCCCAGGTGCTCCAGAGCCTGGGCGCAGACCTGGGGCGCGTCCGCCAGCAGGTGATCCAGCTCATGTCCGGCTACCAGGGCAAGGAGTCGGTCGGCGCGGGTGCGGGGCAGTCGTCGAGCGACGCGCCATCGGGATCGCCGGTTCTCGACCAGTTCGGCCGGAACCTGACGCAGCTCGCCCGCGACGGCAAGCTCGACCCGGTCATCGGGCGCGAGAAGGAGATCGAGCGGGTCATGCAGGTGCTGTCCCGCCGGACGAAGAACAACCCCGTGCTCATCGGCGAGCCCGGCGTGGGCAAGACGGCGATCGTCGAGGGCCTCGCCCAGCGGATCGTCACGAACGAGGTGCCCGAGACGCTCGCGGGGAAGCAGCTCTACACCCTCGACCTCGGCGCGCTGGTCGCGGGGAGCCGGTACCGGGGCGACTTCGAGGAGCGCCTGAAGAAGGTGCTGAAGGAGATCCGCACGCGCGGCGACATCATCTTGTTCATCGACGAGCTCCACACTCTGGTGGGCGCGGGTGCGGCCGAGGGAGCGATCGACGCCGCGTCGATCCTCAAGCCGATGCTCGCGCGCGGCGAGCTCCAGACCGTCGGCGCCACGACGCTCGACGAGTACCGCAAGCACCTCGAGAAGGATGCGGCCCTCGAGCGGCGCTTCCAGCCGGTGAAGGTGAGCCAGCCGTCCGTCGCGCTCACCATCGACATCTTGAAGGGGCTGCGAGACCGGTACGAGTCGCACCACGCGGTCACGATCACCGACCAGGCGCTCGTCGCCGCGGCCAACCTCGCGGACCGGTACCTCTCTGACCGCTTCCTCCCCGACAAGGCGATCGACCTCATCGACGAGGCGGGCAGCCGGCTGCGCATCAGGCGGATGACCACCCCGCCCGGCCACAAGAAGCTCGATGAGGAGATCAACCGGCTGCGCCAGGACAAAGAAGCCGCGATCGGCCGGGGCGCGTTCGAGCAGGCGAAGAGGCTCGCCGAGCAGGAGTCCGACCGGCTGTCCCGCAAGGAGGCGATGGAGGCAGAGTGGCGCGCGGAGGGGGTGGACCTCTTCGACGTCGTCGACGAGGACGTCGTCGCCGAAGTGCTGGCGAACTGGACGGGGATCCCCGTCTACCGCCTCACCGAGGAGGAGACCGCCAAGCTCCTCCGGATGGAAGACGAGCTCCACAAGCGGGTGATCGGCCAGGAAGAGGCGCTGAAGGCGCTCGCCCGTGCGATCCGGAGGACGCGCGCGGGCTTGAAGGACCCCAAGCGCCCGAGCGGCTCGTTCATCTTCCTCGGCCCGACGGGCGTGGGAAAGACCGAGCTCGCCAAGACGCTCGCGGAGTTCCTCTTCGACGACGAGGACGCGCTGATCCAGCTCGACATGAGCGAGTACATGGAGAAGCACACGGTGTCCCGTCTCGTCGGCTCGCCTCCGGGCTACGTCGGCTACGAAGAGGGTGGCCAGCTCACCGAGGCGGTGCGGCGCAAGCCCTTCTCCGTGGTCCTGTTCGACGAGGTGGAGAAGGCGCACCCCGACGTGTTCAACGCCCTGCTCCAGATCCTCGAGGACGGGCGGCTGACCGATGCCCAGGGGCGCTCTGTCGACTTCAAGAACACCGTGCTGATCATGACGTCCAACCTCGGGACCGCAGACCTGCGCAAGGCGTCGGTGGGCTTCCAGAAGACGTCCGAGGCTGTCACCTACGAGAAGATGAAGGCGAAGGTGCACGACGCGCTGAAGGCGCACTTCCGGCCCGAGTTCCTGAACCGCATCGACGAGGTCATCGTCTTCCACGAGCTCAGCAGGGAAGAGGTCATGGAGATCGTCGATCTCATGGTGAACCGCACGAGGGAGCAGCTCTCGGGCCAAGGGCTCGGGCTCGAGCTGACCGCGCACGCGCGGGCGTTCCTTGCCGAGAAGGGGTACGACCCGCAGCTCGGCGCCCGCCCGCTGCGCCGTGCGATCCAGCAGCTGGTCGAGGACCCGCTCTCCGAGCGGATCTTGTGGAAGGACTTCCGGGTGGGAGAGACGATCGTCGTGGACGTCGACGCAGAGCCCGGCGACGGGCACGACGGCCTCCACCTCGTGTTCCGTGCCGTGGAGGGTGTCGAGCCGCCGCCGATGGAGCTGGCCGGGAGCGGCTCCTCGGACTGAGCGCGAGCGCCCGGCGGGGCCGTCGCGCGGCCGCTGCGCAGGCCCTGCGCCGGTACGATGCAGCGGTGGCCGACCACAGCGACGCGCTGCTGGACGCGCTGGAGCTCGTCGCGCCCGGGACGCCGCTGCGACAGGGGCTCGACCGGGTCCTGCAGGCCAAGCGCGGGGCGCTCGTGGTGTTGGGGGACGACGCGGCCGTTCTCGCCATCTGCACCGGGGGCTTCCTGCTCGACGCCGAGTTCACGCCCCAGCGGTTGTCCGAGCTCGCGAAGATGGACGGCGCGATCGTGCTCACCGCCGACTGCTCGCGCATCGCCAGGGCCAACGTCCACCTGATGCCCCGCGCGTCGATCCCGACGAGTGAGACCGGCACGCGGCACCGGACGGCCGAACGGGTCGCCCGCTCCCTGGACGTCCCGGTGGTGACCGTGTCAGAGGCGATGGCAACCGTCACCGTCTACAGGGGCGCTGCCCGCCACACGCTGCGGCAGCCGGGCCGGTTGATCGACCGGGCCAGCCAGGCCATCGCCGCGGTGGAGCGGTTCAAGTCCCGCTACGACGTCGCGCTCGCGCTGCTCTCGACGCTCGAAGTGGAAGACAGCGTCTCGGTCAACGACGTCGTCGCCGTCCTCCAGCCCGGCGAGATGGTGGTGCGGTTCACCGAGGAGGTCGAGGGGTACCTCGTCGAGCTCGGCGAGGACGGCCGGCTCATCCGGCTGCAGATCGAAGAGCTCGGGGCCGGCGTCGAAGAGACGCTTCGGCTCGTCGCGCTCGACTACGTGGTGGCCGACGAGAGCGCGGAGACCCCGGAGGGGGGTGCAGCAGGGCCCTGCCACGACGGGCGTGTCGCCGACCGGCGACGCGACCGGCACGTCCTGATGCTCAAGCAGCGTGCGGACGCCGCGCTCGCGGTGCTGCACGGCCTCAGCCACGAGGACCTGCTCGGCAGGATCGCGGTCGCCGGGGTGCTGGGCTTCGACCCCGTGCCCGGTGCGCTGGACCTGCCGGTCGAAGCACGCGGGTACCGGCTCCTCCACCGTCTGCCGCGGGTCTCCGACTCGATCATCGAGCGGATCGTGGAGCGGTTCGTCACCCTTCCGCAGATCTTGCAGGCGACCCTCGTCGAACTGGAGAAGGTGGGCGGGGTTGGCGAGGCGAAGGCCCGGACGGTGAAGGAGGGCCTGTCGAGGATGGTCGAGGCGAGCATCCTCGAACGCTACGAATGACGCGTTAAGTTGGCCGCTCGCAGGCTCCCCTGAATGTGTGCGTCCCCGACGGCCCGGGGCCGGCGGCCGCTCGCGATCCGGTACAATAGTTGACCGCCGGTCCCCGTCTGTGCCGGCAGCATGGAGCTGCCGCCGCCCCGGTGACGCCGTGTCCCGTCGTCGAGAAGTGCAAGGAGTCCGGTGTTCGAGGTCGGTGACAAGGTCGTGTACCCCCACCACGGCGCAGCCGTCGTGGAGAAGCGGGAGACCAAGGTGGCCTTCGGCCAGAAGCGCGAGTACCTGGTGCTGCGCCTCGCGTACGGCGACCTGACGCTGATGGTCCCGGCGGACAACACCGAAGGTGTCGGCCTGCGCGAGGTGATCAACGACGAAGAGGTCGAGGAGGTCTTCGCCGTCCTTCGCAAGAAGGAAGCGCGCATGCCGACCAACTGGTCCCGCCGGTACAAGAACCACTCCGAGAAGCTGCGTTCCGGCGACATCTATCAGGTAGCCGAAGTGGTGCGGAACCTGTCGATCCGCGACAAGGACAAGGGCCTCTCCGCGGGCGAGAAGCGCATGCTGAGCCGGGCGCGACAGATCCTCGTGTCCGAGCTCACGTTCGCGCTCGGCGTCGACGAGGAGACCGCCGAGCAGCGACTGAACGAGGCACTGCCGTAACCGACGACGAACGACGCGCTGGCGTGCGCACCCCTGACGCCTCGGCCCCAGACGGCACACGAGCGTGGGGCGTGTGGACGATCGTCGTGGCGGGGGGAGCGGGTTCGCGGTTCGGGCGGCCGAAGCAGTTCGAGCCCCTCGCAGGCCGCCCTGTGATCGAGTGGTCCGTCGCCGCCGCACGCAGGGCCACCGACGGGGTCGTGTTGGTCGTGCCGGCACGCGACGTGGCACGCGCCCGCTCGCTCGGAGCCGACGTCGTCGTCGCCGGCGCCGAGACGCGCTCGGGGTCTGTGCGTGAGGGCCTCGCGTGCGTGCCGTCGGGCGCGGCGGTCGTGGTGGTCCACGACGCCGCGCGGCCGCTCGCCTCTCCCGCGCTGTTCGCAGCGGTCGTGGCTCCGCTCTCGCGCTCGGACGTCGACGGAGTCGTCTGCGGCCTCGCGGTCTCCGACACGCTGAAGCGGGTCGGCGCCGACGGGTCGACCGTCACGGGCACCGTGGACCGCAGCGCGATCGTCGCGGTGCAGACCCCCCAGGCGTTCCGCGCATCGGTGCTGCGCCGGGCGCACGCCGCAGGGGGCGACGCGACCGACGACGCGGCGCTCGTCGAGGCGGTCGGCGGCACCGTGCGTGTCGTCCCTGGCGACCCCCGCAACGTGAAGCTCACGGTGCCGTCGGACCTCGAGCTCCTCGAGCATCTCGCACGTGGCGGTGCGTGGTGACGTTGCGGGTCGGGCAGGGTTTCGACGTCCACCGCTTCTCGGAGGACCCGTCGCGCCGGCTCGTGCTCGGGGGCGTCGAGGTGGAGGGCGCCGAGGGCCTCGCGGGCCACAGCGACGGGGACGCCCTCGCGCACGCGCTCTGCGACGCGCTCCTCGGCGCGGCAGGGCTCGGGGACCTCGGCCAGCACTTCCCGGACACCGACCCCCGGTACGCCGGCGCCGACAGCGCGCTCCTCCTCGCTGAGGTCGTGACGCTCGTCGCCGGTGCAGGGTACAAGGTGCTGAACGTGGATTGCACCGTGGTGGCGGAACGGCCGCGGTTGGCCACCTTCGTGCCGGGGATGGTCGAGGCTCTCTCGACGATCGTCGATGCGCCCGTGTCGGTGAAGGCCACGCGAGGCGAAGGGCTGGGCGCAATCGGGCGGGCGGAGGGGATCGCGTGCTTCGCCGTGGCGCTGGTCGAGCGGGAATGACGCCACGCGGAGCGGGGCGACCCAAGCGCGCGCCACGCGGAGCAGG
>JAKATJ010000005.1 GCA_021828005.1 Actinomycetes bacterium | reverse complement strand
AACACCTGTTCGTACAACACCAGAAAGGGGGCCTATCGGAGCACTATTTGCATCTGCTATGCCTTGCAAAGACCCGCCATCGGTTCCAAGCGCACGGGTCTCCACCGTTCCCAGGGTGGTCCAGACCCTCCATCGTGCCCCCGTCTGCGTCTCGGCGCACGCCTTCAGTGAGGGCACCGAGTCGGCACACGCCTTGGCGTAGGCCACCGCCCACGTGTCGCCCCGGGACGGCGTCCCGGAGATGGAGGAACAACTCGCTCGGTGGGGGAGCGGACCCGCCCCCCCTTGTAGCTGCTGCCGTCGGCTCGTGCCTCACGAGATCGACAGGGCAGCGGTGGCGACGGGAGATCGGTCCGGCGTCGGTACGCCCCCAGCGGGTTCGATCGTGACCATCAGCTCGCGGACCTTCGGTGCCGCAGTGCCGAGGCTGAAAGCACTCCCCGAGACTGGGAGGCGACCGAGCAGGCCGAGGGAGATCGGCTGACCGTTGATGCTGGCCCAGAGCTGATAGGTCTTGGCGGTCCCGAGCCTCGACATCGTCGAGTGAACGATGTAGCCCGCCCCGTCGCGCCGCACGACGACCTCCGCCAACTCGGTGCCGTCGCTCGACCGAAGGTCGACCACCCGGTGGCCCGGGCTGGAGAGGGCGGCCTGCACCGCCGCCTGCGACCCACGGCCGGAGAGGGCCGACCGCAAGTCGTGCACCTGATCTTCGGTGTGCACGAGCCCAATGGCGAGGGCAGCGATGAGGGCTGCAGCAGCGGCACCTACGGCACCGACTATCCAGACGGGGCGGCGGCCAGCCCATCGCCGGCGAGTCCTCCGTCGAGACCCGTCTTTCGAATCCACGATCGGGGCAGGACTCGGCGCGGATGAACCAGAGCGGGGGCTGATGCCCGACACGATCCGACCCCATACTTCGGGCGGCGGCTGCTCGGTCTCGAGTCCAGCGGCGACCGCCAGGTCGGCTGCGACGTGGCGCAGCCCAGCGAGCTCGACGCTGCACCTCGGGCACGTTGCCAGGTGCGCTTCAACGATCAAGCTCTCGTCGGGTTCGACTGCGTCGAGCGCGTACACGCCGAGCAAGTCCACCACCCGATCGTGCTCAGGATCGGCGATCATCGTGGCCCTCCACCTTGTCCATCACCGTACGCAGTCGCTGGAGGCCCTTGCGGATGCGACTCTTCACCGTACCTTCGGGCTCGGACAGGATGTCAGCCACCTCCCGGTAGGTGTGGCCCCCGAAGTACGCGAGCTCGATGGCCGAGCGTTCGGCCTGTGGCAGGGCGCTCAGCGCTCTCGACATCCGGTCCGCCACTGCCAGGTCCCAGATCTCGCGCTCGAGGTCCGAGGTGACGACCGAAGCGCTCCTGGCGTCACGCTCTTCTCTGCGGAGGCGCGAGGCGCGGGAGCGGACCAGGTCGATTGCCCGGGAGTGGGTCTTGGTGAGAAGGTAGGTGCGCAACGAGCCGCGCCCTGGGTCGAAGCGCTCGGGATGCTCCCAGAGGTGGACGAACACCTCCTGGGTGACGTCTTCGGCCTCGCTGCCGTCGGCGAGCAGCCTGCGGGCAAGCCCGTAGACAGGCCGGCCGTAGCGGCGGTAGAGCTCGGCGAGCGCCCGGTCGTCGGCACGAGCGACGGCGACGACCAGCTGTGCGTCTCCCAGCTCGGCGAACGTTCCCGCCTCCTCTGGCTGAGAAACGCCTCGGCCCACCCGGCGATCCTCCCATTCCGTCGCCGAGTCGGGCCAAGTCCTGTCGCTGCTGATGCCGGAGTGGGTCGAGAAACACCCGGCGCCAAGCTGCCCATCGTGGCCGACGGAAGCGTCTCGCCGGATGCCGGCGCGCGCATCCTTTGTCCAGTCGATTGTCGTCATGACCGCGGACGGGCGCCCGTCACGCCGCCTCGAGCCGGCGCTGGGCTCGGGGTGCCGCATCCTCGGCGCGTCCACCAACGGCGACAGGGGAGGCGCGGACGCGGCCCAAGAGCGCGATCCCGAGCAGAGCGACGAGTGGCCCTGCGTTGGGGTCGGTTCCCATCCCGGTCGGGATCTGTCCGAACGCCTGACCGAGCACCCAAGCGGCCAGCGCGGCGACGATACCGGCCACGGCGGCAGATCTGCGTGGAGTTCCCTGCCGAAGCCCGAAGACCGCGATAACCGCGTAGAGAGCGACCAGCGCGCCGAGTGGCCAGGCCCCTGCGTGGGCAACGGAGGCGGCGAGGGTTCGGTCTGCATGTGCCAACCAGGTGGGCGCGGATGAGACGTTCGCTCCTAGCTGGCTCGCCAGGGCATCAGCAGAACCGTTGGCCGGCAGGGCTTGGAGCACGGCGAACAGGCCCCACAACCCTGCCCAGGTGACAGGGACCCAGCGGGCGGGACGTTCGTCGTCGACCCGGGTGAAGAGCATGGCCACCCGGGATCCAAGGCGGCTCGTCTTCGAGGCGAGCGCCGCTCGGCCCTCGGTCCCGAGGCGTGGCCATGCCGCCAACCCGATAAGCGCGTACAGGATCACCGCACCCGGGGCCCCGGTGAGAAAGGTCGCCGTCCCGCCGGCGAGACCCCCGAGGCCTTCGCCAAGCACCCAGACGCCGAGGGACCAGACGACCGACCCGACGATGGCTGGCCGGGCGGTCCGGCGGAACAACAACCCGGCACCGATCGCCAGCTGAACCGCGGCGAAAAGGGCATCCAGGGCGATCCGATGGCCGAGGATGAGCGAAGCCGACCAGTGCACGGCCGCGACCACGAATCCCGGCTGTCCGCTGGCCGTCGGTGCGATCACGTGATCGGCGAACCCGCGGGTGAACATGAACGGCTGGAGCTGGAGTGCACCGTCGAGCAGCCAGAAGAAAGCGAGCGCGACCTGCAGGGTCCTTCGGGTGACGACCGGCCCCCGGTGCGCTCCCCGCACGCGCGGGATCCACGCCCTAGGCGCCTCCGTCCCATCCTGGGCGTCCGCAGCCTGGAGCACGCTTCCATCGGTCACGGCGGCTCCTCTCGGTCGAAGCCGGCCCTGAGCCGGCGGGTTCGTTGTCCCACTCCGACTACGGAGCGGACCCTCGGGGCGGATGACAAACGTCATGCCTGAAGCACGGAGCGAGACTCCCGGAGCGCCGACGCCGGCGTCTACCTGGTGCCCCCAGGCGTAAGGGAGGCGGGCGGCGGCGGGCTCGGTGCGGGACGCGACGAGGTGAGCGAGGCGAAGACCACCGTGTTGGACAGGTAGTGGCCGGTTGTGTAGTCGAACGCCCCCCCGCAGGTGATAAGGCGCAACGCTGCGAAGTTCGTGTTGCCGTACACGACGCTCGTCGGGAAGTCCGTCTTGGCGTACTGGCGCACCCCGGTCACGCTGAAGATGGCGACCGTCCCGTCGGCTAGCGTCACGTCCACCCTGTCCCCGGGGACCAGCGCGCCGAGGCGGAAGAAGACCGATGGGCCCTGGTACGCCGAGTCGATGTGTCCCTCGATGATCGACGGCCCGAGGGATCCAGGGGTCGGAGACCCGTCGAACCAGGCAGCGTCGTTGGTCTCAGGTGTGTCACCCAACGGCGGCACCTGGATGGTGCCGTCGGCGTTCATCCCAAGCTCGAGAAGAGCCGAATGGACGCCGATGGACGGGATGGTGATCGACAGCGGCACGGATGCCGGAAGGGTCGGCCCGACCTCGGTACCGTGAGGCGAGGAGTCGGCGCGCTTCGACGCGGTGGCGCTCTTTCTCCCGCGTTCGGCGTGCGCAGGACCCGTCGTGCCGGCAGCCTGAGCCGTGGGCTGCGGGGCGTGCTGCTGGGAGGCGACGGCGACCCCGATCGCGCTCCCGCCTCCCGCGACAAGGACGAGCGACCCCACCGCGAGAGAAACGGACACCTTCGTGCTCCTCCACCCACTCCGTCGCCTCACAGGAAGCCTCCCTTCGTCGTAGATCCGCGTCCTCTGCTCTCCCACCTCCGCCAAGACGCGGCGTCGTCCTCCTATCTCCGGAACCGAGCAGCTGGTCGGATGACCGTCCGACCGACGACCGCCGCCGCCTCGGTTTCGGCTGCAACGGGATCGAACACTTTCGTCATCCGCAGTGCCCAGCTGCGCCGGAGAACCCTCCGAGCATCCAACGGACCACGAGAAAGGACCCACCCACCATGCACGGCAGAAACGAAATCTTGAAAGCAGCGTGCGTCGCCATCGGGGCAGCAGGCTTGGCGCTGCTCGGGCTCGGTGCGACGATGCCGACGGTCGCAGGCGCCCAGACACTGGGGGCCAAGACCTACATGGCCACCCTCAAGCCGGTCCCGAAGAACGGCCAGACGAGTGCGTCAGGGACACTCAAGCTTGTTTTGAACGGAGACGTCGCCACGATCACCGAGCACGTGCAAGGTCTGGCCGCCGCCTTCACAGGCAAGCCCTTCCCCCACGTCCAGCACATCCACGGCCTCGCCAAGGGCGTCTGCCCCACGACATCGACCAAGACAACGACAGGGGTCATCAGCGTCGGCGACGCCGCCCCGACATACGGCGGGATCTTGACCACTCTTTCGGTCACACCCGGGGGCACCACAGCCACAAAGGGCGCGACAATCACAATCGCGCCGAAGGGGGCGAGCTACACATACAGCCGCACCATCACCCTCAACGCGACAACGATGAAGGCGATCGACGAGAACAACGCGGTGATCGTCGTACACGGCCTCACACCGAACACGGCCCCCAAGGCGGGGGCCACCCTCAAGAGCACAGTCCCGGGAACGACAAAGCTCCCCATGGACGCGACGGCGCCGGCGCTCTGCGGATCGCTCGCCGCTTCCCAGATGACGAGCGTGCCGACCGGCGCCCCTCAGACCGGCGGCGGCTCGACGGCAGGGGTCCAGGACGGCGCCCTCTTTGGGGCCGGCGGCGGCCTCCTCGTCGTCGGCGCTGGCATGCTCGCCGTGCGCCGTCGGCTTCGCACCTCGGGTTGACATCACCTCGCTGACGAGCAGCTCCGACGTCCCCCCTTGCCCCCGTACGCGGTGAGGGGGGACGCCCGCGCCTGCGGTGAAGTGGAATCACGCTCCCTGGGCGCGCCGTCACCCGAGGAGCTCGAACTTTCGGAGGACGCGGATCTCGCTCTGACATGGCTGAACGAGCAGCGCGGCATCCGGCGGGGTCCATCGCTCCGGAGAACGACCATGACCAGCAAGCTCGAGGCCCTGATCGATCGGTCGACTCGGTTGAATCTCGAGGACATCGACTTCGGCTCCTTCGTCGACCACCCACTGGACGCGGACAGCCTGCGCTGTCTGCGCTACATGCACGACGTCGAGAGCCACACGGTGTGCTATCTGCGAGACCTCCTCGTCACGAGAGCGCACGCCGATCCCGAGGTGACGGCCTTCCTCACCTGCTGGAGCTACGAGGAGCACTGGCACGGTGAGGCGATCGCGCGCGTGCTCACAGCCCACGGAGAGCTCGCCGGGTTCCCGAGCGTGAAGGCGACCCGTCGGGCGCTCCCCCGTGTCGACCGGATGCGACCCCTTCTCTACCTCGCCGGCTCGGCGGTGAGTTCCCACATGGTCACGGTGCACATGACCTGGGGAGCGGTCAACGAATGGACCACGCAGGCCGGCTACGGACGACTGGCGGCCAAGGCAGGCCACCCCGTCTTGGCCGAGTTGCTCCGCCGCATCATGAAGCAAGAAGGACGTCACATCGACTTCTACGCCGGCCAGGCCCGCCGTCGCCTCGCCGAGAGCCCTGCGGCGCAACGGGTGACGCGTTCGTTGCTGCGACGCTACTGGCGCCCGGTGGGCTCCGGTCTCATGCCGAGAGAAGAGGTCCGCTTCCTCGTCCATCACCTCTTTGGCGATGCCGACGGCGAAAAGGTCGCAGCCCGCCTTGATCGACAAATCGACCGCCTTCCCGGGCTGGAAGACATCGGCCTCGTGACCGGTGCGGTGCAGATGATGAGGTCCGGTGCAGGCTCATGCACCTCGGAGGATCAGGCCAGGTGACATCCGTAGAGCTCTGCGGCACCGGATCGATGACGCTGGGCACGACCGCACGACTCGAATTGGCGCGCTACGCCCTCACAGTGGGCGGCATCAGCCTGCTGTGGGCCTCGGCGGCGGTCTATCTCGATCTCTATGCCACCGGGTACCGGCGGATCCCGACGATCGGGACCCTGTTCCTCCTCCAGGGGGGCATCGGTGTGGGCCTCGGGGTCGCAGTCGCCGAGGTCGCGGGTCAGCTGGGTGGTTGCGTCCGTGGGCAGCTCACGGACTGTCCGACCGCCGGGCTGGTACCCCGGCATTGTCTCGCGCGTTTTCTTGTAGGTTTTCTTGCAGTCCCGGGCCGCTAGCTCATCCGGAAGAGCAGGGGACTTTTAATCCCAAGGTGCCGGGATCGAGACCCGGGCGGCCCACCAACTCATCGAGCGCTCGAGAGGGGCGACCCCGGGGCACGACGGCGCCGTGGTCTGAACCAATTCCTCCACGACGCGCGCCGCGCACCGAGATGGGCGGCGAGAGCGGGCCGCAGGCGGCTCGATCTGCACGGCGCGAGCGCCCGGCGGTAGGCGACGAAGTCGCAGATGAGCGTATCGACAACCGTCACAGCCGCTTCCATGACGCGATCTCCGGTTTCTCCCGCCGTCGCTCCCGCGACCAACTGGGCAGGATGTCGAGCGTCCGCAGGGGAACCCGCGCTATCTCGGCATTGCCGTCCCACAAGTAGGCTCCGGCGGATGCAAGGAGCCTGCCCACTGCTCGGAGACCGTGCCGACGGACAACGATGAGCTGGGTTCGAGACGGCTTCGTGCTCCTTGGGCACAAACCCGATGACCTGTACGAAGTATCCTCGGCCACCAAGCGAGTGTCGTGCTGCAGCTGACAACGCCTCCGATCTCGCGTGTCACGCGTCCGCTCCGTAAGCGGCGCGTCAGTCGCGCAGAACAACGCTTCGGTACCGTGGGGATGCTGTTCGCGGCATACTTCGTGCTCACGTTCTTGTGCTTCGGAGCCTGGTCGCTCGCCACCCCGCTTTTCGCCTCGCCCGACGAGCCGACCCAGGTCGCCTATGCCGCGGCAGCAGTACGCGGAGAGGTGGTCGGATACACAATCGACGGTCCCGCGAGCGCCTACACCGCGGTGCACATCCCAGCGGTCTTCGCCGCAGGGAACGCCTACGCAACGTGCGACAAGTTCCACCTGACGGTGCCTGCGTCCTGCGCGCCGGCGCTCACGACCTCAACCAAGACAGTACACGTCGCCACCTACGTCGGTCGGTACCCACCGCTGTACTACCTCATCGTCGGGCTCCCCTCGCTCGTGTTCGTCTCGAAGACCGGCATCTACCTGATGCGGCTCATGAGCTCGCTGCTGAACGCGGCCCTCGTCTCCCTCGCACTGCTCGCCATCGCCGTGTGGTCACAGCGCAAGCTGCTGCTCGTCGGGGTGGCGGTGGCAGCGACGCCAATGACGTGGTTCATCGGCGGCATGGTCAACCCGAGCGGCTTCGAGATCTGTTCCGCGATCTTGCTGTGGGCGACCGGGCTCGTGCTCGTCCTCGAGCACCCCGACCACCCTCCGCCGCGCCTCATCGCGCTCTTTGCCGTCGCGATCGCGCTCCTGTCTCTTGCCCGCCCCATCTCCTTACTGTGGGTGGGGATCACCCTCGTGATCCTGAGCCTCCTCGGCGGCTGGCGCGCTCTCGTAGGAGTGCTCCGCAGCCGGGCGGCCCGTCTCTCGATTCCACCGCTCGTCGCCTGCGGCGTGTTCGCGCTGTGGTGGGTCCTCGCCCAGCACTCCTTGGATCTCGTGCCCGGCACCCCCGCGCCAGCCAGCGAGCCCGCCCTCCAGCTCCTCGCCACCGCGCTCGACCACGCAAAGCTTTGGCCCGATCAGATGGTGGGGGTCTTCGGATGGAAGAGCACGCCATCCCCTCTGCTCACCTACGCCGTGTGGCTGTGCATCGTCGTTTTCCTCTTCGTCCTCGGGCTGTCACGCGCAGGGGCTCGCCGCGCGGGAACCCTGGTCCTCCTGCTCGGCATCGTCGTGCTCTTGCCACTCATCTTGGACTTCTCCGTCGAGCACAGACTGGGTATCGACGGGCAGGGTCGCTACTGGCTCCCCATCGCGGTGGGGATCCCACTCGTGTCTGTCGCGCTCCTCGAACGGTCTGCGGCACACGCGTGGGTCCGCACGCACGCGGCGTGGTTCCTGACGATCGGAGTGGGTGTGGCCTCCGTCGCCGCGTACCTCGGGACGCTCCGTCGCTACGCCGTGGGCATCAGCGGGCCGATCGACTTCCTGCAGGGGTCCTGGCGTCCACCGATCGGTTTGCTCGGCGCAGCAGTGGGCGGGTGCGCGTGCGAAGCGCTCTTGCTCGTAGCCGTGATCATCGAGCTGCGCAGGCCGACCCGCACGGGAATGGAATTGGCGAGCGCAGGTACCGACGCGGAGGTCGCCGCCCGTCGCCAACCCTCGACGAAGAATCCATGGCGATGACCTTGGTGCAGGTCGGCGATGTGACAGCAGGTGGGCGGCCGGCATCGCCGGAACGGTGCCGAGTCGCTGGGCACGAGGGCCTGGGATGCCCACGACCGTCTCTGGCGTCTCTGGCGTCTCTGGCGTCTCTGGCGTCTCGGGCGTCTCTGGAGTCTCGGGCGTCTCTGGCGTCACGAGGCGAGGGAATCCAATGGCTCCCTGAGGAGTCGGGGTCCGCCACTGACGCGAGACGGGCGTCCAAGATCGACCTTGCGGCGGCGGCGCGCTTGATCGAGGGCGAGGGTCATTTCTCGATCGCAGTCGGTGCGATCGACCCCATGCTGGACGAGCTGGTAGGGGTTGCGGGACTGTAGACGGCTTCCCGTGGTACGGGGAGAAGCTGGCCCGTGCGCCCGGGTCTCCGTCGGCGTGGGCGTGACAACGATCCTTTCGTCGGCTCGGTGACGTCTCGTCGTACCCACAGCCGGCGTGCAACGGGGCCGGTGAGCTGTGCGGGCCTCGGGGACGGACCGCGCGGGGACGCACCCCGGAGGGGACGGACCGCGCGGGGGACGCACCCCGGAGGGGAGGGACCTCCGACCCTACCCGGCTGGGGTATCCAAGGCCAGGGTGGGAGCAGGTCGGGCCCACGAGACCCACGGAGGTGGTCTCCATGATGTGGTACTGGGGCGGAGGGATGCAGTGGTGGGGGTGGCTGCTCGGAGCCATCGGCATGGTCGTCTTCTGGGGACTTTTGATCTGGGCGATCTGGTACCTCGTCGAAGCCGTCGTCCGGCGCCCCGGCGCGGATCGACGGCCTTCTGACCATTCCGACCCCAAGCGGATCCTCGACGAACGGCTCGCAAGAGGTGAGATCGACGCCGAAGAGTACCGGCGCATCCGCGACCTCCTGAGCGGCGGGCAGCATCTCGTCGCCTCCGATGACAGAGAGCCGGCCGGCACGGCGGATCGCCGTTGACCTGCTGCCCGACGGGGGTGGCGCCTCCCAGCACGTCCCGTGTCCCCCAGCCAAGGCGCGTGATCGGCTGCCCGGGTCGTCGGTATACCATGTAGGGGTATACGGAACTCGCGTTCCGCAACGACGTGTGGAGCGTGGGCGAGCAAGGAGGAGACGACCATGGAAACCACCTACACGGTGCCGGGGATGAGCTGCGACCACTGCACCCGGGCGGTCGAAGGCGCGATCTCCTCGGTGCCGGGCGTGCAATCGGTCGAGGTGGACCTCGGGACCAAGCTCGTCACGGTCAGAGGGGACGCGCTCAGTGACGCAGCACTTCGTGCAGCGATCGCGCAAGCGGGCTACGAGGCGGCGTGACGTCCGTCACCAGCCGCGACCGGAAGCAGGCGCCGACCGCCGACGGCGAGCAGGCGCCGGGCGCCGACCGCGTCGAGCTCGCCATCGGCGGGATGACCTGCGCGTCGTGCGCGGCGCGCATCGAGAAGCGTCTGAACGATCTCCCCGGGGTGACGGCGACGGTCAACTTCGCCTCCGAGCACGCCGCGGTGGTCTTCGACCCGTCGAGTGTGCGGATCGCCGACCTCATCGGGGTCGTGGAGGCCGCCGGCTACGAAGCGAGCCTCCCCGATTCGGTCACCGAGGTGGACCCCGCCCGGCCGTACCGGCGCAGGCTGGTCCTCGCTGCCGTGTTGAGCGTTCCCCTGCTGACGTTCGCGTGGTCTCTTGCGGCGCGGCCGCCGGGGTGGCAGTGGATCTCGCTCGCCCTGGCGACCCCGGTCGTCTTCTTCTCGGGATGGCCGTTCCACCGGGCCGCGGCGAGGAACGCCCGCCACGGCGTTGCGACCATGGACACGCTCATCTCGGTCGGCACGCTGTCGGCGTGGGCGTGGTCGACGGTGGTCGTCGCAGCGGCGATCCGGACGGACGTCTACTTCGACGCCGCCGGGGCGATCACCACCCTGGTCCTGCTCGGCCGGTACCTGGAGGCCAGAGCGAAGCGCCGCTCGGGGGAGGCGATCCGAGAGCTCCTCGAGCTCGGTGCGAAAGAAGCCCACCTGCTGAAAGACGGAGAAGAAGTGCTCGTGCCCGTCGAGAGCCTGGCGGTGGGCGACCGCTTCGTCGTCCGTCCTGGAGAGAAGGTCCCCACGGACGGGGTGGTGGTGGCCGGCAGCTCGGCGATCGACCGGTCGATGCTCACCGGCGAGCCGGTTCCCGTCGAGGTCGTGCCCGGCGACGAGGTGTCCGGGGCGACCGTCAACACCTCCGGGCGCCTGGTGGTGGCGGCGACCCGGGTCGGCGGGGCCACCGCCCTCGCGCAGATCACCCGTCTCGTGGCCGAGGCACAGGCGGGCAAGGCGCCCGTCCAACGCCTCGCGGATCGCGTGTCGGCGGTCTTCGTCCCCGTCGTCAT
The DNA here is from genome assembly GCA_021828005.1 of Actinomycetes bacterium. Lineage (GTDB taxonomy): Bacteria > Actinomycetota > Acidimicrobiia > Acidimicrobiales > RAAP-2 > JAJYVT01. Next base: position 39,048 of record JAKATJ010000005.1, on the reverse strand, counting down.
CGCCGTCGCGTCCCTCACGCTGATCGGGTGGTTGCTCCTCGGCGCGGCAACGGCGACGGGCGCGTTCGGCACCGCGGTGGCGGTGATCGTCATCGCCTGCCCGTGCGCGCTGGGGCTCGCGACGCCGACCGCCCTGATGGTGGGCACCGGCCGGGGTGCCCAGCTCGGCATCCTCATCAAGGGCCCAGAGGTCCTCGAGCGGACGCGCCAGGTCACGACCATCGTGCTCGACAAGACCGGCACGGTGACCGAGGGCGCGATGGCCGTCTCGGCCGTGGTCGCCGCCGACGGCGTCGACGAGAACGAGCTGGTGCGCCTGGCTGCGGCGGCCGAGGACCCGAGCGAGCACCCCGTCGCCCGGGCCGTCGCCGCCTTCGGCCGTGACCGTCTCGGGTCTCTGCCGGAAGCCCAGGGGTTCTCGGCCCGTGCCGGTCTCGGCGCGGAGGCCGTCGTCGACGGCCACGCCGTCGTGATCGGCCGGCCGGCCCTCCTCGCCGACTGGGGTGTCGCGCTGCCCGAGCATCTCGCCGCCGAGGCTGCACGCCTCGAGGCGGGAGGGGCGACCGTGGTGGCCGTCGCCGCGGACGGCGTCCTCCTCGGGCTGATCGCGTTGGCCGACCGGATCAGGCAATCGAGCCGCGCGGCGGTCGCCGAGCTGCGAGCACTGGGCCTCGACCCGGTCCTCCTCACGGGTGACAACTGGCGGGTCGCCCGCGCCGTCGCCGACGAGATCGGCATCGACCGGGTGCTCGCCGAGGTCCTGCCGCAGGACAAGGCGGCCGAGGTCGCCCGGCTGCAGGAGCTGGGCGAGGTGGTCGCCATGGTCGGCGACGGCGTCAACGACGCGCCCGCGCTCGCCCGGGCCGACCTCGGCCTGGCGATCGGCACGGGCTCGGACGTGGCGATCGAGGCCTCGGACCTCACCTTGGTGTCGGGCGACCTCCGCGCGGCGGCTGACGCCATCCGTCTCGCGCGCCGCACGCTGCGCACGATCAAAGCCAACCTCGTCTGGGCGTTCGGGTACAACGTCGTCGCCATCCCGCTCGCCGTGGCAGGCGTCGTCGATCCGATCGTCGCCGCAGCAGCCATGGCGTCCTCGAGCGTCCTCGTGGTCACGAACTCGCTGCGCCTCCGGCGGTTCGCGCCCTTGGAGCGACGTCCGTGAGCCCCGGACGCCCGACCCCGGGCCATCCCGACGGGGCGACTGCCCCTCACGGCTACGTCGTCGAAGGTGACAAGGACGCGCTCCTCAAACGTATGCGTCGGATCGAGGGGCAAGCCCGCGGGATCGAGAAGATGATCGCCGAGGATCGTTACTGCATCGACATCCTCACCCAGATCTCGGCGATCAGCACCGCTCTCGAGGCCGTCGCGTTCAAGATCCTCGACGACCACGTCAACCACTGCGTCAGACGCGCGCTCGCGTCAGGGGACGATGTGGTCGCTGCCGAGAAGAGCCGCGAGCTGCTCGAGGCGGTGCACCGCTTCGTCCGGACCCGCTGACAGCGACGAGCTCGGGCGGGGCGGGGCTGCGACCGGAGCAGGGAACCTTCTTGCATCATGCGCATCGAGATCCGTGTCCAGCCGGGATCGCGCTCGGCGTCGGTCGGGGGCGACTACGACGGTGCGCTCGTTGTACGCGTCCCCGAGGCGCCGGAGAAGGGCCGTGCGACGGCAGCCGCGTTGCGCGCGGTCGCTTCGGCGCTCGGAGCCCGATCGAGCGACGTCCGTCTCGTCGCCGGTGGCTCGTCGCGGAGGAAGATCGTCGAGATCGACTTCGACTTCCCTCCCGGTGACCCGCGGCGTGCGCGCGCCGAGCAAGCGTGCGCGCGCCGCATCCTCGAGCTGCGCCGGGAAGCTGGTGGACGCCCCCCGTCCGAGGCAGCGGACGGGGCCAGCGGGTAACCTCCTGCATCGGCGCGACGCCGGCGGCAACGAAGTCAGCCGGCAATCGTCGCCGACGGCGCCTCGACGGTGCTCCCCAGCGACCCAACCATGATCTCCGCCACGTCCCTCGCGCTGTCGATCGCCGGTCGCCCCTTGCTGCAGGACGCCTCCTTCGTGGTCGGCCCCGGCGACAAGGCGGCGATCGTCGGGCGCAACGGCGTCGGGAAGACGTCCCTTCTTTCCGTTCTCGTCGGCGAACCCTCCGCACAGCTCTCCTGGCACGGGGACGTCCAGGTGCTCGGCTCGCTCGGCCACCTGCCACAAGTGCCCGTCTCGGGCGGGCTCGGCACCGACTCGAGCGCGCTCTCCCACGTCCTTTCCTCCCGCGGGCTCGACGTGCTCGACGTCGAGGTCAGCGCCACCCGCCGTCTCATGGCGGAGAACCCCACGCCTGAGCTGATCGCCAGGTTCTCCGACGCCGAAGAGCGGTACAGGGTGCTCGGTGGGTACGAGGCGGAGTCGACCCTCGCCCGCATGTCCGACGGCCTCGGGCTCCGTCAGGACCTTCTCTTCGAGGATGTCGACAGCCTTTCGGGCGGCCAGCGGCGACGGATCGACCTGATGCGGATCTTGTTCGGCGAGCCCGACGTGATGGTGCTCGACGAGCCCACGAACCATCTCGACGTCCCAGCCAAACGGTGGCTGATGGAGCAGCTCGCGCAGTTCAAGGGAGCGCTCCTCGTCGTGAGCCACGACCTGACGCTGCTCGACCGCGCCATCACGAAAGTCCTCCACCTCCACGCGGCCACGCTGGCGGAGTTCTCCGGGACGTACACGAGCTTCCGCTCGCAGCTCGCCCAGCGACTCGACCAGCAGCAGCGGACCGCGGCCCGACAGGCGCGCGAGGTCGGGCGCCTGTCGGCGCTTGCTGACTCGATGCGGGGGAGCACCGAGAGACGGGCCCGGGTCGCCAAGACCCTCGACCGGCGCGTCGAGCGGCTGCAGCGGACGAAGACCCACGCAGCGAAGAAGGAGCGCGCCGTGCGGTTCCGCCTGCCCGAACCGCCTCGTTCGGGGGAGACGTCGCTCCAGGTCAGCTCGCTCGCCGTCTCCTACGGGTCCCAACCCGTGCTGCACGACGTCTGGATGGCGCTCTCGCGCGGCGACCGAGCCGTGGTCGTCGGCCGCAACGGCGCGGGTAAGTCGAGCCTCCTCCGGTGTCTTGCAGGCGTCCAGGCGCCCACCCGAGGAGTCGTCGCGCTCGGCCACAACGTCGCCGTCGGCTACTTCGCGCAGGAGCACGAGCAGGTCGACCCCGAGCGGACGGCGCTCGAGAACATCGACGACTCCGCGCTGGCGACCGAGGTGGACCGGCGGTCACTGTTGGGCTCCTTCGGCCTCTCCGGTGAGCTGGCCACCCGGCGCGCCGGCAGCCTCTCGGGTGGCGAGCGGGCGAAGCTCTCGCTGGCGATGCTCGCCGCGGGCTGGTCCAACCTCTTGGTCCTCGACGAGCCGACGAACAACCTGGACCCTCAGTCCGTGACGGCCGTCGGCGAGATGCTGGGCCGCTGGCCGGGGACGCTCGTCGTGGTGAGCCACGACCGAGCGTTCGTCGAGTCGCTGGAGCCCACCCATGCGCTCCTCCTCCCCGTGGAGCGCTACGACTTCTGGCGCGACGAGTACCTGGACCAGGTCGAGTTGCGCTGACGGCCCGATGCGCGCCGGTTGGCGTGGCAACGAGCCTCGGCGGCGACGTCCGTGGAGCGGCACCTCGGGCGGCGCCCCTCACCGCCGCGCGACGGACCGGGTCTCGGGGAGGCGGGTCCTGCTCAGGTGCCCGTGGTGAGCGGAGCCCGGTTTCGCCGTCGTCGCGCCGCGCAGCAGAAGTCGGTGCCGGCCCCCCGGGGGATGGGGATGGGGAAGGGGGGCCGACACCTCACAGACCGTTACAGAAACCCCCGCCCATGGAGCACAGGGAACCACACGGTCCGCGACTTCAGAGTTACCCAGCAGGAGACGCCGCACACATCCGTCTGTGCAGCTGAGGAGCGGGCTGGAGCCTTCCGCAGTGCGATGGCGGCCTTACCGCCGTCCACACCCTCCATGCCACCTTCCCCTGTTCACCCGTGAGGCACACCCGAGATGAGCACATCATAGCACGACCTCCTCGCGCGCGTGCCCGTCGCGGGCCATCCTCCCTGGTCATGGCCGAGCGGACCGCACTCCAGGCGCCGCGGGACGAGCCAGCTCGATGGCCAGCGCGACGGCGCTCGCAGGATCGTCGGCTCGCCAGATCCCAGGATCGCTCCCCGTCTCCCCGTGGCGGCGGACCTCCCAGGTCCCGAGGCCCACGACCGGCCGGCCGCCCTTCAGCGCAAGGGCGATCTCCGAGAGCGTCCCGTACTCGCCACCGATCGCGATCACGGCGTCCGCGGCCCGGACCACGAGCAGGTTGCGGCCGTCCCCGAGCCCGGTGGGGAGCGCGACGCCCACCCAGTCGTTCGCCTCTGCCCGCGTCTCCCCCGGCAAGAGCCCGACGGTCGTCCCACCGGCCTCGCGGGCCCCACGGCAGGCGGCGGCCATCACGCCTCCGAGACCACCGGTGACGACCAGGGCGCCCACCTCCGCGAGACGGCGCCCGACCTCCTCTGCGAGGCGCGCGTCGTCAGGACCGCAGCTCCCGGAGCCGACAACCGCGATGGCGATCTCCCCGGGATCTCGCACCCTCTGCGCCCCGGCGTCCCCGCAGCTCACCGCGGCGCGGTCGCTTCGTCCACGTCGACCCAGCCCTGTCCGGGGAACCACCGCCGCACGACGCGGGCGGGCACCCCTGCCACCACGCAGTGGTCGGGCACCTGCCCGCGGACGACCGCGCCCGCCGCCACCACGACATGGCGCCCGACCTGCGCGCCCGGGAGCACCACGGCGTGTGCACCGAGCCAGCTCCCGGCACCGATCGAGACGCCCGCCTCGACCGGTGGCTGCCGGCCGATCGGCTCGTCGGGCTCCACGTAGCTGTGGTTCTGGTCCGTGATGTAGACGTACGGGCCGGTCTGGACATCGTCGCCGATGTCGATCGACCAGTGGCCGACGACGTGGCTGCCCCGACCGATCACGCAGCGGTCACCGATCCGGACGACGGGCGACGTGAGCATTTCCTGGCCCGGGGCCATGCCCGCGGTGAGCGACACGTACGGGCCGATCATCGTGCCCGCGCCCACCGACACGTACCGTTCGTTGTAGACCGTGCCGGTCGGGAAGGCGAGGAGGCTGCCTTCGCCGAAGGCCGAGAACCGCCGTGCCCGCAGGTCGTCGGGCCCGACCGCCGCGCCGAAGGCCGCCCACTCCCAAGCCCGCCGGAGCCCTTCGGCCGCCGCGCGCCGCACGACCCAGCGGACCGTCTGCGACCAGGCCATCCGTCCGCACGCTACACGTCGCTCCGGCGCCGGGCGCGCTGGGCTCGGCCGGCGCCCCCGAGCTGACACTCCCCCTGTTCGGCGGCGACCTCGTCCACAATGGGAGCGCATGCCTCGCGCACCTTTTTCCCGAGCCCTCTGCCAGACTGCCCGCCGCGTGGGAAGAGAGGAGCGACGACGCAGAGATCGCGGCACGTCCGGCACGCCCGGAGATCGCGGCAGGCCCGGCACGCCCGGAGATCGCGGCACGAACGGGCGGGGACGGCGGAGCACGTTCCGATGGTCGGCTGTGACCCCTCTCCGTGCAGCAGTCGCGCTGATCGGGGCAGGGTGCCTGCTGGCCGGATGCGCCTCCGGCGGCTCCGACGCCGCCAAGAACGGGAACCACTCGACCCACGGGGCTTCCGCGTCGACATCCCGCCGGTCCACGCGGGACGCGACCGGCCCCGACTGCCCGCTCACCGGGAAGCCGCCGCCCCACGGCGTCGTCCCGAAGCGGTCCGCGCTGGCGGTGAAGGTCGACAACTTCCCGCAGGCACGCCCGCAGACGGGGCTGACAGCCGCCGACATCGTCTTCGAGGAGCCCGTGGAGGGCGGGATCACCCGCTACGTGGCGATCTTCCAGTGCCACGGCGCGCCCGTCGTCGGTGACGTGCGCTCGGCGCGCAACATCGACATCGGCATCCTCGGCCAATTCGGGCACCCGCTGTTCGTGCACGTCGGCGGGATCCAGCCGGTGATCGACAACATCCTGTCCTCGCCGCTCGAAGACTTCGAGCTCGGCAACTACACGACAACAGTCGTCCAGCACCCGGCTGGTCGTTACGCTCCCTACGACACCTACACCTCGACGACAGCGATCTGGCGGATGCGCTCCACAGCGAGCCATCCGCCGCTCCCGGTCTTCTCCTACTCCAAGACCGTCCCCGCCGGCGCGTCCGTCACGTCGGTCAAGTCGGTGTCGATCCCGTTCTCCACCTATTCGGAGGTCGTGTGGAAGTACGACCCGAGAACGCGCAAGTTCCTCCGCTTCTACGGCTCGACTCCCGACACGCTCTCGAACGGCGTGCAGAACAGCGCGTCGAACGTGGTGGTCCAGTTCGTCCACGTCTACTACGGACCCTGGCTCGAGAACTCGACAGGGGGCCTCGAGGTCCAGGCGAACCTGTACACACACGCCCGCGGCAAGGCCCTCGTCTTCCGTGACGGGGTAGAGATCACCGGCAGCTGGTCGCGCACAACGCTCGCCCAGCCGACCAGCTTCACGACCACATCCGGCCAGGCGATCACGATGCAGCCCGGCGACACTTGGGTCGAGCTGGTCCCCACGTACGTGCACGTGACCACGACGCACTGACCCGCGGGGAGACCGGACCCGCGACTTGACCCGCGAGGGCCCGCGGGGCCGCGATCAGGCCGGGGCGGTCACTCGAGGGTGATGGGGAGGTCGTCCGGGTCGGCCTCAGAGCCCGCCACCGCCGTCTGCGCCGGCTCCTTCGGCGTGAGCTGCTGGCGCACCCGGTCGTCGATCTCCGCCATGAGCTGCGGGTTCTCCCGGAGGAACGCCTTCACGTTCTCCCGGCCCTGGCCGAGCTGCTCTCCCTCGTAGGTGAACCAGGCACCGGACTTCTTGACCAGCCCGAGGTCGACCGCGACGTCCAGGAGCGACCCCTCTCGGCTGATTCCGGTGCCGAACATGATGTCGAACTCCGCCTGGCGGAAGGGCGCGCTCACCTTGTTCTTCACGACCTTCACGCGGGTCCGGTTCCCGATGACGTCGGCCCCGTCCTTGATCGACTCGATGCGACGGATGTCCAGCCGGACGGACGCGTAGAACTTCAAGGCGCGCCCGCCCGGGGTGATCTCAGGTGATCCGTAGATGACCCCGATCTTCTCGCGGAGCTGGTTGATGAAGACGGCGATCGTGTTGGACTTGTTCAACGTCCCGGCGAGCTTGCGGAGCGCCTGAGACATGAGCCTGGCCTGGAGCCCGACATGGCTGTCGCCCATCTCGCCCTCGATCTCCGCACGCGGCGTGAGCGCGGCGACGGAGTCGATCACGATGACATCGATCGCGCCGGAGCGAATGAGCATGTCGGCGATCTCGAGGGCCTGCTCTCCGGTGTCCGGCTGGGAGATGAGCAGGTCGTCGACGTTCACACCGATCGCACGCGCGTAGGCCGGGTCCATCGCGTGCTCCGCGTCGATGTACGCGCAGATCCCGCCGTTGCGCTGCGCCTCGGCGACGACGTGCATCGCCAACGTGCTCTTCCCACTCGATTCGGGCCCGAAGAGCTCCACGATCCTCCCGCGTGGGAGCCCTCCGATGCCCAGGGCGAGGTCGAGGGAGAGGGCGCCCGTCGGGATGGCCTCGATGCCCATGTCGACGTGCTCGCCCATTCGCATCACCGAGCCCTTGCCGAACTGCTTCTCGATCTGGCTGAGCGCCGTCGCCAGTGCCTTGTCCCGGTCCTCGAGTGCCATTGCGCTGTCGTCTCCTTGGTCGTGGCGTCCGGTCTGCAGGCGGCGACCGTAAGCGAGGGGTGTGACACACCTTAGTGGCGAACGCATGTTCGATGTGGGATGCCGGGACGGCCGTCGACTCGGTCGCGCGGCGGCTTCACGACGGAACGGTCGCCCGGACGAGCGTCGTGTACCGGGCACCGGCGCGGTCGAGCTCCGAGCGGACGAGGTCCACCTGCTGGATCCGCCAGCACGCCTCCAGCGGTGCTCCCGCCAGCGACGCGGGGAGGGCCCGGCGTCCCCGCGAGCGGGCGAGGGTGAGGTGCCCGTCGAAGGGTCCTTCGAGACCGGCACCGGGCAGGAGCGGCACGAGCGCGCGGCGCACCGAGAGGGCGAGCTCGTCGAGCCCATGCACCGGGACGCACAGGACGGAGCGGCCGAGGCGCCGGGTCGCCGGTCCGAGGCGCGCCTCGGGCGGAGCCGCCGCGCGGGCCGTCGCGTCGACGAGCGCGGCTCCGACGCCGTCGATCCGCGAGGAGGCGACGTTCCCGAGGAACGCAAGCGTCACGTGCCACTGCGTCGGGGTCGTCCACCGCACCGCACCGAGCGCAGGGCGCTCGAGCGAAGAGAGGAGGGCCGACACGTCCGGCGGGGGCCAGACGCCGACGAAGAGGCGCGCCGTCGGCTCGACCGCTCCGCCGCCACCGCCCGCGGTGGCACCGCGGTCCGCGCCAGCGCGCTCGGACACGGCGCGAGGCCCCTCAGGCCCCGGGTTGCCGCGGCGGCACAGGTGGCGGGGGCGGGCCCGAGGTCCCGAACACCGCGTCGTCGCCGCCCGAGACCCTCCTCCGCACGCGCGCTCTGGTCGCGCGTGCCACACCAGCGGCGAGCGCGACGGTGAGGGAAGCGTCCCCTTCCTCGGCGCGACGGACCTCCTCCTCGTCGACCCCCATGCGCCGGGCCAGCTCGCCCACGCTGAGACCCGCCGCGACGCGCCGCGCGTGCAGGAGCGCCCCAAGATCTCCGACGACCCCGGCGATCGTGTACGCCCGGGCGTACGCCTCGGCGTCCTCCGGAGGGAACATCCGTCTCACCTCGCGCAACGTCGCCATCACCTGCTCCGTTCCCGGTCGCGCTCACGCGGCCTCGTTCGCGCGAGCGCGCTTCGGGCGCGCTCCACTTCGTGGCGCTCGTGCCCGCGCTGCTTTCGGAACGTCGTGAGCATCGTCACCGTCCTGCACTCGCCCCACGCGTAGGTGACGCGTCTCGAGACACCTTCGCACGTGAGCCGGAGCTCGTGCAGGCCGTCGCCGAGCGCCCTGGTGTGGGGCATTCGCAGCGCGGGCCCTGTCGACGCGAGCCGATCCAGCGCGCGGTCGGCGAACGCGCGCTCACGCGCGTCGAGCTGCACGTACCACCTGACGACCTCGTCGGAGAGCTCGACGTCCCACCCGGTTCCCGTACCCGACGCCTGCACCACGCGCCGAACGGTCGGGCCGACGACACGGTCCGCGCCCGCGCGATGGTGCTACCCGAGCGTGGGCGCCTCGAAGCCGTGATCGGGTGTGCGCAGCGTGCGCCGCATGAGGTCGAGCGCTGAGATCGCGGAGTACTGCCGGACGCGTTCGCGATCCCCCGGCAGCCGCAGGCTCCGGCTCGGCGTCACGCCGTTCGGGAGGGCAAGCGCGACGAACACGGTCCCCGGCGCCAGGCCCTCTTGGGGATCCGGCCCCGCGACCCCGGTGACCCCGAGGCCGATCGCGGAGCCGAGGACCCGGCGAGCGCCCCGTGCCATCGCGATGGCGGCTTCCTCGGTCACGACGGGTCCCTCGGGCACGCCGAGCACCGAGAACTTGACCGCGGAGTCGTACGCCACCACGCCGCCGCGCAGCCACGTGCTCGCCCCGGGGACGCCCACCAGCCGGGCCGCGATCAGCCCGCCGGTCAGGGACTCGGCCACCGCGAGCGTGAGGCGCTGCTCGACGAGCAGCGTTGCGACCGCCAACTCCATCGACACGTCGTCCAGGCCGAAGACGACGTCTCCCAGCGTCGCGGCGAGGACCTCCCGGACCTCTTTCTCCTCCGCGTCGAGCGCCGACCGGGCGCCGTCCTCGTCACGCGCACGCGCGGTCAGCCGCACCTTGATCCCCTCGATGCCGCTCGCGAGGAACGCGATGGTCACGGTGCCGGCGCGCCCACCAACTTGCGGCGGCGCGTCGAGCGCGTCGATCCTGCTCTGCAGCGCCTCGGAGAGGGCCGACTCGCTCGTGCCCCACGTCCGAAGGACCCGGCTCAGGATCACTCCGGTCCCCTCTCCCGCCTCCGCCATGCGCCGCCGGAGGTCCGGGAGGACCGCGCGCTCGAACATCTCCGCCATCTCGTGGGGCACGCCGGGGACCGCGTAGACGACTTTCCGCCCGAGCGGGCAGATCAGTCCCGGCGCGGTGCCGCGCGTCTGATCGATGATGGTGGCGCCCCGCGGGACGTCGGCCTGGCGCAAGTTGTTGGGCGACATTGCACGACCGCGCGCGTGGAAGAACCCCTCGATGCGGCGGGAGATCTCTGCGTGGCGGACGAGCGGGACGTTCATGACCTCGGCGATCGCCTCACGAGTGATGTCGTCCTGGGTCGGCCCGAGGCCGCCACAAGCGATGACGGCGTCACCGCGGGCGAGCGCGGTCCGCAGCGCTGTCGCGATCCGCGCTCGGTTGTCGCCCACCACCTGGTGGAAGTACGAGTCGACGCCAGCTGCAGCAAGGTGCTCGCCCAACCACTGGCCGTTCGTGTCCGCGATCTGGCCGAGCAGGAGCTCGGTGCCGACAGCGACGATCTCGACCCTCATGACCGGGAGCTACCGGCAGCGCCCAACGCCAGCCGACCATCCCAGAGGTACTGCGCGCCGCTTGCAAGCGTGAGCGCGACCGCGGCCCAGACCGCAGTCAGCTGGAGCGTCGGATGCCCGGCAAGCGGGGGGACCAGGTAGGTCGCGATGGCGAGCTCCTGGACGAGCGTCTTCAGCTTGGCGAGGCGGCGGGCCGGGACCGAGACCCCGCGCCTGCCTGCCCACGACCGGTACGCGCTCATGCCCGCCTCCCGAGCCGCCATGAGCCCGACGGGAACCCACGGCATGCGGCCCTGCACCCCGAGCGCGAAGAAGGCGCCCATCACGAGGGCCTTGTCGGCGAGCGGGTCGAGGAAGGCCCCCGAACGCGTCGTGCCGTGCCGGCGGGCGAGCCATCCGTCGAGCCCGTCGCTGCCCGCGAACACGACGCCTGCCACGACGGTGACCCAGCTCGCGCCTTCGCTCAGGACGATCCCGACGAACACCGGCGCGGCAAGGAGCCGGGCGGCGGTGAGCGCGTTGGCGGGCGTCGCCAGGGCCGAGGGACCGTAGCCCGGCGGCACGGTGTCGCTCATCGCCCAGCTCCGACGGGTGCGCCGACGAGGTCGATGCCGAGCGACGCCGTGAGCTCGACGTCGGCGATCGAGCCGGCCGGGAGCGATGCCGGCAGCCGCACGACCCCGTCGATCTCGGGCGCCTCGTGCACGGTGCGGCCGCGACCCGGCGCGTCCACCAGCACCTCACGGACCTCACCCACGAGCGCGTCGCGCCGTCGGGCGGTGATCGTGTCCTGCAGTTCCACGCACTCCCGCAGCCGCTCGAGCGCCAGCTCGCCGGGCACTTGCCCCTCGAGCCTGGCGGCAAGGGTCCCCGTCTCCTTGGAGAACGTGAAGAACCCCGCCCAATCGAGCTGCGCCGCGTCGAGGAAGCTGAGCAGCTCGTCGTGGTCCTCCTCGGTCTCGCCGGGGTACCCGAGGATGAACGAGGAGCGGAACGTGGCGCGTGGCTCCGCTCGCCGGATCGCCGCGATGCGCTCGAGGAAGCGTTCGCCGTCCCCCCACCGGCGCATGCGCGCGAGCAGCGGGCGGGCGACGTGCTGGAGCGACAGGTCGAAGTACGGCACGCCGGTGGCGAGCACCACTTCCACGAGCTCGGAGGTGAGGGCGGAGGGGTACAGGTACAGCAGCCTCGTGCGCCGCACCATCCCGGCCACCGCCTCGACGAGCGAGACGAGCGGCGTCGGGCTGCCGGCGCGGCGTGCTCCCCCGTGGTGGGCGGTGCGGTCCCGTCCGTAGGAGGCGAGGTCCTGGGCCACGAGGACGACCTCGTTCACCGGCATCGCCTGGGCGCATGCCAGCGATCGCACCTCCGCGAGGACGTCCGCGGGCGGGCGAGACCGCTGGGTGCCGCGAAACGACGGGATCGCACAGAACCCGCAGCGCCGATCGCAGCCTTCGGCGACCTTCACGTACGCCCAGGGCGCTGCAGACGCCGGCCTCGGGAGCGAGAGGAGGTCGAAGGACGCGAGCCCGGCCGAACGGGCTGGCGGCGGAGAGGTGCGGCCGCGAGGCGCCCCGAGCTCGACCGGGACCGGCGCCGCGGCCGGCGCCGCGCGGGGAGCCGGTGCACCGACCGGGACCATGCGCTCACTGCCGACGGGGGCGAGTGGCCGCCCGAACCCTGCCACGAGATCGACCTCGGGCAGCGCCGAAGCGAGCTCGTCGCCGTACCGCTCGGCCATGCAGCCCGTGACGACCAGGCGCGCGCCGGCACGACGCGCGCCGGCGAGCTCCAGCACCGCCTCGATCGACTCCTGCCGGGCCGCCTCGACGAACGCGCACGTGTTTACGACCACGAGGTCGGCCTTCTCGGGGCACGCGGAGGGCACGAAGCCGTCGGTCTCGAGCAGACCGGCGAGCTTGTCCGAGTCGACCTGGTTCTTCGGGCAGCCGAGCGTCTGCAGCCAGTAGCGGCCCTTGGCCATCGATCCTCCTTCGAGGCGGTCCGCCTCGACCGTCGCGCCGGCTGGGCGCGAGTGCTGCACCGACTGCGTCGCGCGCCGCTCGGGCGAGCGGCGCAGTCTCGTGGTCCGATGCACGGGCACGCCCGCCGCCGGCCAGTCGTGTTTCGCGGAGAGGGAGGGATTTGAACCCTCGGACCAGGTTCCCCCAGTCAACTCATTAGCAGTGAGTCCGATTCGGCCGCTCTCGCACCTCTCCGTAGGGCCTGCGCCAGGCGGGTCGCAGACCGGCCCCGATCCTAGGCCGCGGCGTCGGTGCCGCCCGCGGCGGCGCGGGCGATCCCTCACGTCCACGTCACGACGCGTGAACCCCATGCTTGCTCGAAGAGCTGGCCAGGTCCTTCGACCTCGAGACCCTCGAGCGGGCGACGATGCCACACCAGGAGGTAGAGGTCGCTCGCGACGTCCACCCGGTGGACCGTCGTCTCGTGCGCCTCCGACCCGGGAGCGGCTCGCCCGCAGATTACTGGTCCGGTACCGTCGCGCGCCGTGGTCGAGCCCAGCTACCTCCGGTTCCCGAGCGTCCGCGGCGAGCTCCTCTCGTTCGTGGCGGACGACGACGTCTGGCTGGCCCCTCTCGCCGGCGGCACCGCCCGGAGGCTCACCGCGGACCGCGCCCCGGCGTCGCACACGGCCTTATCCCCCGACGGGGCGTGGATCGCCTACGCGAGCCGCCGGGACGGCCATCCGGAGGTGCTTCTCGTCTCGACTGCGGGCGAGGACATGCGGCGGCTCACCTACCTCGGCGACGACTGGACCCGCCCCCTCGGCTGGACGCCCGACGGGCGGGTGCTCCTCGTGTCGGCCGCCGGCGAGCCGTTCCGCAGCAGGACCTGGGCGTACTCGGTCGCCGTCGACGGATCGGGGCTCGAACGCCTCCCCTACGGCCCGATCAGCGCGCTCAGCACGGGGCCCGGCGGCGCCGTCGTCCTCGGCGTCAACCAGAGCCTGCGCCGCGGGGCGTCGTGGAAGCGCTACCGGGGAGGGACGGCCGCCGCGCTGTGGATCGACCGCACCGGCAGCGGATCGTTCGTGCCGTACCTGAACGAGCTCCACGGGCAGCTCGAGGATCCGGTGCTCGTCGGCGAGCGGATCGCGTTCGTCTCGGACCACGAGGGCTACGGCAACATCTACTCCGCGCTCCCCGACGGCGCCGACCTCCGGCGCCACAGCGACCACGACGACTTCTACGCGCGTGCCGCGTCGAGCGACGGGCACGTCGTCGTGTACCAGTGCGCCGGCGAGCTCTACCGCATCGACGAGCTCACGCGCGACGCCACGCCGGCGCGGATCGAGATCGCGCTGGGTGCCCCGAGGAGCGGCCGCCTCGTCCACTCGCTCAAGGCGGCGGAGGTCCTCGGCGAGCACGCGCCGGACCACGACGGCCGGGCGAGCGCGGTCGAGGCACGCGGCGAGATCCACTGGCTGACCCACGAGCGGGGTCCCGCGCGACGCCTCGGCGGCGGTGACGGGGTACGGGCGCGCCTTCCGACGGCGGTCGGCGCGGGAGAGTCCGCGACGGTCCTGTTCGTCACCGATGCCCAGGGGGACGACGCGATCGAGATCGTACCGGCGCACGGCCCGCTCCCCGAAGACCGCCGCCGCATCGGCGCGGGCGCGCTCGGCAGGGTGCTCGACCTCGCCGTGTCCCCCGATGCCGCGCACGCCGCAGTCGCGACGCACGACGGGCGCGTCGTGCTCGTCCGCCTCGCCGACGGGGAGCTGCGCACGGTGTCCTCGTCGGCGCACGGCGACGCGAGCGGCCTCACGTTCTCACCCGATTCGCGCTACGTCGCCTGGTCGGAAGCGGGCCCCGACCCGCTCCGGCACATCAGGCTGGCCGAGATCGCAACCGGGGTCACCCTCGACGTCACCCCGCTTCGCTTCGTCGACGACGAGCCGGCGTTCAGCACCGACGGCAAGTACCTCGCCTTCCTCTCGACCAGGACGCTTGATCCCCTGTACGACGCGTTCGTCTTCGACCTCTCGTTCGTCACGGGGGTTCGCCCGTACCTCGTCCCACTCGCGGCGACGACTCCTTCTCCCTTCGACGCCGAGCCGCACGGGCGGCCGAGGCACGGCGCAGCGGAAGCCGATGGGAAGGCGGCGCACGGCGAGAAAGGCGCGACGACAGCGCACGGCGAGAAAGGCGCGACGACAGCGCACGGCGGGGGCGGCGACGACGCGGCCGGGCACGGGACAGGAGACGAACGCGAACGGTCCGAGGTCCCGGAGCCGGCCCAAGTGCGGATCGACAGCGAAGGGCTGACCGAGCGCGTCGTCCCCTTTCCCGTCGCCGCAGGACGGTACGCCCAGCTGCATGCCGCCCACGACGGCTTCCTCTGGCTGTCCGAGCCCATCGAGGGCACCCTCGGCGAAGGGCGCGCAGGGATCGGCGCGAAACCGGGTCGTGCGTGGCTCGTCAGGTTCGACCTTTCGAAGGGCCACGAGTCGCACCTCGTCGACGCGCTCGACTCCTACGGCGTGAGCGGCGACGGCAAGACCATCGTGGTACGCGACGCCGGGCAGCTCCGCGCGCTGCCCGCAGACCACCGGGTGGAGACATCTCCGCACGACGAGCCCTCCCCCGACGTCGTCGACATCGACTCGAGCCGCATCCGTGTCGAGATCGACCCGCCTCGCGAGTGGGCCCAGATGTACGAGGAGGCGGCGCGCCTGATGCGCGACCACTTCTGGGTCGCCGACATGGCCGGTGTCGACTGGGACGGCGTGATCGCGCGCTACCGCCCTCTGCTCGACCGGATCGCGACGCGCGACGACCTCTCCGAGCTCCTGTGGGAGGTGCATGGAGAGCTCGGGACGTCGCACGCGTACGAGACGCCGCCTCCCCGACCCGTGGAGGAAGAACGCGCCCTCGGTCTCCTCGCGGCCGACCTGGAGAGAGGGGCGGACGGGACCTGGCGCGTCGCACGGCTGCTGCCCGGAGAATCCTCGGTGTTGGGCGCGCGGGCGCCCCTGCTCGCGCCGGGAACCGGGATCAGGCCGGGCGATGCGATCCTGGCCGTGGACGGCAGACCGGTCGACCCGGTGTTCGGCCCGGCCGCCAGCCTCGTCGGCGCCGCAGAGAAGCCGGTCGAGCTGACCGTGCGTGACGCTGCCGGGTCGACGCGCGAGGTCGTGGTCGAGCCGCTCGGCGACGAGCGACCCTTGCGCTACCAGCATTGGGTCGCGGGACGCCGAGAGCACGTTCATGCCATGACCGACGGCCGCGTCGGCTACGTGCACATCCCCGACATGGTCGCGGCCGGGTGGGCGGAGCTGCACCGGGACCTGCGCGTCGAGGTCGCCCGCGAGGGGCTCGTCATCGACGTGAGGGACAACCGCGGCGGGCACACCTCGTCGCTCGTGCTCGAGACGCTCGGCAGGACGGTGCGCGCGTGGGACGTCGGCCGCCACATCGGCCCGATGACCTACCCGCCGAACGCGCCGCGCGGGCCGCGGGTCCTCGTCACGAACGAGCAGGCCGGTTCGGACGGAGACATCGTCACTGCAGGGTTCCGTCAGCTCGGACTCGGCCCGATCGTCGGCACCCGCACGTGGGGAGGCGTCATCGGGATCGACGGCCGCTACACGCTCGTGGACGGGACGAGCGTGACCCAGCCGCGGTACTCGTTCTGGTTCGCCGACCTCGGATGGAGCGTGGAGAACCACGGCGTCGACCCCGACGTCGAGGTGCCCAGGACGCCGCAGGACTGGGCGGCGGGCAGGGACCCGCAACTGGACCGCGCGATCGCCCTCGTGCTGGAAGCGCTCAGCCGCACCCCGGCCGCGGCGCCGCCCGACGTCGCCACGCGCCCCTCACGCGTTCCCCCACCTCTCGGCCCGCGCCCGTAGGTCCCACGCGCTCAGGAGGGGGCACCGGGCATCGCAACGACGGCCTTCACCAGATGCGGGCCATCGTTGCGCACGGAGCCCACCTCCACGCTCACGGGGTGGTGCACGAGAACGCCACCCCTGGGTTCGAGGAGCGTGCGCCGCACCTCGTCGTCGTCGAGCTCGGGATCGAGCCAGCGCTCCCAGTCCTCCGGCTCGAGCACCACGGGCTGGCGGTCGTGCACGGGCATGTCGGGGCCCGCCCCCGTGGTGAGCACGGTCGCAGTCAGGCGGCGGTCGTCACCTCGCGCCCAGTGCTCCCACAGCCCGGCGAGCACGACAGGGTCGCCGTCCGCGCGCTCGAAGTAGTACGGCTGCTTGCGCGAGGACCCCGGGGCCGCAGCCCACTCGTAGAAGCCGTCCACCGGGACGAGGAGGCGGCGCCGGCGGAACGCCTGCCGATACATCGGCCTTGTCGCCACCGACTCTGCACGCGCGTTGAAGGTGCGCGCCGCCGCCTTGGGGTCGTCGCACCATCCCGGCAGCAAGCCCCACAGGTACGACGAGAGCACGCGCTCGCCGTGGCGCTCGCGTACCCCGAGAACCGGCGCGCTCGGCCCGATGTTCCAGCTGGGACGCCAGTCGAGCTCGGCGTCGATGAGAGCTCCGAGGCGCTGCGCGTACCGGCTCGGTTCACTCTGCGCTATCCGCCCGCACACCAGGCCAGGGTACGGCAGTTGAGCAGGCGGCCGAGCTGCGGCGTCAGTCCCCGTCCCCGTCGCCCGGGACCGCCGGAGCGCCCGGGACCGCCGGAGCGCCCGGGACCGCCGGAGCGCCCGGGACCGCCGTTTGCCGGAGACCGGCGTCCGCGGGGTCGGCGAAGAGGTCGCGGGCCGCGGCTCCGAGGGCGACCAGGAGCTCGCGATCCCTTTCGTAGGTGAGCAGGCGCGCGGCACCTGCGAGATCGACCCACCGCAGCTCGTCCACCTCGCGCCCGGGCGCAAACTCGCCGGACTCCACCTCCATGACCCAGTACGCGACGACCTTCAAGCGATCCTTGCGGTCGCGGTACTCGGTGTGGCCGACGAAGGAGCCGAGGCGGCAGGTGAAGCCGCTCTCCTCGGCAACCTCGCGGATCGCGCACTCCTCCAGCGTCTCGCCCCGTGCGAGCTTCCCCTTGGGGAAGGTCCAGTCCAACCGCTCCGGGCGGTGGACGACGGCTGCCTGCAGCTCACCTCCAGGCGTACGACGGACGACCATCCCACCGGCCGCACGGACGATCGCCTCGCGTGGCTTGTCCAGGAGCATGGTGCCCGCGCTCGAAGCCATCGGCCGGGAGCCTACCGGTGGACTCCTCGCGCGGTGGTGCATTCCGCCTTCCTGCGAGCCTCACCGTCTCTCGACTCGCGTCGAACGGCCTGGGGACGTGGACCGTCACGTGGCCGGCGGCCGTCGAAGTAGCCTCGCTCCGGATGAGCGACGAGGACGGGGTGGCCGGGGCTGCGGAGAGACCCGACGGGGCTGCGGAGAGACCCGATGGGACTGCGGCAAAGGCCGGATCCGCCGGACCGGCCGGCGCGGGCACCACCGAGGTCGAGTGGCAATTCGACGCATTGGACCTCCGACCCGTCGAACGCTGGCTCGCAGCGCTCCCGACCCGCTTCTACGCCGACGTGCCGACCCTCACTGTCCTCGCCAAGCCGACGCGCCGCCTCGTCGACCGCTACGTGGACACGGCGGACTGGCGCGTCGGGCAGGCGGGGTTCGTGCTGCGGACGCGCCAACGCGGGCGCGCCGTCGAAGTGACGCTGAAAGAGACGCGCCCCGCGGAGCCCGGTGGGTTGCGGCGACGTCTCGAGCTCACCGAGTCGCTCCCCTCCGGGCTGTCCGCGCTGGGGCCGAGCGGCCCAGTCGGACGACGCGTGCACGCAGTGGCGGGGCGACGACCGCTGGTGCAGGTGCTGGAGGTCCGCACGCGGCGCCAGCCCTTCTCGTTGCGAACGGCGGGCGTCGAGGTCGCGGAGGTCGCGCTCGACGACACCACGATCGTGGTTGGCCCCCACCAGGCGCCCGCGCGGCTTCGGAGGGTGGAGGTGGAGGTCGCGCCAGGTTGGCTCGACACGCTCGCGCCGGTCGTAACCGACCTGCGCGACTCGGCCGGGATGAGCCCCGCGGCGCTCTCCAAGTTCGAGGCCGGGCTGCTCGCTGCAGGCCTGTCCGTACCGGGCCCTCCGGACCTGGGGTCCACCGACATCCCGCCCAACGCGACGATGGGCGACCTCGCCTACGCCGTGATCCGCAAGCAGGCCCGTGAGCTCTTCTCGCACGAGCCGGGCACCCGCCTGGGCGAAGACCCCGAGGAGCTCCACGACATGCGCGTCGCGACGCGCCGGCTGCGTGCCGCGCTGGACGTCTTTGCGTCCGCGCTTCCGGCGCGGGCCGCGGCCGTGCGCGAGGAGCTGCGATGGATCGCCGCCGAGCTCGGGGCCGTGCGGGACCTCGACGTGCAGCTCTCGGACATGGCGCAGCTGGGTCGGTGGTCCGAAGGGTGGGCGGGCGACGAGCACGGCACCGCTCTCGCCCACCTCCGGGCCCTCCTCGAGACCCAGCGGGAAGAGGCGAGAAGGAGCCTGCTCGACGCCCTCGACTCCCCCCGCTGGGAGCGGCTCGCGGCTGCGCTCGTCGCGCTCGCGCGCCAGGGGCCGAGCAGGCGCGTACCCGGCACGCGCGTCGCCGCCGCGATCGCGGCGTCGCCCCTCTGCGAGCAACGCCACCGCGCCATGCGCGCCGCGGCGAAACGGGCGCACCGATCGCAGACCGCGCACGACTTCCACCGTGCCCGCATCCGCGGGAAGCGGCTCCGCTACACCCTCGAGTTCACGTCCGCGCTCTACGGTCAACCCGCCGTGCGCTTTGCCAAGACGTTGACCCAGCTCCAGGACATCCTCGGGCGAATACAGGACGCTGAGGTCGCCTCGCTTCGCCTTCTTGCGCTCGCAACCGGACCGACGCCGCCGGGCGGGCCCCTCCCGCCCGCGACGGTCTTCGTCATGGGCGGGCTCGCCGAGCGCTACCGCCAAGAGTCGGCGCGCCTTCGTGAGATCGCGGGAAAGAGGCTGAGGGTCCTGCGCGGCAGGACGTGGCGGGAGCTCGAGGCGGCAATCGCGAAGGCACGGCGCCATGCCGAGGCGGTCGCCGCCTCTCCTGTGTACCCGCGTCCCCCACGCGTCGGTGCCCGCTCGGCCGGCAGCAGGGCGGGCGGGACCCCGCAGGCCGCCTCGAACCCCGCGTCAAGGGACCGGGACGTCTCTCGCCCCGCACGGCCCGATCTCACACCCGTCGCAGCGCCCGCCGACGGCGCCGGGACCGCTTCGGACAGGACCCCCGATGGCGCGCCCGCCGACGGCGCCGGGACCGCGCCCGCCGCGGCCGGTTCCGCGCCAACAACGGAGCCCGCTGACACCGGGTCGGCGACCACGAGCCTCGGCACTGCTGCGACGGCATAGCCCCGGCGTAGCCCAGCCCAGCGGCACAGAGGTTCGGGCCGGAGGCCGCGGCCCCCGCAGTCCCGCGCCGGCGGAGCTTCGGCGAGGACCCCCAAGCTGGCCCACAGGATCACCGCGAAGGCTCAGCCCGCTGGACGTTCCCCGAGGAGCGTGCCGTCGCGGTACTCGAGATGGCGGCGGCGGGTGGCCGGGACACGAGGACCCGGAACGACGAGACCGGTCAGGTTCAGCGGGTCGGATGCGGCCAGGGCGAACGCCTCGTCGTCGTGCCGGCCGCGCACGTGCGCGAGGAGCTCAGCCGCCTCCTCGAGCGCGTACTGCTCTCCGGAGAGCCCGGCGACGAAACGTCCACCCATGCACAGACCGCGCGCTTCGAGCCTTCGCAGCGCGCGCACGACGTCGCGCCAGAAGAGCCGGTAGGACTCGCGCGCCCACAGCTCCCAAGACACCACGCCCCACCGCACGAGCAGCTGGCTCGCGACCTCTTCTGCGAGCTCCTCCTTGCGCAGCAGCTCGCCGTGCGTGCCCGGCTCGTCAAGCGAGTCGCGATGCCCGCCCAGGGCGTCCTCCAGGGCGCCGTCCACTTCCGAGGCAGAAGGCAGGAGCGACCACCGCCCTTCTCCGATCCCTGAGCCGGCCGGCGCGCGGCGGGGCGTCATCCCGACACGGCCCGCGGGGCGACGCCGCTGCCGAGCGCGCCAGCGCTGGCGCGCGGAGAGAAGGGTCCGGACAGCTGAGAACGCATCGGCGGTCACGAGACCGCGGGCGACGAGGTCCCAGAGCCCCTCGTCCACGTCGACCGGCAGCCGCCGCGAGGTCGTCACCAGCTCCGAGCGGAAGCACGCGCCGCCCCGGCGAAGGATCGCGAGCACGTCGGACGCGGGCCCTCCAAGTGGCTCGGCGGGTCCGTCTCCGGTCCGCACCGCGGCGAGCTGCCACCTGAGGTCTTCGCGCAGCACGATCGCAAGGGGCGTCGCGGGCGAGGGGACGGACGACCCGCGCCGCCCCCCCGCAGGCTGTGACGGGTCAGCCGCTTCTGCCCGGGGCGTCAGGCGGCCCCAGGCGACCTCGCCGGCCAGGCACAGCTCGTCCAGCCAACGAGGGTCGTAACCGCTCACGCGCGCCGTGAGGATCTCGCTCTCCCAGTCACCTGCCGGAGCTTCGATGCCCTGCAGCTGCTCGAGGACCGTGAGGAGCCCCGCGCGGCCTTCGAGGCGACTGCCAGGAGCCACGTGCTGCCAACGCGTGAGCGCGCACAGGAGGTCGGCGATGCTCGCCGGCTGGACCGCGCGACGCCGCTTCCCGCGGCTCGCCTGGTACAGCCGGGCGAGGAGGTGGCGCGCGCACCACCTCCCGTCGGGAAGCAGCAGCGCCGCCCCGGACGCCTCGAGGCGAGCGAGCGCGGTGCGCGCCCTCGCCTCGCCGAGCGGCGCGCCACGCGGCGCGCCAGCCGGGAGCGGCTCGTCCGAGACCAGCTCTGCCACAGTGACCGGCCCCGCCAGATCCAGGTGGCCGCGTACGCACTCGGCGGCGGACTCGTCGTCGGTGGTGATCGACGACGCGGGGACGCGCCGCTCGGTCGCCACCCAGTCGCCGTCCACGACCGACACGCGCCCCGTCGCCTCCAGCGTCTCGTACCACGGCCGCCACTCGTCGACCGGCCTGCAGCGCACCAACGAGAGGAGGAGATCGTGGAGCTCGTCCGCGTCTCGCGGCCGCGGGCGGACCTGATCGAGGACGGCCGCGACGGCGTCGGGGTGGAACGGCGCGAGCTCGCCGGCGGCGACCGGCAGCGGCCCCCCCTCACCCGTGCCGAGACCGCGGCGCAGCGGCACGGCACGGGTCCGCCGTTCCTCGAGCGGCGCGCCGTCGAGGAAGGTGTACGGCCGGCCGGTGAGGATGCCGTGTGCGAGCACCGAGGGTTCGGCGGACTCGACGAACCGCACGTCGACGACGCCGCTCTCGACCGCGTGCAGGAGCTCCACGAGACCCTGGGCGTCGAGCACCTCGTTGAGGCAGTCGGCCACGGTCTGGCGGACGAGCACGTGGTCGGGCACGGGAATCGGACCCGGCGCGGTGTTCTCCTGGCATGCGGCGAGCGCGGGCCAGGTCGCCGCGAGGAGGTCATCGGCCTCCATGCGCTGCAGATGGATCGGGCGGCGCTGCCCGCCGCGACTGCGCGGCAGGACGAGTGCCCTGTTGCAGTTCCACCGCCAACGTGCCCGGAGCATCGGGTGCAAGAGCACTGCCTGGGTGAGGATCGCCTCGGCGGCCCTGCTCGAGACCATCGAAGGAACGTCGGAGAGCGGGAAGCTGTGCTGGAGCCCGAGCGAGAGCACGACCGTGTCGTCATCGGCCGCGGCCTGCAGCTCGAAGTCGAACGTGACGCAGAAGCGCTTGCGTAGCGCGAGCCCGAAGGCCCGGTTCACCCGCCCGCCGAACGGCGAGTGCACCACGAGCTGCATGCCCTCGCTCTCGTCGAAGAAACGTTCGACGACGAGGCGACGGTGCGTGGGCAGGGAGCCGAGAGCCGCCCGGCCCGCCTCGAGGTAGGCAACCACCTGCTCCGCGACCTGCTCCGAGACGCCGGTCAACGACTCGACGGCGCGCCGAGCGCCCGAGACGTCACCTCTTGCGAGGAAGGCGTCGACGGTCTCGCGCAGGCGGCCCACCTCCTCGGAGAGCTCCGCAGTGCGCGCCGGCGCCTCGCCGAGCCAGAACGGCACGGTCGGCGCGGCGTCGCCCGCGTCCGAGACCCGCACCGTGCCCACCTCCACCTGCCGGACTCGCCAGGAGTGCGTACCGAGAAGGAAGACGTCGCCAATGTTCGCCTCGAGCGCGAAGTCCTCGTGCACCGAGCCGACCGTCACTCCGTCGGGGTCGAGCACGACGCGGTAGTCGCCCGTCTCTGGGATCGCCCCGCCCGCAGTGAGCGCCGTGATCCGAGCCGCGCGCCGCGGGCGCAGGCGGCCGTGGACGGCGTCGTGGTGCAGGTACGCGCCGCGCCGCCCTCGACCCGTCACGACGCCGAAACACACCAGGTCGACGACGCGGTCGAAGGTCGCGCGGTCGAGGCCCGCGTACGGCGCCGCGGACCGGGCCATCGAGAACAGCTCGTCGGTACGGCATTCGCCGGCGGCGGCCACCTCGGCGACCAGCTGCTGGGCGAGCACGTCGAGGGGGGCGACCGGCGGCACCAGCGCGTCGAGGCAGCCCCGGCGCACCGCCGAGAGCAGCGCGGAGCACTCGACGAGCTCGTCTCGCGTGAGCGGGTACAGCCTCCCTGCCGGGGTGCCTTCCACGTGGTGGTTGGCCCGTCCGACCCGCTGGAGGAACGTGCTGATCGCGCGTGGAGAGCCGACCTGGCAGACCAGCTCCACGGGACCGACGTCGATGCCGAGCTCGAGCGAGGCGGTGGCGACCAGCGCGCGCAGCTCCCCGGCTCGGAGCCTTGCCTCCACCAGGCGCCTGCGCGCGGCGGAGAGGCTCCCGTGGTGCGCCGCAACGACGAACCCGTCGGGCCCGGACGGGCCCGCAACGCCCTCCGTGAGGCGCTCTGCGAGCTGGTGAGCGACACGCTCGGCCAGCTTGCGCGTGTTCACGAACACGAGCGTCGTGCGATGCCGGCGAACGTGGCCCGCGATCCGGTCGAGGACGTCGTCGAACTGCTGGCGGCTCGCGACGGCTTCGAGCTCCGACTCGGGCAGCTCGATGGCGACGTCCAGGTCGCGTCGATGCCCGCAGTCGACGATCGCCGGCAGCGGGCGGCCGCCTGCCCCCGACAGCAGCCTCGCGACCGTCTCGAGCGGCCGCTGGGTCGCGGAGAGACCGATGCGCTGCAGACGTCGGACCCGCCCCTCGGCGCTGACGAGCCGCTCGAGCCGCTCGAGGCTCAGTGCCAGGTGCGCGCCCCGCTTGTCCCGGGCGAGCGTGTGGACCTCGTCGACGATCACGGTCCGCGCGCCGCGCAGGAGCTCCCTCGACGACGCCGCCGTGAGCAGGAGGTACAAGGACTCGGGCGTCGTGACGAGAAGGTCTGGCGGCTTGCGGCGCATGCTCGCGCGCTCGGCCGCAGACGTGTCGCCCGTCCGCACCGCGACGGTCAGCTCGGGCAGGACCATGCCGAGCTCCGCGGCGACTTCCCGCGTGCCGTCGAGGGGGAGCTGCAAGTTCTCGTGGACGTCCGCCGCAAGAGCGCGCAGCGGCGAGACGTAGACGACTTCCGGGCCGCTCCGGACCGGGCCGTCGATCCCGATCGGGCCGTTCGCTGCACCTCCTGCCGTCCCGGATTCCTGAGCGGCAAGCAGAGGGCCGGCGAGACGGCGCCGGAACGCGGCGTCGATCGCGACCATGAATCCGGTGAGGGTCTTGCCGGTCCCGGTCGGTGAGGCGACGAGGACGTCCGCGCCGGATCGGATGAGCGGCCAGGCGGCCAACTGCGGCTCCGTCGGCCCGGCGGGAAAGCGCGCCCGGAACCACCCCGCCAACGCGGGGTGAAAGTCGTCGACCACTGGTGTTGCCGGTCCCAGAGCACGCGGAAGAGCCGTCATGTGGACGCCATTCCACCAGGCGGCTGCGACTGTCGCGCCGGCGGGGGCGCGCGACGGGCACGTGGCGCTGCGCCCGAGGCGCCGCCGTGGTCTGCCGCGCCGCCGTGGTCTGCCGCGCCGCCGTGGTCTGCCGCGCCGCTGTGGTCTGCCGCGCCGCCGTGGGCGTCCAGGACCGCAGCAACCTCGGCCCGCCCTGCCGCGATGAGCTCGGGGGTGCCGGAGAAGTCCCGGTAGTCCGCGGAGGGTTCCCCACCGCCGCTGAAGACCGTGACCTCCACGCCCGAAGGGACCATCGCGAGCTCACGCGCGAAACGCGCGTGCACCGCGACGAAGAAGCCCGTCAGCACTGCCTCGACCGGGCGGCGCGCCGGCCTGGGCCGGTAGTGGAGCGGCCCGCACAAGAGCACGTACACGCGGGTCGCGCCCGCGTCGATCGCCCGGCTGATCGGCACATTGTCGACAACACCGCCGTCGATGAGGAGCTCGCCGCCGATGTGGACCGGCGGGAACATCGCGGGGATCGCCGCAGAGGCGAGCACGGCCTCGACAACGGGCCCCTCGGTGAGCCAGCGCTCGAGGCCGTCGTGCAGCGAGGTCGCGACGACTTCGAGCGGGACGGCCGCGTCCTCCAGCCGATCGAAGCGCAGCCCTTCCTCGAGGATCCGGCGGAGCCCCGTGTTCGCATGCACCGCCTGCCGGTGCTGGAAGAACGTCCAGGGTCCGTGCGCCCGGCCACGGGGGAAGATCGTGTCGCCCGAGAGACCGTGCCAGATTCGTTGGAGGTGCTCCATGCCGGACGGGGTCGGATCGCCCGCATAGGCGGCGCCGTTGACCGCACCGACGGATGCGCCGTACACACGGTCCGCGCGAACGCCGCGGTCGACGAGCTCCGCCAGCATGCCGACCTGCACCGCGCCCCGGCTTCCACCTCCTGCGAGCACGAAAGCCGTGAGGGGCGGACCCGACCCCTGCGGCATCTGCCGGCGGCGGGCGAACCGGTCCCACCACATGGACCCGGGTCCGTCGCCGTCGCGCCGGACACTCACCTGCCAGCGCGCGGGTCCCGGCGTCGAGGTGAACCCCTCGCGCCGGGCGCGCCACCTTCGCCGGGCGCGCCACCTTCGCCGGGCGTGCCACCTTCGCCGGGCGCGCCACCTTCGCCGGGCGCGCCACGGCGACCAGGCTTGCGGTCATGCCCGACTCGACGCGGGCCTTGACCGGGCCGACGTGGGGCGTGACCGTTGCTCCGGCCCGCCAGCGCAGACTCAACCTGCGATTGCGCCGCCGCCGCCGACGAGCGCGCGGCCCACTCGGCACGCCCCTTCCGGTCGCGACGCACCGCCCATCGCAGGGTCACGACCGCAAGGACCACGAGCGCCGCGAGAAATACACCGAACACGACGACGAACGCGGCGCCTCCACCGACGGCGAGGACCTCGGTCCCGAGCATCATGGTCCCGAGCACCATGGTCCCGAGGCTAGGGGAAGGTCCGGACCGCGTCACACCCCCAGGGCACGCTGTGCACGTGACCATGACACCCGTCACCTCGAGCTCGGTGACGAGCACGGCTGGAGGCTGCGCAGGGGCGGAGGAGGGCGATCTCCTCGACTGCCTCCGCTCGACGTCGACCCCGCGGCCCGTGGTGGACGAGTGCCTGGCGGGCGGGCTGCGCGCGTGGCTCGAAGACTCGGCGTGCGCGGGCGGGTCCGGAGCGGGCGGGTCCGCGGGCGGGCGGAGGCCCGTCGTCGTGCGCGACGGGATGCTTGTGCCCAGGATGCGGGCCTGGCGCTCCAGGATCGGGGTCTTGGAGCTCCAGGCGTGCCTCACCCGAGCGACCTTCCGCCTCACCGTCACCGACGGTCCGCCTCGCCATCCCTTCGAGGACGCGCTCTGCGCGATCTCGGTGACCGACCGCGGCCCTGTCGTCATCGACGCGATCCGCCGTCTGCCAACGCGCGACCGCGCCATGCTCCGCGCCACGCTCCGTGCCCACGCAGCGGCGATGGCCGCCCAGTGGCGACCGGTCCCGCACGCGTGGTTGCCGCGCGTCGGCGAGCGCATGCGGGTTCCGCTCGCCGGCGGGGCCGTCGTCATCACCTCGACCGCCGACCTCGTCCTCGGACGCCCGTCGGCGGGCACTGCGTCGGTCTGTGCCGTCAGGGTGCACGACGGTCAGGGTGGGCGCGCAGGTGACGACCCTGTTGGCCGCACGCTCAGGGCGCTCGCACTCGCAGAGACCCTGCGCAGCGGCGCGCACCCCTTGCGGGTTGCGAGCTACGACCCGAGCACGGCTCGGCTGCGGTGCGAAGACGCAGGGGAGGAGCTCCTCGTGGAAGGGGTGCGCGACGTGCTCCGTGCGTTGAGAGCGTCTCGGGATCCAGGACCTGGCGAGCGGGACCCTGACGAGTCTCCGGAGCGAGGGGGCTCTTGTCACCGTAGGGAACCTGGAGATCGACAAGATTGTGAGAAGCGTGCGCGCGATGTCCGCGTCGGCTGAGCCCCGTTCGGTCAGAGCCGGCGACCATTCGGCCCTCGTGGGCAGTCCACCCCGAGCGCGGACGATCGCCGCCTCGACCATCGCCGTCGGCCTTCCACGGTCCGGCGCACTCAGTGACGCGCTGCTCGCCGTCGCCGCCCCCTGCGATTCGCTCGCTCTCGCCGTCGCGGACGCGCGCAGACGTCTCGAGGACGGCCTCGCCAGGGTCGCGAACACAGGCGCGGGACATGGAGTACCGGCGTCGTCCGCTCCGCTGCCCCTCCTTCGCATCGGGCACTACCAAGTCGCACGGGCGGGCCAAGGGGCCCCGACGCTCACTCGGTCCGGGGCAGGAGTGCGCGACGGGCCAGGTTCCCCGTTCCGCTGGACCTCGCGTGCCGCGCGTCGACTGATCGGCCTTGCAGCGCTTCGCGCCGGGCTCGACGGCCGCGCGGCGACGCCTGCCGACGCGGTCGCGGCGGTGATGGCCGACCCGTGCGGTCCGCTCGGCGTCGGGCGGGGGGGTCCCGGGGCGGCCGCCGACTGGATCGCCTCCCTCGCGCCTCCCGCCCGCGCCGTCGTGGCGGCCGAGGCGACGGCGTGGGCCACCAGGCTCTGGACCGCCGCTGACTGGGGTCGCCTCCCTCATGACCGCCTCGTGGTCGGTGGCCCCGACCGGTGGTGGCGCTGGAGCAGCCCCTCGGCGACGTGCAGGGTCGCGGTTCGCGGGCGCGCGGACATCCGCGTCACGGTGGAGCCGGGGCGCGACGGCGTGCGCGGTGCTCTCCTCCTCGTCCTGGACGGGTCGCCCGGCGCCGCCACACGTCAAGCCCTGCTCCTGGGCGCGCTCGTGGACGGGCTCTGCGCTCGGCGTCCGCAGGAGCCCGCCCCCGTCCCCCCTCGGGTCATCGGCTGGTGGCCGGACTGCGGCAAGACCTGGGTCGTCCTCGTCGATGCCGGGACGCTCGTCGCCACGGCCGACGCTGTGGTCGAAACGGCCCGCGCGCTGCTCAGCGCGAGCGCGCCGGGAGGGTGGGGCGGCCGCCACTAGCGTGGCAGGGCCCATGCAGTCCCGAGCCAACATCAGGAACGTGGCGATCGTCGCGCACGTCGACCACGGCAAGACGACGCTGGTCGACGCGATGCTGCGCCAGACCGGCGCGTTCGGCCCGCACCAGGAGGTCGCGGAACGAGTCCTCGACTCCGGCGAGCTCGAGCGCGAGAAGGGCATCACGATCCTCGCCAAGAACACCGCCGTGCGGTACGGCAACGTGAAGATCAACATCGTCGACACCCCTGGTCATGCCGACTTCGGAGGGGAAGTCGAGCGGGGTCTCACGATGGTCGACGGGGTCCTGCTGCTGGTCGACGCCTCCGAAGGTCCGCTGCCGCAGACGCGCTTCGTGCTGCGCAAGGCGCTCGAGGCGCGCCTCCCCGTGGTGCTCGTCGTGAACAAGATCGACCGTCCCGACGCCCGTGTCGACGAGGTCGTCCACGAGGTGGAGGAGCTCTTCTTGGATCTCGACGCCGACGAAGAGCAGATCGCCTTCCCGATCCTCTTCGCCAACGCGCGTGCGGGTTGGGCGACGACCGAACGGAATGTGGAGGGTGAAGACCTGGTGCCCCTGTTCGACGCGATCGTCGAGCACGTCCCCGCTCCGACGCACGATCGGAGCGCGCCGCTGCAGGCGCTCGTGTGCAACCTGGACGCCTCGCCCTACGTCGGTCGCCTCGCCATCTGCCGAGTCCACCATGGGACGATCCGGCGCGGCGCGGTCGTCGCCTGGTGCAGGCTGGACGGCACGGTCGAGCGGGTGAAAGTGACGGAGCTCTACGTCACCGACGCGCTCGAACGGGTGCCCGCCGAGGAGGCGGGGCCAGGGGAGATCGTCGCGGTCGCAGGGATCGCGGAGGTGACGATCGGCGAGACGATCGGCGACCCGGACGACCCGCGGCCGTTGCCGGCGATCACCGTAGACGAGCCGAGCCTCACGATGACGATCGGCATCAACACCTCCCCTCTGGCGGGGAGGGACGGCGGCACGAAGCTCACCGCGCGCCTTGTGAAGAGCCGGCTCGACGCAGAGCTGGTCGGCAACGTGTCCTTGCGCGTGGCGTCCACGGACCGGCCCGATGCCTGGGAGGTGCACGGCCGGGGCGAGCTGCAGCTCGCCGTCCTGGTCGAGACGATGCGTCGTGAGGGCTTCGAGCTCACCGTCGGCAAGCCCCAGGTCGTCACCAGGGAGATCGAGGGGGTGCGGAGCGAGCCGATGGAGCGAGTGGCGGTCGACGTGCCAGAGGACTACCTCGGCATCGTCACCCAGCTGCTCGCGCTGCGGCGCGCGAAGTTGCTCCAGATGGTCAACCACGGGACGGGATGGGTCCGCCTCGACTTCCGTGTGCCCGCCCGCGGGCTCGTCGGGTTCCGCACTGAATTCCTCACCGAGACGCGCGGCACGGGAGTCCTCCACCACGTCTTCGACGGGTGGGCACCCTGGCAGGGTGAGCTGCGCACCAAACGCAACGGCTCGATGGTCGCCGACCGGACGGGCACGTCGACGACGTTCGCGCTGATGAACCTCCAGGAGCGAGGCGCGCTCTTCGTCGGTCCCGCGACGGCGGTCTACGAGGGGATGATCATCGGTGAGAGCTCGCGCTCCGACGACATGGACGTGAACCCAAGCAAGGAGAAGAAGCTGACCAACATGCGATCCTCGACCGCTGACGAGCTCGAACGCCTGACGCCGCCGATCCCCCTCTCGTTGGAGCAGGCGCTCGAGTTCATCGCCGACGACGAGTGCGTCGAGGTGACGCCCAAGGCGGTGCGGCTCCGAAAGGTCGTGCTCGACGCTTCGCGGCGCGGCCGCCTCCGTAGCCGCGCCCGGTCCGGACGGGATCCCGTCTCAGGAGCCGGGCGGAGCTAGTGCCGGCGCGCCCGAGCGCCTCGACGGACGACATCTACCACTCGAGTGCTCCGGATCGCCCATTCTCCGCACCGGCGCTAGCCTCGCTCCACCAACCGCCGCAGCCGCGGAGGAGGGATGGCAGAGCGGACGAATGCGCGGCTCTTGAAAAGCCGTGGGACTCCGGTCCCCGTGGGTTCGAATCCCACTCCCTCCGCCTGTGTCCGAACATCCCACGAGCGTCGCCTCCGACGAGGGTGCGATGCGTGTCGACTCCGACGAGGGCGCGATGAGAGTCGCCCTCGAAGAGGCGCGAGCGGCGCCGGCGCACGGCGACGTGCCTGTCGGCGCGGTCGCGCTGGCTGGAGGCGAGGTGGTGGCTCGGGCGCACAACGAGCGGGAGCGACGCAGCGACCCGACCGCCCACGCCGAGCTGCTAGCCCTGCGCGCCGCGTCAGAAGCGCTCGGCACGTGGCGGCTGGGCAGCGTGACGATCGTCGTCACGCTCGAGCCGTGCCCCATGTGCGCGGGCGCGCTCGTCGCGGCTCGTGTGGGGCGGCTGGTCTTCGGCGCCCCCGATCCCCGCGCGGGCGCGTGCGGCTCGCTGTACAACCTCTGCGCGGACCCCCGGCTGAACCACGAGCTGCAGGTGACCGGCGGCGTCCTCGGCGACGACGCGGCGCGGCTGGTGCGCGAGTTCTTCGCCGTGCGCAGGGGTGGCGCCTGAAGCATCGAGCCCGAAGGCGCGAGCCGGCACCACGTCTCGAGGTCCTGGCCCTTCCAGACCCGATAACCTCTGCGCCGGAGGCGTGCGAGAGCGGCCGAATCGGACGGTCTCGAAAACCGTTGTACCCCCTGGGTACCGTGGGTTCAAATCCCACCGCCTCCGCTCTGCTCGGCCGTGAAGGCAACGAACTGCCTGCACGGCGGGCCAAACCCTCGCGCAGGTGCACGCGCCGACACGCGGGCGGGCGGTCACCGAGAACGAAGCGGGGCGCCGAGAACGGATCAGCAGCAGTGGGGGTCCATGACCCGCACGAGTGCCCCGAGCGCGGAACGGTCGGCAACGTAGTAGGTGCTCGCTCCTTTGCGGGTCGCCGTGAGAAGGCCCGCGCGGCTGAGCTGTCGAAGATGGTGGCTGACCGTGGCGTCGGTAAGTTGTAGCTCACGGGCCAGGTCGGTGTTGCGGATGCCGTTGAAGCCTGCCGCGAGCACGAACGAGAGCAGTTTGATCCGGACCGGGTCGGCGAGTGCCTTCAACCTGAGGGCCACCTCGAGCGCATCGGCGTCGCTGATCACGCCGACCGCTACAGGTGGGCAGCACAGCGGGCCGGAAAGCTCGATGACGGGGAGCGACTTCGGCACAGCACCAGCATAACGTGCTCCTTGACATATGTCGAGGTAAGTGCGACGCTATTAGACGTTCATCTAGGTAAGGGGATCACGATGTCACGAGCCCAGCCCGAGGTGGAAAACCTCTTCCCCGAAGGTGCCTGCTGCGCCACGGCCGGAACGAGCGGCTCAGCTGAGAAGGCGGCGGAGACGAACGGGCCGGGGGACATCCGTGATGCCGTCCGGCGTCGCTACGCTGCCGCAGCGATCGAAGCCGGTGGGAGGTCGGCCGGCACCATCTCGTGCTGCGGCGACGCGGCGGTCTCGAATGCGTACGACCCCGCAGGGGCAGGGCAGGAGCTCTTCGGGGCGACGCTGTACGACCGTGCTGACCACGACGCAGCGCCGGACGCGGTGGGTGCGTCGCTCGGCTGTGGAGTGCCTACGGCGGTCGCCGATCTGCACCCTGGCGAGATCGTCCTCGACCTCGGATCCGGCGCAGGGGCCGACGTGCTGATCGCAGCTCTCCGAGTCGCACCCGGCGGCAGGGCGATCGGTCTCGACATGACCCCGGAGATGCTCGAGCTTGCCCGCCAGAACGCCAGCGCTGCAGCCCTCGACAACGTCGAGTTCGTCGAGGGCTACCTCGAAGAGATCCCCCTCCCCGATAGGAGCGTCGACGTGGTGATCTCCAACTGCGTGATCAATCTGGCCGCCGACAAGCGCGTCGTCCTAGGAGAAGCCGCACGCGTGCTCCGCCCAGGGGGGCGCTTTGCCGTGTCCGACGTGATCGCCGATCCGGGCATGGACGCCGAGACGCGTGCCGACCTTGCAGCTTGGACCGGTTGCATCGCCGGAGCCCTCACCGAGGTCGAATACCACGAAGCCTTGTCCGGCGCCGGCTTCGAGGACATCGAGATCTCCGAGACCCACCGCGTCCACCCCTTTGCACGCGCTGCGGTTGTCCGTGCTCGGAGAACCGGCAACGTCCAACCGGCCTCGTAGCGGTGCTCCACCGGTGGGTCGGCCCTGGTACGCTCGGTGCGCCGGCCGAAGGGGCCGGCGGGGTCTCGTTCGAGTTCCTGTTCGAGTGGGCCTTTCGATCTTACAGGAGCTCGACGAGAAAAGCCGCCGTGCGGCTGGGGCCGTCTGCAGGCTGCCTGGGCACAGCCCTGCACCTGCAGCGCCCGAGCGCCGCGCCACAAGCGGGTGCGGCGACCGGACCGGTGCCCGCAGCACCCTGGCAATACGTTGTGCAGTCGCGCAACACGCAGAAAGAGGAAGATCATGCCGATCGGCACCGTAAAATTCTTCAGCAACGAGAAGGGCTACGGCTTCGTGTCGCGTCCCGATGGAGAGGACGTCTTCGTCCACTACTCGAACATCGAGGGCAGCGGATTTCGGACCTTGGAGGCCGGCCAGCAGGTGGAATTCGAGATCGCACCGGGACGAAAGGGTGACGAGGCGCGCAACGTCAAGGTGATCTGACCCGCTCCGGGATCCGCCGCAGGCCTTCCGGCTCCGGCCGGTCGGCTCCGAGAACCGAGAGGAATGGGTCACGATGGCACGTCCCCGAACCACCGTCGGAAAGCTCCAGCGCGATCAGGCGAAGCGTGAGAAGGCGAAGGCCAAGCAGGAGGACCGCCAGGCCCGCCGCGCGGAGCGTGGAGACGCCGACGGTGGCCGCGCAGCACCCGATGAGGACCAAGTAGCCCTCCTCGAGCAGTTCGCTCGCCTCCACGAGGACCTCGCGGATGGCCGCATCTCGCTCGACGAGTTCGAATCCCGCCAGGACGACCTCCGCCGGCGACTCCGAGTCGACTGACGTGACGGAAGCTGATCGGCAGCGCCCGCGAGGCGCGGCTGGTCAGCTTCCCGGCGGCGGAGCGCCGTAGTCCCGTTCGGCCGGCATCCGCCCGCTCGTCTCGAGCCAGCGCCGCAAGCCCGCCGCGTTCGAGTGGAAGCCGTTCAGCACCTCGAGCTTCTCGCGGAATTCTGCTGATACGTGGCTCGTGTCGAAGCGGTAGCGCTCCTCGAGCGCAGCCGCGATATCACGGCCCTCCCGCAGCGCGCGCTCTGCGGTCTCCGCCCAGCTTCGCAGCGTCGCCTCCGCCTCTTCGAGCAGGGTCTCCGCGTCTTCCAACAGCCCATAGTGGGCGAGGGCGATGCCCGACGGGCGGCGCGCGGCGAACTTTCGCAGCGAGTGGACCGCCTGGCCGAGATCGAAGTCGGGCGGGGGGGTCGCGGGCCGGAGGATGCCGGCGTCGGGGAGCCGCACGCCCACGGCGTCGCCCGCGAAGAGGATGCCGCTCAGCGAATCATGCAGGCCCAGATGGTGCTTCGCGTGCCCGGGGGAGTCCACCGCGGTCAGGACGCGGCCGGGCCCGATCTCCACCGTCTCTGTGTCGGCGAGGACGTGCAGGCGCTCTGGCGGCGTCGGCTCGAGACGGCCGTAGAGGTCGTCGAGCAGCGGGCCGTACACGCGCTCAGCAGACGCCACGAGCCGGCTCGGATCAGCGAGATGGCGGGCCCCCTTTTCGTGGACGTAGACCGTCGCGTCGGGGAATGCGCGTGCGACGTCGCCGACGCCCCCCGCGTGGTCGAGGTGGATGTGGGTCACCGCCACGCCGGCAAGATCGCCGGGCCCGACTCCGAGGTGCTCGAGCGCGGCCAGAAGCGCTCCGGCCGACGACTGGCTCCCGGTCTCCACGAGCACCGGGGCCGGCCCCTCCACGAGGTAGCCGGCGGTCATCCGCCGCCAGCCGCCGAGCAGCGTGTCGATCTGGATGACCCCCGGGCCGATCGCGACCGGCTCTGCGGGCCCGCCTTCACGCGGGGCCTCGATCCCTCCTGCGTGCGTGTGCCCTGTGACCTGATGGCCCGGCCCCGGGTCCGGTTCGCTCTCGCGGCCGTTCGCGCCCTCGTTGTCCTCGGGGCGCCCGGTCACGCCACGTCCACCTGCACGACGACCTTGACGTCGTCGGGGGTCCGGTCGAGCGCCTCCTGCCATCGATCGAGCGGCACGGTGCGGCTCACGAGCTGACCGAGCCAGTCTCGATCGGCGCTGGCCAGCGCGGCGGCCCCCGCCTCGTAGTGGCGACGATTGGCGTTGACGGACCCGACCACCGACTCGTTCGAGAGGACCATCGAGCGGTTCAGGGCACCCTCGTCGACCGAGAGCTCGCGCCCGCCCGACGACACTCCGGTGAGGCAGACGACCCCGCCGGGTCCGACGTGCTCCATCGCGTCGAGGACCAGGCTCGAGACACCCGTGCACTCCATCACGATGTCCGGCGCGTCCACCGCGTCCGCGACCGCCCCGGTGTGGTAGCTCGCGCCGAGCGCGCGCACCAGATCCGGCTTCTTGCCGGAGGCCATCTGGTCGATGACGTGCACCTCGAGGCCGCGCTGCACGCCGATCAGCGCCGCGAGCAGCCCGATGGGGCCGGCACCCGT
The DNA here is from genome assembly GCA_021828005.1 of Actinomycetes bacterium. Classification (GTDB taxonomy): domain Bacteria; phylum Actinomycetota; class Acidimicrobiia; order Acidimicrobiales; family RAAP-2; genus JAJYVT01. The sequence continues at coordinate 4,362 of JAKATJ010000005.1, read as the reverse complement.
CACGATCGCAGTCTTGGGCTCCCAGTGCGCACGGTGCCCGACCTTGTCGACCTGCTCCCACGCCTTGGCGACGACGCTCGTCGGCTCGAGGAGCACCCCGAGGAGGCCGAGCGAAGGATCGACCTTCACGAGGAACTCAGGAGTTATGCGGTACCGCTCGGACAGGTAGCCGTCGTGCTCCTTGATTCCGCGCTCGGTGTACCTCCCGTTGCGACAGAAGTCCCACTCGCCGACCGCGCAGTTGCCGCATGGCACAGGGTCTGGCCGGCGCACGATCCCGACGACGAGGTCCCCCTTCGCGACAGGGACGTCTGGGGGCGCGTCGACGACGCGCCCCAAGGACTCGTGCCCGAGCACCAGGCGCTGGCGGCCGGGCGGCGCCCAGCCGTACTCCCCCGAGAGGATCTCGACGTCGGTGCCGCAGATGCCTACACCGACGGTCTCGACCAGCACGGGTCCGTCGGACTCCGGGGGATCGTCGACGTCGGAGAGCTCCGCGGAGTCCTTCTCGAGGGGTACCACCGTCAGCGCCTTCACGTGGTCCTGCCTTTCTCCCCCTGCCGCCTCCGGCCCTTCCCGCCGTCTCCGGCGCTCTCGTCCTCTGCGCTCGCACCGGTGCCTGTGGTGCGTGCTGCTCCGTCCGCTGCGCCGCGGCGGGCCAACCGGGAGCTGGCGCGGACCCCTCGCAACGCGCCGATCGACCAGCGCGAGGATCCGGACGGCGCAAGGGGCCGCCGGAGGTCCAGCCGGTGCACCGGCATGCTCTCGGCGTCCGCCCGCACCGGCTTTTGGTCGGTGAGCAGGAACGCGGTGTTGACGAGCGAGACATGGGAGAACGCCTGCGGGAAATTCCCCACCTGCCTCCCCGCCACGTGGTCGTACTCCTCTGCGAGGAGGCCGAGGTCGCTCCGGAGGGACAACAGCCTCTCGAACAACGCGCTCGCATCGTCCTTTCGGCCGACGAGGTGCAGGCAGTCGGCCAGCCAGAACGAGCAGGCGAGGAAGGCGCCCTCCCGGCCGTGCAACCCGTCGACCGTCCCCTCGTCCGAAGTTCGGTAACGGAGTACGAAGCCGTCTTCGAGGAGCTCACGCTCGATCGCCTCGATCGTACCGACCATGCGCGGGTCCGTCGCCGGCAGGAACCCGGTGTGGGGGATCATGAGCAGGCTCGCATCGAGCGCGTCGGTGCCGTAGTACTGGGTGAAGGCGTTCTTGTCCGGGTCGTAGCCCTTCTCGTAGATCTCCTGGCGGATCTCGTCCCGCAGGCGACGCCACGTGTCGATCGGACCTTCGAGCTCGGGCCAGTCCTGCATGGTCCGCACAGCCCGATCCACGGCGACCCAGGCCATGACCTTGGAGTGCGTGAAGTGGCGGCGCGGGCCGCGCACCTCCCAGAGGCCGTCATCCGGCTGGCGCCATCCATCCTCCAGGAACTCGACCAGCTTCGTCTGGAGATCCCAGATGGCCCGGGTGTGCACCCCGCCCGCGCGCGCGGCGGAGTAGAGCGCGGACATGACCTCGCCGTACACGTCGAGCTGGTACTGGCCAGCCGCTGCGTTGCCGATTCGCACAGGCTTCGACGCCTCGTAGCCCTGGAGCCAGTCGACCTCCCGCTCGTCGAGACGACGCTCCCCACCCGCGCCGTACATGATCTGGAGCTTAGAGACGTCGCCGGCGGTCGCACGCAGCAGCCAGTCGCGCCACGCCATGGCCTCTGCGTGGTAGCCGCCGAGCATGAGTGCCTCCAGCGTCAGCGTCGCGTCCCGCAGCCAGCAGTAGCGGTAGTCCCAGTTCCTCTCCCCGCCCAGCGTCTCGGGGAGCGAGGTGGTGGCGGCGGCGACGATCCCACCGGTCGGCTGGTACGTGAGCGCTTTCAACGTGATGAGCGAACGGACCACGGCCTCCTCGTAGGGACCGTCGTAGCAGCACGACTCCGACCACGCCTGCCACCACGCCTCGGTGATCGCGATCGCGTAGCTTCCGTCGGTGGGCGCGGGCGGCGACTCGTGCGACGGGTACCAGGTGAGCGAGAAAGGCACACGCTGCCCCTCGCGCAGGGTGAACTCCGAGACCGTGGTCATTCCCTCGCCCCGCGTCTCGGCGGGCGTCCACAGCGACACCGCGTTGGGTCCGGCGGTGGCCGTGAGCAGGTGGTCGTGCCGCGTCACCCAGGGGATCTGATCGCCGTAGTCGAAGCGGACGCCCATCTGCATGCGAACCCGGACCGCACCCCGCACCCCTTCAACGATTCGCACGACCTCGGGCCACTTCTCGCGGATCGGCATGCACTCGACGATCCGGATGGTGCCATCCGCCGTGTCCATCTCGGTCTCGAGGACGAGCGAGTTGCCGCGGTACCGCCGGCGGGTGGCGACGACGCTCTCGGGTGCGCCGGCAGGTGCGATCCTCCAGAACCCGTTGTCCTCGGTGCCGAGAAGCCGTGCGAAGCAAGCACCCGAGTCGAAGTGCGGCAGGCACAGCCAGTCAACAGAGCCGTCCCGGCCGACCAGAGCCATCGAGTGAAGATCCCCGATGACGGCGTAGTCTTCGATCCGCTGTGCCACGACCGCCATTCTTACTCCGTACTGCTCGCGTCGGTCCTTCGGGTGGCTCCGGCGGTCATCCGGTCGTGCATGCGCCGGTGGCGACGGCGGACGTGCGTCGCACGGCCGCGAGCGCACGCGCGCGTGCCGCGGGCGACGCCAACGCGTACCCCACGTCGGGGTAGGCGGTCGAGCGCGAGAAGACGACGCCGACCACCTGCCCGTTCGAGCCGACGAGCGGTCCACCCGAATTGCCCGGCTCGACGTTCGCGTCGATCTGGTACACCTGGCGCGTCACTGTGCCCTGGTTGTAGATGTTCCGCCCCTGGGCGGTCAGCTGCTCGGCTACCGCTGCCGGGACGACGGTCAGCGGGCCATCCTCGGGATACCCGATAACCGCCGCCTTGGTGCCGGACGGCACTGTCGTCGCGTCCATCGAGAGCGGCGGACCGAGCGGCGCACGGGTGCGGAGGACGGCGAGGTCGTATGTCGGGTCGAAGTACACGACCGTCGCCGGGTACTGCCGGCCTTGCACGACGACGTTCGTGGCGCTCTCCCCGGCCACCACGTGCGCGTTCGTCGCCAGCGCCCCCGGTGCAATCACGAACGCGGAGCCCTCCTGCACGTAGCCGCACGCAAGACCTTGCAGCTTCACCGTGGACGCCCCGGCGGCGCGGGCGATACGCACGGCCCAGAAAGCGCTCGGCATCGCCACGTGCAAGGGGGTCGGCTCCAGCTCCGAGAAGACGGGCGGGAACCCCGAGCCTCCGAGGAACCCCTGGACCTTCGAGAAAACGTCCGGCAGGGGTGGCATCACGCCGTCCACCGCCCGCACCAGGCTCGAGCCCTCGATCGCCGAGCTCAGCCACCCGTCGGGGACCTGGACGAGCTCGTTCGCGACCAGCCACACACCGAACAGCGCAGCGACGATTGCGACGCCCACGCCCGCCACGCTGTCGACCGGTCCGAGGTGGAGCCGACGGGCCGTGAGGTTGCCCCAGGTGCCGACGACCCGGCCGAGGACGCCGAAGAGCAACCCGAGACCCAGGACGAGTGCAAGCGCGACCGCGGCCTTCATCGAGCTGGCGTGGACCTTCGGGGCCACGGCGCCGGCGAGCAGCGCGCCGACGGTCACGCCGAGGACGAAGCCCGCCAAGAAGAGGACCTGGACCAGCGCGCCCACCCGCAGCCCGTGCAGCGCCGCGAGGGCCACGAGGACGACCACCACGATGTCCACCCAGTCCACCACAGCGGAGGGTATCCAAGAACGTCGCTTCCCGAACATTCATCGCACCGACGGCGCGCCTCACGGCGTCGGACGCCAACCCCAAGATTTCTTCTCCCGTTCGCAGGTGATTCCCCTTCGGTTCCCATTCCGTTCACCCTTGTCCGGTAGGACTTCATGCGTGCCTTCGAGAGCCGCGCTCCAGGCGGGAGCACGTGCCCGCTGACCTTCCCGGCAGCCGGCCCGAAGAGACCGAGGGCACCCGGAACCTCGCAGGCGCTGCGTCGCCCGAAGGGCTCCCCTCCCGGGCGGTCGACTCGGTGCTCGACGCACTCGACCCGGACCGGGATCGTCCGACGAACGTCATGGAGACGAGCGGCCTCTGCCTCTCCTTCGGCAGCAAGCCCGTCCTCTCGTCGATCGACGTGCAGTTGGAGCGGGGAACGATCACTGCGCTCATCGGCCCGACGGGCTCCGGGAAGTCGACCTTCCTCCGGAGCCTGAACCGGATGAACGACAAGGTCGCCGGCTTCCGGCACGAGGGCGACGCGACGCTCGAGGGCAGGAGCATCTGGGCTCCCGGGACCGACCTCT
>JAKATJ010000086.1:4391-8969 GCA_021828005.1 Actinomycetes bacterium | reverse complement strand
CCGGGGGGCCGCTCCGGGGGGCCGCGTGCCCGCGCGGTAGCTTGTCGTGGGTGGCATCCTCCCAGCGCTCGTTCCTCGGTTCCCGCGCGGCCGAGGTGACGGGGGGAGCGGCCGTTGCCGGAGCGCCTGACGCCCCGCACGCAGCCACCGTCGATGACCGCGGCGCCGAGGACCGCCGCGCTGAGGACCGCGCCCCAGCCCCGTCCCTCGTCGTCGCGCGGGGGCTCGTCAAGCGCTTCGGGCGGTTCACCGCGGTGGACGGCGTCAGCTTCGAGATCGCCCGCGGGGAGTGCTTCGGCTTCCTCGGCCCCAACGGCGCCGGCAAGACCAGCACGATGCGGATGATCTCGTGCATGTCCCCGGTCTCGGGGGGGACGCTCCGGGTGCTCGGGATGGACCCGGCGACCGACGGGACGAAGATCCGCGCGCGGCTCGGGCTCGTGCCCCAGGAGGACTCGCTCGACCTCGAGCTGACGGTGCTCGACAACCTCGTTGTGCACGCGCGCTACTTCGACGTCCCCAGGGCCGAAGCGCGGCGCCGGGCGGCGGACCTGCTCGAGTTCGCGCAGCTCTCGGAGCGGGCGCACGACCGCGTGGAGCCCCTCTCGGGAGGGATGAAGCGCCGGCTCACGATCGCCCGCGCGCTCATGTCGCAGCCCGACCTCATGATCCTCGACGAGCCGACGACCGGTCTCGACCCCCAGGCGCGCCATCTGCTCTGGGACCGGCTCTACCGGCTGAAGCAGGACGGGGTGACCCTGGTCGTCACCACCCACTACATGGAGGAGGCCGAGCAGCTCTGCGACCGGCTGGTGATCATGGACCACGGCCGCATCGCCGCGCACGGCACCCCCCGCGAGCTCGTCGAGCGCTACTCGACGCGTGAGGTGGTGGAGCTCCGCTTCGCGACCGCCGACGACCAGGCAGCAGCGCTCCCGCTCGGCGAGCTGGCCCGTCGCCTCGAGGTCCTGCCCGACCGCATGCTCCTGTACGTCGACGACGGCGAGCAGATCCTGGCGGAGGCGGAACGGCGCGGGTGCTCGCCGGTGAGCGGGCTCGTCCGTCGCTCGACCCTCGAGGACGTGTTCCTGCGCCTCACGGGCCGCAGCCTGGTCGATTGAGGCGCTCGCGGTGACGCGGGCGGCGAGGGACGGGGCGCGTCCGCTGTGGCTGCGCTCTTTCGGGTACTGGGCCTACCGCTACAAGCGCACGTGGCGCAGCTCGATGACGGTGAGCTTCGCCGAGCCGGTCCTCTACCTGGCGGCGATGGGGATCGGCCTGGGCACGCTCGTGGACCACCACGTCCACCTGGTGCAGGGGGTGAGCTACCTCGCCTTCGTCGGCCCGGGGCTCCTCGCGTCGGCGACGATGCAGGTGGGGGTGAGCGAGTCCACGTACCCGGTGATGGGGGCCATGAAGTGGCTGAAGACGTACCAGGCGATGCTCGCGACCCCGCTGCGCGTCGTCGACGTCCTCCGGGGACACCTGGCATGGATCCTGCTGCGTCTCGCCACGGTGTCGTGCGTCTTCCTCGGCACGCTGGGCGCGTTCGGCCTCGCGCGGTCCTGGGAGGCGGTCTTCGCCCTCCCCGCCGGCGTCCTCACCGGGCTCGCGTTCGCGGCGCCGATCGCCGCCTTCGCGGCGACCCAGGAGAAGGACGCCGCCTTCTCGGTGATCTACCGCTTCGGCGTGGTGCCCTTGTTCCTCTTCTCGGGCATCTTCTTCCCGATCACGCGCCTGCCGGGCTGGCTCCAGCCCATCGCCTGGGCGACCCCCCTCTCCCAGGGGGTCGCGCTGTGCCGGCCGGTCGTGCTCGGCGACGCGTCCCTGGCCGCCTCGATCGGGCACGCCGCGTACCTCGTCGCGCTGGCCGCTGCCGGCTACGCCGTCGCGTCGGCCACCTACCGACGGCGCCTGGTCGTGTGAGCGGGCTCGTGGCAGGCGTCCCGGCGACCCCGCCGTCGCGCGGCGCGCTCCTGCGCGTCACGCCGGCCGCCCTCTTCGGGACGAGGCGGGCGGTGCGCATGGTCGAGCGCAACGTCTACGTCTACCGGCGCGGCTGGATCTTCCTCGTGTCGGGGTTCTTCGAGCCGTTCTTCTACCTGCTGTCCATCGGGATCGGCTTGAGCGCGCTCGTCGGCCCGCTCGACGTCGCGGGCCGGCTCGTCGCCTACCCGGTCTTCGTCGCGCCGGGGCTCCTCGCCTCCTCTGCCATGAACGGCGCGATCTTCGACTCCGTCTTCAACTTGTTCCACAAGCTCAGGTACGCGCACACCTACGAGTCGGTCCTTGCCACCCCGCTCTCCGTGCCCGACGTCGCCGCCGGCGAGCTGGTCTGGTCGGTCATGCGTGCCGGGTTGTACGCGATGTCGTTCCTGTGCGTGATGGCGGCGCTCGGCGACGCCGGGACCGGCTGGGCGGTGCTCTGCTACCCCGAGGCGCTGCTCGTCGCGTTCGCCTTCGCGGCCCTCGGCATGGCGGCGACGACGTACATGCGGAGCTTCCAGGACTTCGACGTCGTGCTGCTCGTGATCCTTCCGATGTTCCTCTTCTCGGCGACCTTCTACCCGCTGTCGGTCTATCCCGGCTGGCTCCAGGCGGTCGTGCGCGCCACGCCCCTCTACCAGGGAGTGGCCCTCCTGCGCGGCACCGACCTCGGCGACTTCGGCTGGTCGATGGCGGGCCACGCCGCGTACCTGGCGGCGCTCGGCGTGTCGGGCCTCGTGGTCACCGGGAGGCGCCTGAGCCGCATCCTCGTGCCCTGAGGTGCGGCGCCGTCTTCTGCGGGAGGGCGACCGGGCCCTCAGTCAGGCGGGGCGACCGGGCTCGGAGGACCGACTGGTACCGTCGGTGCATCATGGTCTCGCAGATCGACGAGGCGCGTCCGAAGGCCGGCGCCCACGATCGCTACAAGTGGATCGCGCTGTCGAACACCACGCTCGGCATGCTGATGGCCACCATCAACTCGTCGATCATCCTCATCGCGCTGCCCGACATCTTCCGGGGGATCAAGCTGACACCGCTCGCTCCGGGCAACACGAGCTACCTCCTGTGGATGCTCATGGGATTCATGGTCTGCACCGCCGTGCTGCTGGTGAGCTTCGGACGGATCGGCGACATGTACGGGCGGGTCAAGATGTACACGCTCGGCTTCGCGGTCTTCTCGGCGTTCTCCGTCCTGTTGTCGGTGAGCTGGCTCCACGGCTCGTCGGGTGCGCTCTGGCTCATCTTCATGCGGGTCGGCCAGGGCGTCGGGGGCGCGATGGTGTTCGCCAACGCGGCGCCGATCCTCACCGACGCCTTCCCTCCCGACCAACGCGGCCTCGCCCTCGGGATCAACAGCGTGGCGGCGATCGCCGGCTCGTTCATCGGCCTGGTGCTCGGCGGGCTGCTCGCGCCGGTCGAATGGCACCTCGTCTTCTTGGTCTCCGTCCCGGTCGGCGTGCTGGGCACGATCTGGGCTCGGCTGAAGCTCCGCGAGGTCGGGACCCGTCACGCGGCGAAGATCGACTGGTGGGGCAACCTCACGTTCGCTGCGGGGCTCGTGCTCGTGCTCGTCGGCATCACCTACGGGATCATCCCCTACGGCCACAGCACGATGGGCTGGGCGAACCCCGAGGTGGACGCGGCCCTCGCCGGCGGCGTGGCGCTCCTCGCCGCGTTCGTGCTGATCGAGCGAAGGGTCGCGAGCCCGATGTTCTACCTGTCGCTGTTCCGCATCCGGGCCTTCGCGTACGGGAACCTGGCGACCCTGCTCGCCGCTATCGGCCGCGGCGGCCTCATGTTCATCCTCATCATCTGGCTGCAAGGGGTGTGGCTGCCCCAGCACGGCGTCAGCTTCGCCAACACGCCGCTGTGGGCAGGGATCTACATGCTCCCCTTGACGGCGGGGTTCCTCATCGCAGGGCCTGCGGCGGGCTTCCTCTCGGACCGCTTCGGCGCGCGTCCGTTCGCGTCGGGCGGGATGGTGGTGTGCGCGCTGAGCTTCGGCCTGCTCGAGCTGCTGCCCGTCGACTTCTCGTACCTGGCGTTCGGACTCCTCCTCCTCCTCATGGGGCTGGGCATGGGAGTCTTCTCCTCGCCCAATCTCGCCGGCGTCATGAACAGCCTCCCGCCGGACCGCCGGGGGGTGGGTGCGGGGATGCTCACGACCTTCCAGAACTCCTCGATGGTGCTCTCCATCGGCATCTTCTTCTCGCTCATCATCCTCGGCCTGGCGAGCACGCTGCCCCACGCCCTCCAGTCGGGGCTCGCCGCCCAGGGCGTGCCCAGGGCGGACGCGGCCAGAGCGGCCGCCCTGCCCCCGGTCGCGAGCCTGTTCGCGGCGTTCTTGGGGTACAACCCGATCCGCACGCTCCTCGGGCCCGCGATCGCACGCGTGCCGGCGGCGAAGGTCCGCTACCTGACGGGGCGGAGCTTCTTCCCGAAGCTCATCTCCGGCCCGTTCCACCACGGGCTCGCCGAGGCGTTCACGTTCGCGCTCGCAGCGTGCCTCGTCGCCGCCGTGGCGTCGTGGCTGCGTGGCGGGAAGTACCACCATGGGGACGAGCCCGCCGCCTCCCGGGACGCGCGCACGGC
>JAKATJ010000086.1:0-4291 GCA_021828005.1 Actinomycetes bacterium | reverse complement strand
GGACGCGCACGCGGTCGACGTGGACGCGCACGCGGTGGCGGCGAGCGACGCCTGACGCCGCCCGGCGATCGCGACCAGGGCGCGCACGCCGACCGGGACGGACAGACGTCCGTTTTCGCCACGGACAAGATCAACCGGTCCTGCTCCCCGGGGCAGTTCGAGGCGACATTCACCTGCGGCAGCACCAGCCTCACAGCCCACCGCCCCGGGGTTTGCCCCCCTCTCGTTGCGGGTACCGCGCACTGACCGGTTCGCGGTCGGCGCTTGCCCCGCAAGAGGAGGGCTGCCATGTCAGCGGCGAAGCGATGGACGACGACGCATGGTCTGGGCGAGGCTGCGTCCGTGACGCTTCTCGCCCCGGCGCAGAGCGTGACGGCGACAGGGCCCGCGGTCCCGCTCAGCGTGCTCTTCATGGGGACCGTCGCGGTCGCCGCCGCCGCGTGGGGCGCAGCCGCCCCCTTCGCGGGTCCCGACTTCGGTTTCGTCGCGGACCGGTCCGTTGCGTGGCAGTGGTCGGTGACGAGCGCGTGCCTGGGGCTCGGTCCGGGAGCATTGGCGCTCGTCGCCTCGCTGTTGGTGGTGGGGGTCGCGACCCGAACCTCGTTCGCGCGCCGCGCGGAGCTCTGGGTGCTCGGGCTCTTCGTGACCGTTTCCGGCGTGTGGTTCGTCGTCGGCCAGTACGTGTGGCCGGTCGTCTACGGCGCCCGGTTCATCGCGCCGACGGCTCCGACCCGTTTCCTGTGGGAGGAGGTCGCCTTCGCGATCGGGCCGGGCGTGGTCCTGGCGTGCTGCGGCGCGGCGTTCATGGGCAGGGCGGTGCGGCGCCGGCCGGTCGTCGCCGCGCGGTTCCCGCCGGCCGAGCCGCCCGCCGCGGTCCCCGAGTCCCCGGCACCCGGACCCCCCGCCGCGGTCCCCGAGTCCCCGGCACCCGGACCCCCCGCCGCCCCGGTCGCCGAGCCTCCCGCCGTCTGGGTCCCCGAGCCCCCCGCCACCGCTCAGGAGTCGTAGCCGAGCCCGACGCGGTCGAGCAGGCGCAGCCACCCGTTGCGACGGCCGTCGTGCCGGTCGGCGTGCGCGAGCGAGAGGCGCGTGGCCTGGACGGCGACCCACGTGAAGGGCTCGGGCGGGAACGGCGTCGGCTTCGTGCGCACGAGGTCGAGCTCGGTCCGCTCCGTCCGGCGGCCCGAGAGGAGGTCGAGCATGACCTGGGCGCCGAAGCGGCTCGCGCCGACGCCGAGCCCCGTGTAGCCCGCCGCGTAGGCGATCCGGCCACCCGACGCGGTCCCGAAGAACGCGCAGAACCTGCCGCAGGTGTCGATCACCCCGCCCCAGCGGTGGGTGAAGCCCACGCCGGCGAGGTGGGGGAACGTGTCGTAGAGGTGGCGCGCCAGCGTGCGGAACGTCGCGTGGCGCTGGTCGTAGGCGGGCTTCACCTTCCGGCCGAAGTGGTAGACGGCGTCCCAGCCTCCCCAGAGGATCCGGTTGTCCTCGGTGAGCCGGTAGTAGTGGAACCTGTTGCCTGCGTCCGCGACACCTTGTCGGTGCCGCCAGCCGATCGGCGCGAGCTGCTCGTCGGTGAGCGGTTCGGTCACGAGGACGTGGTCGTAGACCGGCAAGATGCGCACGCGCACGCGCCGGAGCATTGGGTCGAACGCGTTGGTGGCGAGCGCCACCCGGTCAGCGTCGACGCGCCCCGACGGCGTCCGCAGCTCGAGGCGGCCCCCGAGCCTCCCGTTGCGACCACGGCCGCCCCCGGCCCGGGCCGGGGTCATCCCGACGACGGCGGTGTGCTCGAAGATCCGCACGCCCGCCTCGAGACAGCTCTGCCGGATGCCCCACGCGAGGCGCGCGGGGTTCACCATCGCGCAGCCCGTGCGGTCCCACACGCCTCCCAGGTACGTGGGCGAGGCGACCTCGGCGACGAGGGCGTCCCGGTCGAGCCAGCCCGGCGGCGGCGCTCCCTCGCCGCGGAGCTCGGCTGCTTGCCACGGCTCCGTCGCCACGGTCAGCTGCCCGGTGCGTTCCCAGCCGCAGTCGACGCGATGCTCCTTCACGTAACGCTCGATCGCCTCCAGGTTGTCGGCGCCGAGCCGCTGGAGCTCGTCGAAGCTGTCCGGGAACCGGGCGCGCCCGTTGGCCTCGCCGTGCGTCAGGCTCGCCTCGCAGAAGCCGCCGTTGCGGCCGGTCGCAGCCCACCCCACGCGCTCCGACTCGAGCAGCACCACGTCCAGGCCGGGGTCCGCCTGCTTGGCGAGGAGGGCCGTCCACAGCCCGGTGAACCCCCCGCCGACGACGGCGAGGTCCGCGCGGACCGGCGCGGAGAGGGGGCGAACCGCCTCGGGCGCGCCGGGGTCGTCGAGCCAGACGCTGAGGGGCGCTGCCGCCGCGACAGCGGCGTCGACGGATCTCGTCGTCGGACCAGCCAGCGTGCGCACGGCGACACGCTACGCGACCGCGCCAGGGCGCCAACAGGCCGGCCCCCGGGCCGCCGGGCCGCCGGGCCGCCGCTCGCCGGGCCGCTAGCCGCCCGGCCGCTCGCCGGGCCGCCGCTCGGGAGCTCCGGCCGGTCCCGAGGGGGTCGAGCAGGCGCACGCACCGGTCACTACGCTCACCGGAGCCGTGGTCCCGCTCGAGCTCGCCAACACCCATCCCGCGCTCCGCTACTGCTGGCACCCCGTCGCGCGCTCGACGGACGTCGCGGAGCGCCCGGTCCGGGTGCTCCTGCTCGGGGAGCCCTGGGTGCTCGCCCGGCTCGGGGAGGCCGGCCAGCTGGCGGCCTTCCCAGACCGCTGCCCGCACCGCATGGCCCCGCTCTCCATCGGGTCGATCGTCGGGGCCGGCGACGGCGCAGGGCAGGTGCTCCGGTGCGCCTACCACGGCTGGTGCTTCGGGGTCGATGGCCGGTGCGTCGAGATCCCCGCGCTCGGGCCCGGGTCGGCCCACGTCCCCCCCAAGGCGCGCCTTCGTGCCGCCGCCGGCGTCGCCGAGCGCCATGGCATGGTGTTCCTTCGCCTTGCGGCCCCCGAGCCCGGGCAGGCGGGCGCGGGCGCGCTCGGATCCCTCGCGGAGCTGCCCGACGTGGCGGAGGCCCACGACCCCGCGTTCATGGCGGGGGACCTCCCGGTGCTGCAGGCGAGGGCGTCGGCCGGGCTGCTCGCCGACAACTTCTTGGACATGGCCCACTTCCCGTTCGTCCACGCGGCGACCTTCGGCGCCGAAGAGCCGGAGGTGGCGCCCATGACCGTCGAGCGCGCCACGTCGGGTCCCTTCGGCCGATGGTCGTACACCTCGGTGAGCGAGCATGCGTTCTTGAACCGCGAGGACCCGGGCGTTGCCGCCGGCGTCCGCCCGCTCGAGCAGCGCCGGCGGGTCACGTACCGCGTGCACGCGCCCTTCCATCTCGTGCTGCGCCTCGACTTCCTCGACTCCGGCGGGACCAACGTCATCGGCTTCTTCCTGCAGCCCGAGACCGAGCGCTCCTCGCGCATCTTCTCGACGATCTGGCGCGACGACGTCGACCACGACCCCGAGCGGATGCGCAGCGCGGTCGAATTCGAGGTGAAGGTGGTCGAAGAGGACCTGGCGGTGCAGGAGGCCTACGACGTCCTGGCCCTGCCGCTCGACCCGACGGCCGAGGTCCACACCCGTGCGGACCGGACGACGCTCGAGCTGCGCCGGATGCTCGCCGAGCTCGTCGAGGCCGCGGCCGCGCTCACCGGCCCGGCGCGGCGGCTCGAGTGGGACGCGCGATGACCGGGGGCGTGCTCGTCGTCGAGCACCCCTTGGTCCGGCACCGCCTCGTCGCGTTGCGCGACGAGACGACCGAGAGCGCGACGTTCCGCCAGCTCGTGCACGAGATCTCGACCTTCGTCGCCTACGAGGCGCTCCAGGACCTCGGCACCGAGCAGGTGTCGGTCCGCACGCCCGTCGGCGTCGCGACGTGCACGAAGGTCGCAGAGACGGTCCTCCTCGTCCCGGTCCTGCGCGCGGGGCTCGGGATGGTGCCAGCCATCCAGGAGCTGCTGCCCTACACGGAGGTCGCGCACGTCGGACTGCGAAGAGACGAGGTCACGCTGCGCTCGGAGGTCTACCTCGACCGGCTGCCACGCGACCTCACCGGGCGGCGCGTGGTCGTGTGCGACCCGATGCTCGCGACCGGCGGCTCGCTCGCCCAGGTGTGCGACCTCGTCGTGTCCCGCGGCGCCGCGAAGGTCCAGGCGCTGTGCCTCATCGCGTCGATGCCCGGCATCGAGCGGTTCCGGCAGTCCCATCCGGAGCTGCCGGTCGCCTG
>JAKATJ010000004.1:27551-51512 GCA_021828005.1 Actinomycetes bacterium | reverse complement strand
GAGCGTCGAGGGTGGTGTTCGTGAACAACCGCGTGGACCGCACATGGCAGGACTCGAACAACGCAGTGCTCGCACAGGGTGTCGCGCGCTACCCGAGGGCAGTGCTCGTCAACTGGTACGCGTTGGCCGTCCAGCATCCGAACTGGCTCTACGCAACACAGACGCACCTCCCGATCGACGGGCCGGGGGCGCGCACGCTCGCGGCGCTGGTGGCCGCCGCAGCCTGACGGCACGGAGGTCCGAGGCCCTGGTCGGGTGCGGTTCAGGTGCGGTTCAGGTGCGGTTCAGGGCGTCGAGCCCCGTTGCGGCCGGGTGGCCGTCGACGTAGACCACGGGCTCCCCTCGCCCGGCGCTCCGCCAACGACCGTCAGGGTCGCGCAGCACCGCGGTGCGCCCCGGGATCCCCACGACCGGAACGCCCGACGGTGCGAGCAGCACCGAGCGGTGGAGCTTCTCGCCGTGGGCGCCGTCCTGGAGGTCGCCCACGAGCGGCACGACGGCAAGGCCTTCGACGAGCCCCAGCCCCACGGTGAGCGCCCCCCCACGCGGGTCGACCATCGGGTCGGAGAGCACGAACGCGCCGGCGCCGGCGCCGGCCACGACAGCGCCCGCCTGCCACGCCGCCCGGAGTGCCGCGAAGACCTTCGAGTCCTTCAAGACCGACCGCAGGTGGAGCGGGGACCCTCCGCTCAGGTAGACGAAGCGGGCAGAGCCGACGGTCGCCGCGGCGCCGTCGTCTTGCGCGCCCGCGCGGGTCGTGACCATGAGGCCCTCCACCTCAGCGCCCAGCTCGGCGAACCACTCGGCTGCCGCGAGCACACGGCGCTCCGGCCGCTCGAACGCGGCCGCCGTCGGGAGCACCAGGACCCGGTCGCAACCGGAGGCGGCGAGGAGCTCCGCGTCGAAGTCGCAGCCGGGCGTCCATTCGTCCCCGCCGACGAGCGCCAGCACACCCGTGCTCATGTGGGGCTCTCCACAGCCCACACCATCCCACAGACCGCCATCGGGCGGAGTGCTCGGTCGCCTCCCGGTAGCACCGGGGTAGCGTAAGCCGCGGTGTTCGAGCTCGTGGGTGTCGGGGAGCGCAGGTCGGAGCAGGGCTTCTGCTCCTGCCGCCGCCGCTGAGCCGAGAGGAAGGGTCCATGCAAGAGAAGCACCCGGCCCGCTCGTCACCCTGGATGATGCGGACCTACTCCGGCCACTCGACCGCACGCGCCTCGAACGAGCTCTACCGGAAGAACCTTGCGAAGGGACAGACGGGTCTCTCCGTCGCCTTCGACCTGCCAACCCAGACGGGCTACGACCCCGACGCGCCGGAGGCCGCCGGCGAGGTCGGCAAGGTCGGCGTGCCCGTGGTGCACCTCGGGCACATGCGCGAGCTCATGGCAGGGATCCCGGTCGCCGAGATGAACACCTCCATGACCATCAACGCGACCGCCGCATGGCTTCTCGGCCTGTACATCGCGTACGCCGCCGAACAGGGAGTCCCGCCGGACGCGCTCCAGGGCACGACGCAGAACGACATCGTGAAGGAGTACCTGAGCCGCGGCACCTTCATCTTCCCGCCCGCGCCGAGCCTCCGGCTCACGGTCGACACGATCGCGTACACGGTGCGCCGGATGCCGAAGTGGAACCCGGTCAACATCTGCAGCTACCACCTCCAGGAGGCAGGGGCGACCCCCGTCCAGGAGATCGCGTACGCCCTCGCGACCGCGATCGGGATCCTCGACGCGGCCCGTGCCTCCGGCAAGATCGGGGCATCCGAGCTCCCGCAGGTCGTCGGACGCATCAGCTTCTTCGTGAGCTCTGGAGTGCGCTTCGTGCAGGAGACCTGCAAGCTGCGAGCCTTCGCGCAGCTCTGGGAGCGGATCTGCCTGGAGCGCTACGGCGTCGCCGACCCTCGACTTCGACGGTTCCGCTACGGCGTGCAGGTGAGCTCCCTCGGTCTCACCGAGCAGCAGCCCGAGAACAACGTGGCGCGCATCGTGCTCGAGACCCTGGGGGTGACGCTGTCCGCAAGCGCTCGCGCGCGCGCCATACAGCTCCCAGCGTGGAACGAGGCGCTCGGGTTGCCGCGCCCCTGGGACCAGCAGTGGTCGCTCAGGCTCCAGCAGATCCTCGCCTACGAGTCCGACATCCTCGAGCACGGCGACATCTTCGACGGGTCCACCGTCATCGAGGAGAAGACCGCGTCCCTCGCTGAGGACGCGCTTGCAGAGCTCGAAGACGTGCTGTCGCTCGGCGGGGCGTTCGAGGCGATCGAAGAGCTGAAGACCCGCCTGGTGCGCAGCCAGGCCGAGCGGGTGCGGAGGATCGAGTCGGGTGAGCTCGCGGTGGTGGGAGTCAACTGCTTCACGGAGACCGAACCCTCTCCCCTCACGGCGGACCGAAGTGTGGCCGCCGTGGCGAAGGTCCACCCGAGCGTGCGGCAAGAGCTCCAAGACGACGTCCGGGCCTGGCGCGCCCGGCGGGACGGGAAAGCCGTGACGCGAGCCCTCGACGAGCTGCGGCGCGTGGTGGCCGACCCGGCCGCCAACGTCATGCAGGCGACCATCGAGCTGGCCCACGCCGGGGGAACCACCGGCGAGTGGGCCGCAGCGCTGCGCGAGGTGTTCGGCGAGTACCGAGCGCCGACCGGCGTCGCCGGGGCGTACCAGGGCCCACGTCGCCCGGAGGCCGCCATCCACGCACGGACCGGCGCGCAGGCGAAGGTGCGGGCGCTGGTCGAAGCCAGCGGCGTCCGACCGAAGCTCCTCGTCGCCAAGCCGGGGCTCGACGGCCACTCGAACGGCGCCGAGCAGATCGCACTCGCAGCACGCGACGCCGGGTTCGAAGTCGTCTACCAGGGCATCCGTCTCACGCCTGCCGCGATCGTCGCGGCGGCGCGCGACGAGGACGTCGACGTCGTGGGGCTCTCGGTCCTCTCTGGCTCGCACCTGGAGCTCGTGCCCGAGATCCTCGACCGCCTTCGCGCAGAGGGCGTGGACGCACCAGTCGTCGTGGGCGGCATCGTGCCGTCCGACGACGCGGCGGTGCTCGTCAGCAAGGGCGTGGCGGCGATCTACACGCCGAAGGACTTCCAGCTCGACCAGATCGTCTCCGAGCTGGTGGACCTCGCGGCGCGACGTCGCCCGCCGGACGCTCGAGGGTAGGGGTCGAGCGGCGCTTCCCCCCGGAGCACGCGCACCAGGTCCTCCGTAGCGCGGCGCCGGACCTCGGCCACCGACTCGGCCGAGGCGAACGCCACGTGCGGCGTGATGAGCACGTCGTCCCGGGACGCAAGCAGAGGCGGCACATCGGGCTCGTCGGGCAGCACGTCGAGGGCCGCCGCGCCCGGGCTGCCCGCGTCGAGCGCGGCAACGAGCGCGTCGACGTCCACGAGGCGACCGCGGCCGGTGTTGACGAGCAGCGAACCCGGCCGCATCCGCGCGAGGGCGTGCGCGTCGACGACGGCCCGCGTCTCGTCCGTGAGCGGCAGGTGCAGGCTGACGACGTCGCTCCGGGCCAGGAGGTCGCCGACGGCCACCGCCCGGTAGGGTGCGGCACGCTCTCGGTGGCGATCATCGACGAGCACCGTGCAGCCGAGCGCCGAGAGCTTGCGGGCCGTCGCCATGCCGTTGCGGCCCGCACCCCAGATCCCGACCACGAGGTCGCGCACCCGGCGCAGGTCGCGCACCCGGCGCAGGTCGCGCGCGCCGGAGTCGAAGCGGCCCGCGCGGATCTCCCTGTCGAAGTGCGTGATCCCGCGGGCCCACGCGAGCACCATCGCGACCACGTGGTCGGAGACTTCCTCCACGCAGTAGTCCGGGACCCTCGTCACGATCACCCCGTGCGCCGCGGCGGCGGCGAGATCGATGTTGTCGACGCCGACCCCGAGGCGCGTGACGACGCGCAGCTCCGGGCACGCCTCGACGAGCGTCGCCGGGACCGGCGCCCAGTTGGTGAGGATCCCGACCGCGTCGGCAGCGAGCGCTCGGACTGCGACGGGATCGTCGCCCGGCGACGCATCGACCAGCTCGTAGCCGGCCGCGGCGCAGATCGCCGCCTCCACGTCGGTCCCCGGCCACGGATGGTCGGTGATCACGACTCGGCTGCCTCGGGGCGCAGGGCCACGGCGCTGCACCCCGCTCCCTCCCATCAGGCCGGGGGGCGAGCAGGTCCCGGGAGGGCCCGGCCCGGCGACGGCGCGCCCATGACCGGTCCCGGCGCAGGGCGACCGGGGCGGGTCCACCACCTGGCGCTCAACCGCCACGTCCGCCCAGCCCGCTCTTCCCGAGCGACCCGTTCCGCCTCGGCCGCCGCCTCGGCCGCCTCGACGACTGGATCCACGACCGGAGAGCGAGGCCACAGCTCGAGCGCCGCCCCGGCGATCAACGCGGCGACGACGGGGTCGGCGGCGGGGCGGGGCCGGAGCCCCAAGCCGAGCACGCCAGCGCGGGGGGCGCTTGGCGCAGGGCTGCTCACAGAGGCACGCTTCACAGAGGCACGTTGCCGTGCTTGCGATGCGGCAGATCCGATCGCTTCGAGGCGAGCATGGCAAGGCTCCGAGCGAGGACGCTGCGGGTGTCGGCAGGGGAGATCACGTCGTCGACGTACCCCCGCTCCGCAGCGACGTACGGGTTCGCGTAGCGCTCCGTGTACTCCTCGACGAGCGCCGCGCGCCTCGCCGACGGATCCGGCGCTGCGGCGAGCTCGCGGCGGTAGAGGACCTCGACCGCCCCCTGCGGGCCCATCACCGCGAGCTCCGCGGAAGGCCATGCGAATGCCAGGTCGGCGCCGATCGACTTGGAGTTCATGACCACGTAGGCGCCGCCGTACGCCTTTCGCGTGATGACCTGGATGCGCGGCACCGTCGCCTCGCAGAACGCGTAGAGGAGCTTGGCCCCGTGGCGGATGATCCCGCCGTACTCCTGGTCCGTCCCCGGCATGAACCCCGGCACGTCCACGAAGGTGACCAGCGGGATGTTGAAGGCGTCGCACATGCGGACGAAGCGGGCGGCCTTCTCGGACGAGTCGATGTCGAGGACGCCGGCGAGCACCGCAGGCTGGTTGCCGACCACGCCGACCACCCGACCGCCGATGCGGGCGAACCCGCACGTGATCGACATCGCCCAGTGCGAGTGGACCTCGAGGTACTCGCCGTCGTCGACGACCGCCGTGATGACCTTCTTCATGTCGTAGGGCTGGTTCGGCGATGCGGGCATGAGGTCGGCGAGCTCTGGAGTCACGCGCTCGGGATCGTCCCCCGAGGTGGTCCCGGGAGGCTCTTCGAGGTTGTTGGAGGGGAGGAACGAGAGGAGGTAGCGCACGTCGTCGAGACACGACTTCTCGTCTGCAGCCACGAAGGTCGCGACTCCCGACTTCGTCGCGTGGCTCATCGCCCCGCCGAGCTCCTCGAGCGTCACGTCCTCACCGGTCACGGTCTTCACGACGTCGGGCCCCGTGATGAACATGTGCGAGGTGCCCTGCACCATGAAGACGAAGTCGGTGATCGCCGGGGAGTACACCGCGCCTCCTGCGCACGGCCCGAGGATGACGCTGATCTGGGGGATGACCCCGGACGACGCGACGTTGCGGTAGAAGATGCCCCCGTAGGAGTGGAGCGAGACGACGCCTTCTTGGATCCTCGCACCGGCCCCGTCGTTCAGCCCGATCATCGGCACGCCGGTCGACGCCGCGAGGTCCATCAGCGCGTGGACCTTCTCGGCGAAGACCTCCCCGAGCGCCCCGCCGAAGACCGTGAAGTCCTGCGAGAAGACGCACACCCTGCGTCCGTCGATGGTGCCGAAGCCGGTCACCACGCCGTCGGTGTACGGGCGGTTGCCCCCGAGGCCCATGCCGTGCGCGCGGTGGCGGGCGAGCATGCGCAGCTCTTCGAAGGACCCCTCGTCGAGCAGGTAGCTGATCCGCTCGCGCGCGGTCATCTTGCCCTTGGCGTGCTGGCGCTCGACCGCCTGCGAGCTCCCCGCGTGGAGGGCCTGCTCCTTACGCGCCGCGAGGTCCTCGAGGCGCTCCGCCATGGTGTGCTCCATCGGGCTCGAGGCTACTGCGGCGGTGCGCTCTTCCCGTTCGCAGAGCCCTCCTGGACGAGCTCCACCAGGGTGCCGAAGGAGGACTTCGGATGGACGAAGGCGATCATGGTCCCCCGCGACCCGCGCCGCGGCACCTCGTCGACCACCCGGTTCCCCGCGCGCCTCACCGCCTCGAGGGCCTCGGCGCAGTCCTGAACTCTGTAGGCGACGTGGTGGAGCCCTTCACCGCGGGTCGCCAGGAACTTGGCGACCGCCGAGTCCTCGCGCGTCGGCGACACGAGCTGCACGTAGGACTCGGCCACCGCGACGAGCGTCTCCTCCACCCCGTCGTGCTCGACGAGCTCACGGTGCGCGATCCGGGCCCCCAGGGTCTGCGCGTACCACTCGATCGCCGCGTCCATGTCGCGCACCGCGATGGCGACGTGGTCGATCTCGGTCAGCAGGGGCTCCGTCACGTGCGCCACCTCATGCATCGTGACGACGGAACAGGGTGATCCGGTCCTCGCCCACCCGCTCGCGCAGCTCGCGGTCTTCGATCCCGAGCCCCTCCTCGGGGGCGAGGCACAGCACGCCGATCTTCCCCTCGTGCAGGTTGTGCTGGACCTGGTAGGCCGCCTCTCCCACGTCGTCGAGCGCGAAGACCGCGGACAGGGGCGGGACGACTTTGCCCTCGCAGACCTGACGGTTCGCGTCCCAGGCCTCCCGGTAGT
The DNA here is from genome assembly GCA_021828005.1 of Actinomycetes bacterium. GTDB lineage: Bacteria > Actinomycetota > Acidimicrobiia > Acidimicrobiales > RAAP-2 > JAJYVT01. The sequence continues at coordinate 44,770 of JAKATJ010000004.1, read as the reverse complement.
TGGCGAAGTGGGACCCCTTGATCGTCTTGAGCTTCATCCAGAGGTGGCGGTTGTCGTACTCGACCATGTGGCCGGACGTCGCCGCGCAGGTGACGATCGTGCCCGCACGCTTGCAGACGAACACGGAAGCACCCATGGTCTCGCGGCCCGGGTGCTCGAAGACGATGTCGGGATCCTCGCCCACGAGGGCCCTGATGTCCCTGCCGAGCCTTCGCCACTCGGACTCGTCCTGGTTGTGCTGGTCCTTCCAGAACCGGTAGCCGGCGGCCGCGCGATCGATCACCGCGTCGACCCCGAGGTCTCGAAGGAGGTCCGCCTTCTCGGACGAGGAGACGACGCCGATCGGGATCCCGCCGGCGTTGAGCACGTACTGGACCGCGTAGCTCCCGAGCCCGCCGGTCGCGCCCCAGACGAGGACCCGGTCTCCCTGGGCCACCGGGGCCCCGTTGCGCGACACGAGCATGCGGTAGGCGGTGGAGTTGCAGAGCGCGTTCACCGCCGCCTCCTCCCAGGAGAGATGGACGGGCTTCGGCATGAGCTGGTTGGCCTTCACCACCGTCACGTCGGCGAGGCCGCCGAAGTTCGTCTCGAACCCCCAGATGCGCTGGTTCAGCGCGAGCATCGAGTCGTCGTGGGCCGTCGGGTCCTGGTCGTCGACGTAGTTGCAGTGGATCGTGACCCGGTCACCGGGTCTCCAGTTCCGGACGAGCGAGCCGGTCCCGAGCACGACGCCGGCGGCGTCGGAGCCGACGACGTGGTAGCCGAGCGCGTGGCGTGCGCCCCAGATGCTCTCCTTCGCCAGCCGGTCGAGGAAGCCGAAGGTGGGCAGCGGCTCGAAGATCGCGGTCCAGACGGTGTTGAAGTTCACCGCGGAGGCCATCACCGCGACGTATGCCTCGTCGGGCGCGAGCTGTGGGACGGGGACGTCGTCGACGTGGAGCGACTTGCGGGGGTCCTTGTCCGAGGACCCGAGCCCCTCGAACATCCCCACCTCGTCGCGCCGGACGAACGCGGCGCGGCAGGACTCGGGCATCGGCATCCCGGCGAGGGCGGCGCCGTCGGCGCCGTCGACCGCCGCCTGCAGGATCCCGCTCATTTCCGCGACAGTAGCGGAGCCCGTAGAATCGAGAGAATAGGCGGCGAGCCGGTGGACGCGGCTCCACGCCCTGTCCCATCGTCTCGTTCTTCCCGGCCGGCGTCGAGACGCCCGTGCACGTCGGAGGTGGCCATGCCCGGATCCGTCATCGTCTCAGGGGCTAGGACGCCCATCGGGAAGCTGTCCGGCGCGCTCGCCCCGTTCAGCGCGATGGAGCTCGGGGGCTTCGCCATCGCCGCGGCACTCGAACGGGCCGGCCTCGCGCCCGACCAGGTCGACTACGTGGTCATGGGGCACGTGATCCTGGCAGGGCAGGGACAGATCACCGCCAGGCAGGCGGCCGTCCACGCGGGCGTCCCGATGACGGTCCCCGCGACCACGGTGAACAAGGTGTGCCTGTCGGGGTTGAACGCCGTCTACCTCGCGGACCTGATGGTGAACGCAGGTGACGCCGAGATCGTGGTCGCCGGCGGGATGGAGTCGATGACCCGAGCACCCCACCTCCTGACGGGGGCGCGCGAGGGGTTCCGGCTCGGCGACGCGGCGCTGGTGGACTCGGTGCTGCACGACGGGCTCACCTGCCCGTTCGACCGGTGCGCGATGGGGCTCGCCACCGAGCGCTACAACGAACGGGTCGGCATCACCCGGGAGCGCCAGGATGCCTTTGCCGCAGCGTCCCACGAGAAGGCCGCCGCGGCTGCGAAAGACGGCCGCCTCGCCGACGAGATCGTCCCCCTCCAGGTGCCGCAGCGCAGGGGAGACCCCATCACCGTGGACACCGACGAAGGTGTGCGACCGGGGACGACCGCTGCGTCGCTGTCAACCCTTCGGCCGGCGTTCGACGAGTCGGGCACGATCACCGCGGGCAACGCGTCGCAGATCTCCGACGGGGGCGCGGCGGTCGTCGTGATGTCGAAGGCCAAGGCCGACGAGCTCGGCGTGGCGCCGCTCGGTGAGCTCGTCTCCTACGGCCAGGTGGCGGGTCCGGATCCCTCGCTCCTTCTCCAACCCTCCAGAGCGATCGCCCAGGCGCTCGGCAAGGCGAAGCTCGAGGTGCGCGACGTCGAGCTCTTCGAGATCAACGAGGCGTTCGCCGCCGTCGGGCTCGCCTCCGCCGACGAGCTCGGGATCCCCGCCGAGAAGTTGAACGTGAACGGCGGTGCGATCGCTCTCGGCCACCCGATCGGGATGTCGGGGACGCGCCTCGCGCTCAGCGCGCTGTACGAGCTGCGGCGCCGGGGTGGGGGGGTCGCAGCCGTCGGGCTGTGCGGCGGCGGCGGCCAGGGCGACGCCGCGGTGCTGCGCTCTGCGCCCTGAGGCTGCGCGTCATCCTTCTGCGGCGTCGAGGCTCAAGCCACGCCATGCGAGCTTCGCGACGTGGTGGCGCCAGACGAGCTCGTCGTTGAAGGCCCCACCCAGGTCGGGCAGCTCTGCACGGTCGGCGTCGGGCACCTCGGGCGCGCTGCGTCCCGCAGCGGCGAGGGCGGCGGTCATGCGTGCGAGCAGGTTGACGTTCAACGCCGCGACCACCGCTCCCGCCAAGGTGGGCGCCGCCGTGGTGAGGCCGTGGCCGCGAAGCAGGACCGCGCGCGTGCCCGCCATCGCCGCCACCATCTGCTCGCCGCGCTCGCGAGTCCTCACCAGGCCGTAGTAGTCGAACACCGCTAGACCGCGCTCGGCCATGCGCATCGCGGGGATGTTGAAGGCACCGAAGACAGGACGCAGGGGCAGGCCCGCGATGCTGCACAGCACCACGTCGGGAGGGTGGGCGTGCACCACGGCGCCGTCGTCGGGCCGCAGACGCAGCAGCTCCCCATGGATCGGAAGCTCCTGGGGAAGCTGGCGGTCGCCCAGCTCCTCGGCCGGCTCACCGTCGAGGTCGGTGAGGACGACGTCTTCGGGCCTCGTGAGGAGCAGCCCGGGGTCCGAGGCGCTGCGCGCCCGGATGAGCATTCGGCGGCCGTCCACGCGCAGGCTCACGTGGCCGAGGATGTCGGACACGAGCCCCTCGGCCGCGAGCACCCGGCACGCACGCGCGACGTCGGCGCGCCCCGCCGCGAGCTGCTCGGACACCCCCGCCGAGGCGGCAGATGCCTCGCTCACCGGGTGCTGCCGGCTGCAGCGGCGGGAAGGACGCCCTCGACGGGAGCCGCGAGCTCCAAGGTGTTCGCGACCGCCGCGTGGGCGACGTAGCGTCCCACGGTGAGCAGCACGCCCACGGCGGCCTCCTCCCCGAGCGCGTCGACGGCCCGCGCCAGCTCGTTCGCGGCGCCGCGGCCATAGCGGTCGACGACTGCGAGGGCGAGCTGCCGGGCAGCCCTGGCCTTCGCGCTCAGATCGGAGGGATCGCCGCGGCCTGCGGCGGCAGCGATCCAGGCGACAGGGAACCCGAGGGTCCGGGCCAACCGCTCGTGCTGGCTCTGCTCGTAGGCGTTCCCGAGCGCGGACGCGACGGAGAGGGCCACGACCTCCGTGAGCTCGGCGGGCAGCGCCGCTTTCAGGGCTTCGGTGAAGGCCTGGAAGGCGGTCGTCGCCGCGGGCTGGTGGCCGCAGACGGCGAAGAACTCGCCCAGGTAGCCGAGGCGGTCGACCTTGGCGTGGAGCGCGCTCTGGAGCTCAGGGGCGAGCTCGTCGAATCGAAGACGTCGGATCTGGCCCACCACTCCTCCTCGGCCTCGGCGCCGCGGGCACGACGTGCCCAGATCCGCACCTCGGGATCGACGTCCGTAACGTACGGGCCGGTCTTGGGAGCGTCAAGCAAGCCTGGCCGCGTCCGGGGCGCGCCACGAGGGAGGATCCCGGTCCGACCTGAGGTCCGGTCAGGGTAGGGCACCCTCGGCGCCGAGGCACCGCTCGAGCACCCGTCTCGCCCAGACGGCCACCATGCGCCGCTTGTAGGCCGCCGAGCCGAGCCGGTCGTCCACCGGGTCGGCTCTGCGGGCTGCAGACTCGGCCACCTCAGCCGTCGCCGACGCCCACCTCCCCTCCGGCACGCCCCGGAGCTCTTCGGCCTCGGGCACGAGGTAGGCGGCGGGACCCGCGCCGCCGATCGCGAGGCGGACTGCGGTCGGCACGCCGTCGGCGACGTCGGCGGTCGCGGCCGCCGCGACCGTCGGATAGTCGTCGGCACTTCCCGGGGTGTAGCGGAGGTAGCAGCTCCGCCGGCCGACCACGAGCGGCACGCGCACGGCGGTGATGACCTCGTCGGGGTCGAGAACCGTCGACATGAAGCCGTCGATCAATTCGTCGATCGCCAGGCGGCGTCGGCCTCGTCTGCCCGCCACCTCGACGCGCGCGTCGAGGGCGAGGAGCGCAGGCGGGAGATCCTGCCGGGGGTCGGCGTGCCCCACGGCGCCACCGATCGTCGCCACGGCACGCACCCGGGTGTTGCCGACCGACGCCGCGGCGTCGGCGAGCGCAGGCACCGTCGCTCGCACCCGCGGATGGGCGGCGAGAGCGGCGAGCGTGGTGGTGGCGCCGATGGACATCCCCCCGTCCTCTTCCTCGAGGACGGACAGCTCGGGGATGCGTCCGAGCCATACGAGCACCGAGGGAGCGAGCAGACCCTGGCCGACCATCAGACCGATCGAGGTGCCGCCGGCGAGCGCCACGGCGCCAGCGGCTCCGAGCGCCTCGACGGCCGCTTCGACCGTGCCGGGGACGAGGAACGCCGCGTCGCCGGAAGACTCGGTCACGCCGGCGCGACCTCGTCCCGGCGGCGCGCCTGCGCGTCGAGGGCCGCTTCGACGATCGTGCCGTACCCGGTGCAACGGCACAGGTTGCCGCTCAGGTAGTGGCGGACGTCGCGCTCGTCGCGGACGTCTGGGCCCATCGACGCGACGGCCACGATCTGGCCGGGCGTGCAGATGCCGCACTGCATCCCCTCGCACTCGACGAAGGCGTCGACCACCGACGGCGCATGCTCCGCCATGCCCTCGACGGTCCAGATGTCCGCCCCGTCGGCGCAACCCGCGAGGTAGAGGCACGAGCTCACCGGCCGGTTGTCGACGAGCACCGTGCACACCCCGCACACCCCGATCCGGCACCCTTCCTTGGTCCCGGTCAGCCCGGCGCCGCGCAGCACCTCGAGGAGGCTCGATGTGGCGGGAACCTCGGCGACGAACGGCGACCCGTTGACGCGGGCGTGCATCTTCACGCCGGTCCCTCCTCTCCTCGGGCCACGCCTCGGGCCACGTTTCGGGCCTCCCCTCGGGCCTCGTCTCGGGCCTCGTCTCCGGTTTCGCCTCCGGTCTCGCCGTGCAGCGCCCAGAAGACTCGCTCGGCGGTGAGCGGGAGCTGGCGCACTCGGCGCCCCGTCGCCTCGGCGACCGCGTTGGCGATGGCGGCCGCGGTCGGCACGTTCGTCAGCTCTCCCACCGCCTTGACGTTGGCGGGGCCCACTCCCCGTCCGCCCTCGACGAGCACCGTCCGCAGGGAGGGGACGTCGGCGGCGGTGGGCAGCCGCAGCTCGGCGAGGTTCGGCGCCCACACCTGGCCGTCTCTCTCGAGGAGGTCCTCCAGGCAGGCGAAGCCGTAGCCCATGACCGTCCCCCCGTCGATCTGCATCCGATGCGAACGGGGGCGCAGCACCGACGCGACGTCGGCGGCCGTCACCACGCTCGAGACGAGCACCTGGCCGGTCTCGGGGTCGACGGCGACGTCGGCGACCTGGGCACAGTAGGAGAGCGCGGGACGGTCGGTCCCCGAGCCCGTCTCGACCGTCACGGCCTCGGTGCCGCCTGACTCCCACCAGCGGCTGGCCAGCTGGTGCACGGCGGCGGTGAGCCCGACCGTGACCCGGCTCGCGCCCACGCCGGGGTCGTAGGGGAGCAACCCGGTCGACACCTGGCGAACCTCGACGTTCTCGGGATCGACGCCGAGCGCCGCGGCGAGCTCGTCGCGCACGACCGAGTGGCTCCCGGTCCCGGTCTCGGGGAAGGGGAGCTCGACGACGAGCCGCCCGTCGTCGCCCGGCGCGAGGCGGAGACTGGTGGTCGCCGGCGGCGCGGTCGGGCGCGCGTAGAGGGCGACGCCCCTTCCGCGGCGCCAACCCGACGGAACCGGGCGCCGGCGGCCGGGCCGCTCGCGGTCTTCTGGTCGCGGGGCCGCGTCGGCCGCCTCAAGGGCGGCGTCGAGCGTCTCGGCGCCCCGCGCCTCGTCCCACACGTGGCCGTACGCGTCGCGGTCGCCCCCTGAGAGCACGCTCCGCCGACGCAGCTCCACCGGGGACACCCCGGCCGCGGACGCGAGCTCGTCGAGCGCGCTCTCGATGGCGAACGCCGCCTGGGGGGCGCCGGGCGCCCGCATGTGCCCCTTGGGCAGCGTCGTCGTGTACGCGATCGCGGATCGCACGGAGAATGCCTCCAGGCGGTAGCCGAGCGCGCACTCGGCCATGCCGTGCAGGTTGGCCGACGGGATCGGCTTCACCGCCGCGTAGGCGCCGCCGTCGAAGACGGCGTCGACGCGGAGCGCGAGCAGGGCGCCGTCGGCGTCGCAGCCCACGCTGACCTCGACCACCGAAGGATGGCGGGCGTCGGTGGCGGACATGTCCTCTCCCGCGCGCAATGCCAGGCGCACGGGGCGGTTCGCCCACAAGGCCAGCGCCGCGCACAGCGTCGGGTCGACGACCCCGCCCTTGCCCCCGAAGTCGCCGCCAAGGGGCACCGGATCGATCTCCACCGCCTCGAGCGCGAGGCCCAGGGTCTTCGCGGTCTGCTCCCGCAGGCGGTACGGCGCCTTGACCGTGCCGAGCAGTGCCACCCGGCCTCCGGGGCGGGGCGACGCCGTCCAGCACTGGGGCTCGAGGTACCCCTGATGGCCCGAGGGAGTGCGGTACGTGCGGGTCACGACGTGCGCCGCGCGCCCGAGCACCTCGTCGACGGCCACGGGGTCGCCCTCGACGAGCTCGGACTGGAGGTTGGGCGGGTGCGACTGGTCCACGACCGCCCCGTCGTAGCGCCAGGGCGCTTCGTGGACACGGGGGGAACCGGGCCCGAGGGCGGCCAGCGCGTCGAGGACCGGGGTCAGCTCGCGGTACTCGACCACCACGAGCGCAGCCGCGTCTTCGGCCACTTGCCGCGTGGTGGCGAGCACAACAGCGATCCCCTCCCCGGAAAAGCGCACCTTGTCCCTGGCGAGGAGCGGCATGTCGCGCACCCGGCGCCCGCACAGCTCGTCCCCGAAGCGACGCTCGAGGTCCTGGGCGGTCACCACCGCGGTCACGCCCCGGATCGCGAGCGCCGCGCTCGCGTCCACGGCGAGGACCTCGGCGTGGGGAACCGTGCTGCGAACGACCGCAGCGTGCAGCGCGCCCTCGGGCTCCACGTCGGCGCTGTAGCGCGTGGCTCCGGTCGCCTTGTCCCGCGCGTCCACCCGGGGACCGGCCACACGCGGCCAGGCGAGCGTCACGACGCCACGTCCTCGGACGCAAGGCGAGCGAGCAGGCGCCTGGTCCGGTCCCAGCGCTCCTCGACCGCCAGCTTCTCTGCGACCCGGAAGCGGATCGGGTGGAGCTCCACACCCAGATCGTCGAGCAGGTCCCGCTCCACCTCCAGCTCCGCGCCGATCGCGCCGTCGTCCTCGAGCACCCGCAGCACCCGCAGGGCGAGGTAGTGGGCGGCGTCATCGGTCACCGCCACGAAGGTCGCCCGCCCGGTCGCCCGCAGGTTACGGCGCGCCTTCCTGCCCGCCACCACGACCCGGAGCGACGACGGCGTCGCCTCGACCTCGGTGCGCGACAGGAGGCAGACGTCCACCCTCCCTTGGGCGTCGACGGTCAACAACAGGAACGCATCGTCGAGCGCGCCGACCTCGGGCACCCCCGCGACCGCGTCCCGCACCCGTGCCGGCAGCTCGCCGCCTTCGGCGGCCGCTGGCCCGCTCACTCCGCCGACCCCCAGCGCCGGAACAGGTCGTGAGAGATGCCGAACTGGTCCAGCACCTTCCCCACCACCAGGGCCACCAGGTCCTCGACCGCCTTCGGACGGTGGTAGAAGCCGAGCACGGGCGGCATGACGGTGGCGCCGGCGAGCGTCGCCACCTCCATGTTGCGGATGTGGACGAGGTTGAGCGGCGACTCACGGGTGACGAGCACGAGGCGGCGACGTTCCTTGAGCGTCACGTCTGCGGCACGGACGAGCAGGTCGGTCGCGTTCCCCGTCGCCACCGCTGCGAGCGTCCGCATCGAGCAGGGGATGACGACCATGCCGTCGGTGAGGAACGAACCCGACGAGATCGCCGCCGCCAGGTCCCGGTGGTCGTGCTCCACCGTCGCCAGCTTCGCCACCCGATTGGGGTCGAGGCCGGCTTCGAGCTCGATGCTGCGCCGCGCGCCCTCGCTGATGACGAGGTGGGTCTCCACCTCCTCGCTGCGGTGCAGCGCCTCCAGCAACGCGATCCCGAGCTGCGGCGCGCTCGAGCCCGAGATGCCGACGACGAGCCGGCGCCGTCTCGAAGAGCCGGTCGCCGCGCTCATCGTGGGCGGCCGCTGTCGACGGGCGGCATCATGCACCCGATGCCGTCGCGGGCGAGCTCGGACATGTAGAGCTCTCGGATGCGCGGGTCCTCGTCGGCGTAGTCGATCTGCCGCCCACCTTCGGAGACGCTCTTGTCGACGCCCATGAAGTGCTGGCGCCGTTCTTCGGTGAAGGGGTAGCGCAAGCCGCCGTACGCGACCGCCAGGTAGCGGCTCGGGTGCCCCGAGGTGTTGAAGTGCTGGTGGAACTGTTGGTCGCCGGGCGCGTAGACGACGCCGTGGCGCCAGTCGATGCGAGTGAAGTCGGCGTCGCCTTCGTACCAGAAGAGGCTGTAGCCGTGGCCGTCCACGGTGAAGACGTGGAAGTCGGGCGCGTGGCGGTGACCTTTCTTGTACGTGCCGACCGGCATCTCGGACATGTGCGCGTGCATGGTCGAGTCGGCGAGCACGAACTTCAGGTTCCGGCTACCCTCACCGCGGGCCTGCCACTCTGGCATCTGGAAGTCGGCGAGGTCCGGGACGAAGTTGGTCTCCCACATGTGACGCCCCGGCGCGACGTGCACGAAGTCGCCTTCGCCGCGGAACCTGGCGTCGTCGCCGAAGCGCCCGGGAAACTCGCCCGGGTTGTCGAACACGAACGACTCGTCGTGGAAGACGTTCAGCACCAGAGGCAGGCTGGTGACCGCGGCCAGACGGGCCTCCTCGCTGCCGGCCGCGTTGAAGTGCTGGTACGGCGCGTTGATGGGGAGCCCGAAGAGGCTGCGCGGTCCCCACTCGAAGCTGTGCTCGCCTCCCGCCGGGTCGCGCACCACGGTGTTGCCGTGGCCTGCCAAGACGTAGACGACCTCTTCGTAGAGGTGCCGCTGGGGATCGGTGGCGCCGCCCGGCGGGAGCACGGCCACGACGACGTTGGCCCAGTCGCCACGCCCGACGAGGTGCACGAACGCGGCAGGCGCGCCGAGCCGGTCCCACGGCTTGGTCTCGACGGTGAGCAGGTCGACGGCGAAGTCCTCGACGACCGGGATCCCCTGGTCCCTCGCCCAGTCGAGGTAGGGCCTCTTCAAGAGCTTCCCTGCCGCAGCAGCTTCTAGGACAGCCGAATCGGTCTCTGTCCGGTTCACGTGAGCTCTCCTTGACTCTCAGCCATGGGCGCCGGGGGTTCGGACCGCGCGACGGGTGGCGGGTCCACGGGACGGGGCGAAGGGGGATCGACCGCGCCGAAAAGGAACGACTTCACCACGACCGGGACCACCTTGGCAGGACCGACCGGCAAGCCGATGTCCACGTGGTCGAATTCGGCGAGGTCGAGGTTGTCGAGGCAGATCGCGACGGCCGGGTCGACCCCGAGCTCTGTGGTCATGATGCGGCCGAGAGAGGAGGCCACGTCGGTGTCGACGGCGACGACGAGCTGCTCCACCCCGGCTGCCCCTCGACCGGCGACGAGCCCGGCGGCCAGCGCGCGCAAGCGGGGATAGGCCGGATCCCCGCGCCAGCGCAGCGACACGGCGAGCGTGCGGGGAACGTCCTGCGCCGGGAACCGCCGGCGCAGCGCCTCCGCCAGCGCCGAAGCCACCGCCCCCGGGTCGACGGGCGCTGCTCCGAGGTCGAGCACGGGCCGGACGACTGGCACCTGGTGGAGCGGCAGCACCGCCGCGTCCGCCGCGATCGTCGAGCCGCTCACCTGGGTCGAGAACTGGGACGCGCCGATCACCGTCGCCCTGATCCGCTGGTCGCCGACCCGCAGCCGGGCACCGAGCCCAGCCGCCTCGAGCCGAGATCGGAGCGCGCGGGCGAGCTGAGGCCCGAGGTCCCCCAGGTCGTCGACGGCACCGTCGACGGCACCGTCGACGGTGCGCACCAAGTACTCCGCGACGCCTCCCGACGCCACGATCTCGAAGGGCCCGACGGGCAGGGGGAAGGGGTCGGTCAGCAGCATCGTCGGCGCGCCTACCGCCTCGACCCGAGGGTCGAGCTGGGCGACGACGGCGAGGGCCATCCGGTCGCAGACGGCGTCGACCTGGGCCGGGGCGATCATGTGCCCGAGCTCGGCTGCGACGCCGACGGACTCGGCGAGCGGCAGGACGGCTTGTTCCACCCGCACGAGCCGGCGCTCCGGGTCCCATGCGAGGAGCCGGCTGCCGACCCCGACGGCAGCGGTCGCCCGCACCTCGCCGCGCGAGACGAGGGCCAGCTTCGTCGTCGCGCCCCCGATGTCCAGGGCGACGACCGGGTCGGGCGTCTCCCGGGACCGGGCGACCGCACCCGAGCCGTGGGCAGCCAGCACGGCTTCGAAGTGGTGCCCGGCGGCCGCGCAGACGAACCTCCCCGTCGCTCCCGCCAGCCGCTCGGCCAGCGCCCGGGCATTGCGCGCGAGGAGGGCGGCGCCCGTGAGGAGCACCACCCCGGTGTCGATCTCCTCTGGGTCCACGCCCCCCTCTGCGTAGGAGCGGCGCACCGTCTCACCGACCGCCGCCGCGTCGATCTCGCCCGAGTCGAGGTACGGGGTGAAGGAGACGGGCGAGGAGACGACGACCTCGCGGGCGACGACGTCGTAGCTGGTCGAGAGCTCCTGAGCCCTGCGCTCGAGCACGACCCGCGACACGGTCAGGTGGAACGTCGCGGACCCGACGTCGATGCCGACCGTCAGCAGCTCGACGACATCCGAGTCGAGCGGGAGCCGGTGCAGCGGGCGGTCGGGCGTCGTCCACTCCGACGGATGCTGATCGGGCGCGTCTCGAGAGTCCGCGGCAGACCAGCCGGCCGTCCGGGCGGCGGTGTGGGCAGCCGTGCCGGCGGCGGCCACCGTCACGCGGTACGCCGTGATCGCCACCGCGCCGCCACGAGCACGGCCGACCGCGCCGCCGATCGCGGCGCCGACCGCGTCGTCCGCCGCGTCGTCCGCCGCGTCGTGGCAGCCATCGTACGAACGGCGCTCAGCTCAGCGCGCGACACTGATCCAACGGAACCACCGGGCTTGGACTCCCCGGATGACCAGCACGTTGAACACGCCGATCAGGGCCGCCAAGAAGATGAGGGCGAGCAGCTTCCCGGTCTGGAACCCGTTGCCGTAGAAGTTGATGAAGTAGCCGAGGCCGACGTTGCTCTCCTCGATCTCGCCCACGATCATGCCGATCACGCCGAGCGCGACGCCGAGCCTGATGCCGGCGAAGATGTAGGGCATGGAGGCGGGCAGGATGACCTTCCTCATAAGCTGGTGCTCGTTCAGCCCGAGCATCCGGCCCACCTCGACGTAGCCCTTGCTCACGTTGCGCAGCCCGCCGGCGGTGTTCAAGAGCACCGGGAAGAAGCTGATCAGCACGATGAACAGGACGCGCGCCTCGGTCCCGATGCCCACCCACACGATGAGCAGCGGGATGAGCACGTTGAGCGGGGTGGCGTTGGCCGCGTTGATGTACGGGCTCAAGAGGGCGTCGAGCAGCCGGTAGCGACCGACCACGAGCCCGATCAGGATGCCGGCGGCCAGGCCGATCGCGATGCCGATGTAGAGCTCGCGCAAGGAGATCTCCAGGGCCGGCACCGCCGGACCCGAGGTGAACTGGTCCACGAAGTCCGAGAGCGTCTGCTGTGGGGAGGAGATCAGGATGGGGCTGATGAGGAACAGGCCGGCGAGCTCCCAGAGGCCCAGCATGACGCCGATCGCGACGAGCGGGGCGGCGATGCGCGTCGACCGCCAATCGCTGAACGGGCGGCGGCGACGCGGCGCCGACACGACCGCCTCGACCTCCGGCTGCACCGCGGCGACGGGACGGCTGAGGACGGTCACTGCACCGGGCCTCTCGCTCCCCGCAGGTGCTCGGTGATGTAGGACCGCAGCTCGATGGCCCGGCCATGGGCACGGACGTCGTAGTCCGTCCGCGGACGGGGGAGGTCCACCTCGAGCACCTCGGTCAGCCTTCCCGGCCCGGGCTGGAACAGCCCGATGCGGTCGGAGAGGAAGATGGCCTCGTCCACGTCGTGGGTCACGAACATGATCGTCGTCCCGAGCTTCTCCCACAGGTTGGCGATCTCGACTTGGAGCGCCTCCCGGGTGAAGTTGTCGAGCTGCCCGAACGGCTCGTCCATGAGCAGGACCTTGGGCCGGATCGCCAGAGCCCGGGCCACGCCCACGCGCTGCTGCATGCCGCCCGAGAGCGTGTAGGGGGGAGACTTGGCCACCGCCGCGAGGCCGACCATGTCGAGCACCTCCATGGCCCGCTCGCGCCGCTCGGCTTTCGGGACGCCGCGCACCTCGAGACCGAGCGCCACGTTGTCGAGGACGCTCCGCCACGGCAGCAGGTTGATGTCCTGGAACACGTACGACATGTCGCGCGAGATGCCCTCGAGCTTGGCTCCGTCGAGCGAGAGCATGCCGCTGTCGGCGTCTTCGAGCCCGTCGACGATTCGCAGGAGCGTGGTCTTCCCGCACCCGCTGATCCCGACCAGGCTGATGAACTCGCCCCTTCGGACGTCGAGGCTCACCCGGTCGAGCGCGTGGACCGTCCGGTCGTTCGTGACGAAGGTCTTGCACACCTTCTCGATCCTCAAGATGATCTCGTGCTCGACCGAAGAGGCGGTCTTCGCCGACGGTGCCGTCGTCACATGGCTGCTCATCGTGGTTCACGCCTTCCAGCCGAGGTTGCGGCGATCCAGGGGAACACCCGGGCCTGGAACTGGCGCAGGGCCCAGAAGAGGAAGAGGGCGAGGACCGTGGTCGTGAGGACCGCCGCCACCATCGGCGCCGTCTCGGCGCGGGTGCCGAGCACTGTCACCAGGCCACCCAGACCGACCTGGCCGATCTCCTGCCCGCCGAGGATCATGCCGACGGTGCCGACCGCCAGGGCGATGCGGGCGCCGATGAAGATGAACGGGAGGGTGCCGGGCAGGTACACGTAGCGGATCTGCTTCCAGCTGGACATGCCGAAGGTGGTGCCGACGTCGGCGAGCCGACCCCGCACGGCGCGCACGCCGAGGTGGGTGTTCACGACGAGCGGCCACACCGCGATCGTCATGATGAAGGCGACCCTCGCCGTCTCGCCGAAGCCGAACCAGATCTCCATCACCGGGAGCAGGGCGATCGACGGCGTGGCGTTGCCGAATGCGACCAACGGTTCGAGCGCCCGCTCGAGGATGCGGACCCGGCCCATCAGCATGCCCGCCCCCACCCCGACGACGGTCGCAAGGGCGAGCCCCGCGATCATCTCGAGCAAGCTCCTCACGAAGTCGCCGGGCAGCGGGCCGTCGACGAGGAGGTGCCACAGCGCCGGGGCGACCAGGCTCGGCGTCGAGATGAAGATCGGGTTCAGGACGAGCCCGGTGGCCTGCCAGATCCCGATGCCCACCAGCACGGCCAGGATGCCGACGACCGCCGTGTTGTGCCGCCGCACCCACCTTGCCCTGCCGAGCGCGAGCCGGAAGCTCGCCGGACCGCCGGCGCCGACGGCGTCGCCCAGCACGTCATCGAGCTGGGCGACGCCTGCCGCCGAACCGGGCACGGCACGTGCCGTGCCCTGCCCGCCGTTGCCGGCGGGCGTTCCCTGCAACGCTCTCACAATTTCTTGCCGTGCTTCCGCCAGATCACCCAGGCAGCCTTCCACGCCGACTGTGTGATCTCCTGGGTGCGTGGCCGGTTGCCGAGGCCGGTGATTGTGTGGAGCTGCTTGGCGATCTTGAAGTTGTATGTCACGACCGGGTCCGAATAGGCCTTCTCTGTAAGAGGCCAACCGTTCAGGAACCTCAGCTGCCTCCACGCTGCCTGGTACTGGGCGGTCGAGTCGGCGTTCGAGGTGTATGTGGCCGCGTCCTTGACCCACTGCTTCTCGTTGGTGTTGAAGACCTTGGCCGAGGCCAGCCACGCCAGGTCGATCGCAACGGCCACCTTGTGGTGCGCGCGCAGCCACGCCGGCGTGGACGCCATGAAGCTGTCCGCGTACTCGGGCAGCAGTGTGGTGGCGGCCGCGAGCTCGTGATCCTGCGTCTTGGCGACGGTCGCGTCAGCTGTGGCGGCGGCGGCGAACGCGGCTGTCACCTTGCCGGCGATGAGCGCGTCCAGCGACGCTGTGCTCGCTCCGGTGGCAACGAGGTGCAGTGTCGAGCGCTTCAGGTGCGCCTTCTGCAAGATCGCGTGGAGCATGACGCCGTCCGGAGACGCTGTGCAGCAGTAGGCGATCGTCTTGCCCTTCAGGTCCCCGAGCGACTTGATCGACTTCTTGGCGAAGAGCGCGTCTGTGAGGTGCACCTGGTTCGGGCCGAAGGTCTTGAGTCCGGCGTCGAGCTGCGTGGGCAGCGGCCCGACGGACACTGTCGCCTTCCCGCCTTCCACTGCGAGCTCGCCCACGTTCTTCGAGGCGTTCGTCTGGGTCGCGTTGGCGCCCCAGCTGTTCATGATCTCGACCCAGTCGTGGACGTTGGTGTCGGCGACATGGGCGCTGCCCGCGGCGTTGATCACGTTGAGCGTGATCCCCCTCAATGTCGGCTTGCCGTTCCTGAAGGCGATGACTGTGGCGGTCTTGCCTGACGCCGCCCCCGGCAGGGCGAGCACTCCGGCCGCTGCCATCGCGCAGACAGCGGTGGCGACGAGCGCCACCTTGAGTTTCACCGTGGACTTCATGCATTCCCCCTTGTTGACGGTAGCGCTCTGCCGAGGCGGCCTCGAACAGAAACGGATTCCTCGGACCGTAACTGCCGCGTCGTGAATAGTCAAGACCGGGCGCGCGGCGAAGACGGCGGGCAGGCTCGCCTCGGACCGGCGCGCGGAGCGGCGGCGGCCGAGCGCGAAGGTCGCTGCGGCGGCGGACCTCCCACGGGGACCGTCACCGCGCATGCGACCACGCAATGCGACACGCGCACACGACCATGCAGTTCGAACATGCAGTGGTGGCAATTGTTTGCTTGTCTGCTGCACTTCGCCGTTGGCACCTGCACGCACGTGCCACCGACTTCTCCTCCCGTTCCCCCGCGATGCGCCTATGGCCGGGCAGCCGGCCGTGGCCGGTGACGGCGGGCCGCTCGGCGGCGAGCTGCGCGAGCGCGAGCTGGCAGCACGCTCGAGCGAACAAGAAGTCCGTCGCGCTCGGTGCTCCCCGGCGAGCCGCCCCCGCTGACGCAGCACCTGGCGCACCAGCGAGCAGAAAGGTATTCTGTAACGATGGCGTTGATCGAGCACAGAGACGTCGACGAAGTGGTCCGGCTGGCGGTGGAGGCCAATCAGGCGCTCGGTGCCGCTGGCCAGGGCGACCTCGTGTGGGGCCACGTGTCTGTTCGGGACCCGCGTGGTCGAGGCTTCTGGATGAAGGCCTCGGGACTGGGGTTCGAGGAGGTCGTCGCGTCCCGGATGCTGCTGCTCGGGCTGGACGGCGAGGTCCTCGAGGGCACGGGCTCCCGCCACATCGAGTTTCCGATCCACGGCGAGATCTTCCGGATGCGTCCCGACGTCCAATGCGTCGTCCACACCCACTCGGCCGCCGCGAACGCCCTTGCGTCGCTCGGCGTGCCGCTACGGGCTCTCTCCCACGAGGGCGTGCTCTTCACCCACCCCGACGTGCCCCGCTTCCTTCGAACCGGGGGGCTCGTGAAGACGAAGGAGCTCGGGGTCGGCCTCGCCACGACGCTCGGCGACGCTCGAGCCTGCCTCATGCCCCGGCACGGGCTCGTCGCCGTCGGAGAGAGCGTCGCGACTGGCGTGATGGCGGCCGTGCTCCTCGACAAGGCGTGCCGGGTGCAGCTCGCGGCGATGGCCGCGGGGGAGCCGATCTCGTGGTCGGACGAGACGGAGGCGGCGTCGAAGCGGGACGAGATCTGGAACCCGCCGCTTCTCGAGTCGGGCTGGCAGTACCTCCGGCGCAAGGCGCTTGCGGCAGGGGTGGCGGCGGAGTCGGCTGCGATCGAGACCTCGCCCAGCGAGCTCGAGTGGATCGAGGAGAATTCGGGCCGCATCCGCACGAGCCTGCCCAACGGCTACTGCGTCCGGCCTCCCGACGAAGCCTGTCCGAAGCCGGACGACTGCCTTGCATGCTCACATTTCTTCACCGGAGGCAGGTTCCTCCCGGTTCACCGCCAGCAGGCACGGACCATCGACCTTCTGATCGCTCGTGCCGAGGCTGAGGGGCTCCCCGCGGTTGCTAACTCCCACCGACGGCGGGGAGACCGTTTGAGGGCGCTCATCCGTTCCCTCGAGGAGCCGACCTGCGCCGCCACCACGCACCCTGTGGGCCGGAATTCCGGTGACGGGTCCCACCTGCCGGCGGGAACCCACCGCTCCGTCGGTGGGACGGCTGCTCGCAGGACGGTGGACGGCCAGCAAGCCTCGACCCCGAACGGCGTGAGCTCGAGCCGGTGACCTTGTCGCGTCGTGCCGTGGTCGTGACCGGCAACGTGCCCAGGGCCCGACGGGCCCGAAGAAGGGAGTCCAAGAGATGACGAGTCGAACCGACCGGCTGGAGCGAACCGAGGAGGAAGGGCGAGGCCCGCGGACCGACGCTGCGGCGACCCTCCTCGAGGACGACAGGCCCGAGCCCGTCTCTGCGCGGTTCGTGGACCGGCTGGGCGCCGGCCACCCACCGGTGGAGGAGGTCATGTGGCCGCCGGTCGTCATCCGCGCGAGCGAGATCGAGGCGCAGGTGGAGCGCCTGGCCTCCCTGCCCCGGCCCGCGG
>JAKATJ010000004.1:0-27451 GCA_021828005.1 Actinomycetes bacterium | reverse complement strand
CGGTTCGTGGACCGGCTGGGCGCCGGCCACCCACCGGTGGAGGAGGTCATGTGGCCGCCGGTCGTCATCCGCGCGAGCGAGATCGAGGCGCAGGTGGAGCGCCTGGCCTCCCTGCCCCGGCCCGCGGACGGCCGGCGCAGCGCTTGGATCGTCCACCCCTTCGCCGAGGAGCCGGGGCTCGGGCTCGCCCCGGGCATCCGCGTGACCCTCGAGGTCCTCCTCCCCGGCGAGCGCACCTCCCCGATCCGGCACAACTCCTCTCAGGTGTGCTTCTGCATCGCCGGATCGGGGTTCGCCGTCGTCGGGGGCGAGAAGATCCCCTTCGACCAGTACGACGTCTGGCACACGCCCGCCCTCACGACCTACTTCCACGAGAACGACGGCTCCGGGCGCCAGGTCAGGCTGACCTACTCCAATGCGCCGCTGCTCGAGAAGATCCGCGTCCACTTCGTCGACGAGCACCCGCCCGAGGAGCCCGCCGTTCGCCAAGCAGGGCAAGAAGGGTCCGACGAGATCGCCGAGCACCCGATCGCCCACGTCTTCCCGCTCGGAGGCGACGGCGCGATGCTCATGTCCTACGAGCGCCTCATCAACCCCGAGGTGGTCGAGCAGCACCCGCTCCACTGGCCATGGCGGGACGTGAAAAAAGAGCTCGACCAGCTGAGCGCCCTGGGTCCCTCCTATCGCGGGCGCCGGCTCTACCTGCTCTACAACCCGGCCACCGGCCGGACGAACGGCACGAGCAACAACTTCTTCGCCACGATGACCGTTCGGCCACCAGGCATCGTGGACCGCCCGCATCGCCATGCTTCGGCCGCCATCAACTACTTCTTCTCAGGCAGCGGCTGGAGCAGGGTCGGCGGGAAGCGCTACGAGTGGTCGGCGGGCGACCTCATGCTCACGGCGCCCGGCTGGATGATCCACAACCACGCGTCCAACGACGAGCCCGTCTACGAGCTCACGATCCAAGACAGCCCGCTGCACATCGCGATGGACTCGCTCATGTGGCAGGAGGACCTGAAGAACCCCTACCGGCTGCTCGGCTCCCAGCGCGGCTTCGAGACCAACCGCGCCAGCGCGGACTGACCGGCCCGCGTTGGACATGAGGCTGCTCTCGTCGAGCGCGCTGGTCGGCTCTTACACGCCGGTCGTCACCCCCTTCGCCGACGGCCGGGTCGACCTGGAGACCTTCGAGGCGCTCGTCGACCGCCAAGCGACCAACGGCTCCCAAGGGGTCGTGGTCACGGGTACCAGCGGGGAGCCGAGCGTGCTCACGGTCGCCGAGCGCCTGGCGCTCGTCCACGCGGCGGTGCGGGCGGCAGACGGGCGCCTCCCCGTGGTCGCGGCCACCGGGACCGAGTCGCTCGCCTCGACGCTCGAGCTGTCGCTCGGAGCGGCGGGGGCGGGGGTGGACGCCCTCTTGGTGGTCACGCCGTACTACATCCGCCCCCCCCAGCGGGGGCTCGAAGAGTACTTCGTGGAGGTGGCCCGCCGGGTCGAGCTCCCGGTGCTCGTGTACCACATCCCCGGGCGCGCCTCGGTGACGCTCGAGGTCGCGACGATCGCTGCCATCGCCGAGCGGGCGGACAACCTCGTCGGCATGAAGCACGCATCCGCCGACCTTGCGCTCGTCACCGAGGTGCTCCGCCGCCTCGGCCCGGAGTTCCGGGTCTTCGTCGGGCTCGAGGAGCTGAGCCTGCCCATGCTCGCCGTCGGGGCGTGCGGGATGATGAACGCGGTCGGCAACCTCGTCCCGGGGCGCGTCGGCGCGCTCTGGCACGCAGTAGACCGCGGCGATCTCGCCGAAGCGCGCAAGATCCACGAGGAGCTCTGGGAGCTGAACAAGTCGGTCTTCTTCGACACGAACCCCATCCCGATCAAGTACATGCTCCGCCGGATGGGCGTGCTGGCGAACAACGAGCACCGCCTCCCGATGGCGAGCGCGACCCCCGAGCTCGAGGCGAAGCTCGACGCGGTGCTCGAGAGAGCGGGGCTCCTGTCGTGACCCCGCCGCGCCTCGCCCTTACGTTCGCACAGAGCGGCTACGAGCACCTTCGGGACCTCGAGACCGGCGCCGTCCGGGTGGAAGGCGTCGAGCTCAACGTCCTCACCCTCCCGATCGAGGAGATCTTCTTCCGCTTCCTGCGCTACCGGGAGTGGCACGTCTCGGAGCTGTCCTTCGCCAAGTACCTCGCCCTCAGGGCGGCCGGCGACACGAGCCTCGTCGCCATCCCGGTCTTCCCGTCCCGGGTGTGCCGGCACTCGTCGATCTTCGTCCGCCCCGACGGCCCGTCCAGCCCTAAGGAGCTGGCGGGCGGGCGCATCGGCGTGCCCGAGTGGGCACAGACCGCCTCGGTGTACACCCGCGCGCTGCTCCAGCACGAGTGGGGCATCCCGCTCCAGGACGTCTCGTGGTTCCAGGCCGGCGTCAACACTCCCGGCAGGAGCGAGAAGGTCGCGCTCCGCCTCCCCGAGGGCGTCTCGCTCACGCCGGTCCCCGACCGCTGTCTCGACGACATGCTGCGAGACGGCGACCTCGACGCGATCTTCTCGGCCCACCCGCCAGAGAGCTTCGAGCGCAAGGACCCCCACATCGTGCGCCTCTTCCCCGACTACCGGGCCGTCGAGCGCGAGTACGTGGAGCGGACGGGGATCTTCCCGATCATGCACGTGACCGTGGTGCGCGCCGACGTCCTCGAGCAGGCACCATGGGTCGCCGCCAACCTCTACCGCGCCTGTGAGGAAGCCAAGCGCCGCAGCGTCGAACGGCTCTCGGAGATGACCGCAAGCCGCCTCCCGCTGGGGTGGGTGCCGAGCCTGGTGGAGGAGATGAAGGGCCTGCTCGGGCCAGATCCGTTCCCTTACGGGGTGGAGGAGAACCGGGCAACGCTCGAGGCGTTCACGCGCTGGGCCCACGAGCAGGGCGTGGCCTCGAGGCTCGTCGAGCCCGGAGAGCTCTTCGCCCCCCAGGTGCTCGACCGCTACAAGGTGTAGGAGGCGAACGGCGCGATGGACCGGAAGGAGCAGACCGACGGCGACGAGCAGCGCGGCCGGGCTTGGCAGGTGCGCCGGCAGCTCGCCGTCGCCACCCGCATGCTGGTCGACGCCGGGATCCTCGGCTACAGCGGCCACCTCAGCGCCCGCGGGCCCGGTGCCGGGCTCTTCTACATCCAGCCGGTCGACGACTCCAGGGCCTCCCTCCGGCCCGAGCGGGTCCTCCTCGTCTCCCTGGACGGCGAGGTCGTCGAGGGAGAGGGCAAGCCGCCCTCGGAGCTCGCCATCCACGCCGAGCTCTACAGGGCCCGCTCCGACCTCGGCGCGGTGGCGCACTTCCACCACGACCCGACGACCATGTTCACCATGGTCGAAGACGCTGCGATCGTGCCGGTGAAGAACCACGCCTCCCGCTGGGCGGACGGCGTGCCGGTCCACCCTGACCCGTCCCACATCGCCACGGCCGCTCAGGGCCGCGCGCTTGCCGGCACGCTCGGGGGCGCAGGGGCTGCGCTGCTGCGCGGACACGGCGAGGTGGTCGTCGCCGAGGACGTCCTCACGCTCTTCGCGGACGTGGTCCACTTCGTGGAGAACGCCGACGCTCTGGCGCGCGCGATGCAGCTCGGCCGGGTGAGGCCGCTCGACCGGGCCGAGTGCGATCGCTTCCTCGTCACCTTCCAGCGTGACCGCCATGCCCGCAAGCTGTGGAAGTACCACACCTCGGTGGCCCTCGCCTCGGGCTCGGTCCTTCCCGAGTGGCTCGACGCCGGGACCGCGCCGGCTGCTGGCAGCACGAGGGCGGCGGCTCTCGAAGGAAGCCGGTGACCACCGAGCTCAGCGCCGTGCCCGATCACGTCGAGCTCCCGCGCGGGCTGCGGCTCGGCTCGCTCGAGGGCTCGCTCGGTGTCGCCTCGGCGGTCGACCCGCAGGCCGTGCGCGCCGGCGGCCCGCACGAGGACCTTCGCGACTGGCTGCAGATGGTCGACGCCCTGGGCGAGCTGCGGGTGCTCGAGGGGGTGGACCTCGACGACAACGTCGGGCGCATCACCGAGATGCTCCAGCACACCAACGGCGCGCCCGCCGTCCTGTTCGACGCCTTTCCCGGCTTCGAGCGCGGCTGGCGGATCCTCGTCAACGCCCAGGGCGAACGGCGCCGGCTCGCGGTGACCCTGGGGCTCCCCGCCGACATCTCGGTCGGGGACCTCATGGACGAGTGGGAGCGTCGGATGGACGCGGTGGTGCCCGAACCTGTCGCCATGGTCGACGACGACCGCGCGCCCGTCACCGAGGTCGTCGAGCGGGGAGACGACGTCGACCTCGGTCGCTTCCCCGTCCCCCTATGGCACCCGGGTGACGGGGGCCGGTACCTCGGGACCGGTGACTGCGTCATCACGAAGGACCCCGACTCGGACTGGGTCAACGTCGGGACCTACCGGGTGATGATCCACGACCGCAACCACACGGGGCTCTACATCTCTCCGGGCAAGCACGGTCGGATCCACCGCGACAAGGCGTTCGAGCGAGGTGAGCCGCTTCCGGCCGTGGTCCTGTGCGGCATGGACCCGCTGCTCTTCGTCGGGAGCTGTCTCGAGATGCCGCCGGGCGTGAACGAGCTCGAGTGGGCCGGCGGCATGCGCGGCCGCCCGGTCGAGTGCATCGCCGGCCGAGAGACGGGACTTCCGATCCCCGCGCGGGCGGAGATCGCGCTGGAGGGCTTCTTGCACCCCGACCAGTTGCGCCTCGAGGGCCCCTTCGGGGAGTGGACCGGCTACTACGCCACCGGCGCGCAGGAGGTCCCCGTGTTCGAGGTGCGCACCGTCTATCGGCGCCGTGACCCGATCATCCTCGGCGTCCCCCCCGAGAAGCCTCCCTTCGAGGCGCACCGCTTCCGCCAGTACCTGCGAAGCGCCAATCTTCGCCGCGAGCTCCGCCGCGTCGGCGTGCCGGACGTCACCGCCGCGTGGTGCCACGGAGTGGGAGGCTGCCGCCTGTTCAACGTCGTCGCGATCAAGCAGCGCTATCCGGGTCACGCCGTGCAGGCGGGACACGTGGCGGCGTCCTGCCGCGCCGGTGCCTACCTTGGCCGCATCGTCGTGGTGGTGGACGACGACGTCGACGTGTCCGATCTCGAAGAGGTGATCTGGGCCGTCTGCACGCGGGCGGACCCCGAACGGGACTTCGAGACGATCCGCCGCGCCTGGAGCGGCCCGTTGGACCCTGCCATCGAGCCGGGCAAGAAGGGGTTCAACTCCCGTGTGATCATCGACGCCACGCGTCCGTGGGAGTGGAAGGAGCGCTTCCCCGAGCCCATCGGCCCCGGCCCCGAGGACAAGGCCGTGACCCGCGAGCGGTGGTCCTGGCTCCTTTGAGCGAGCCCGCCGAGCTGCGGGGCTGCGCAGCCGTTGCCTCGAGGCACCGACGCCATCAACCACAACACCGCACGAGGAGCAGACTGCACGCATGAGCGACACCGAGACGAGCCCGTCCACCGAGCGGAAGCGCCCGGCCACCTACGACCTGCGAGCGTGGCTCGAGAAGGTCGAGCAGGTCGGCCAGCTGCGACACGTCTCGGGCGCGTCCTCCGAGCGGGAGATCGGCGACGCGACCGACCTGCTCCAGCACACCGAAGGCGCTCCTGCGGTGCTCTTCGACGACATCCCCGGCTACCAGCCCGGCTTCCGCGTCCTCGTGAACGGCCTGGGCACCGTCGACCGCATGGCGCTGGCGCTCAACGAGGCGCTCGGCCTCACCAAGCTCCAGCTCTCGGACGTCTGGCGGGAGCGCATCATGGGCAAGGACCCGATCCCCGCCGCCGAGGTCGACGACGGGCCGGTGATGGAGAACGTCCGGCGCGGCGACGAGGTCGACATGACGGTGTTCCCCGCCCCCGTCTGGCACCCGAGCGACGGGGGCCGGTACCTCGGGACCGGCTCCTACGACGTGACCCGTGATCCCGACGACGGCTGGGTCAACGTCGGCACGTACCGCGTGATGGTCCACGACGCCCGGCGACTGGGCTACTACATCTCCCCGGGAAAGCACGGCCGCATCCACCGCCAGAAGTACTTCGACCGCGGCGAGCCATGCCCGGTCGTGATGGTCTTCGGCTCGCACCCCCTGCTGTTCCTCGCCGCCAGCAACGAGATCCCCTTCGGGCTCTCCGAGTACGACTGGGTCGGCGGGATCCTCGGCGAGCCGGTCGAGACGGTCCGCGGCCCGGTGACCGGGCTCCCGTTCCCGGCCAACGCCGAGATCGTGATCGAGGGGTACGCCACCGCCGACGAGAAGCTCAGCGAGGGCCCCTTCGGGGAGTGGACCGGCTACTACGCCTCGGGCGAGCGGGCCGAGCCGGTGCTCCGCGTCGAGGCCGTCTACCACCGCAACGACCCGATCATCCTCGGCTGCCCCCCCGGGCGCCCGCCAGACGAGCTCGCCCGCTACCGTGCTCCGCTGCGCTCGGCGCTCCTCTTCGAGGAGCTCACCAAGGCGGGCGTCCCCGACGTGGTGGCCGCGTGGCAGCACGAGGCGGGCGGCAGCCGGATGTTCACCGTCGTCTCCGTCCGGCAGCGCTATCCCGGCCACGCACGCCAGGTGCTCCACGTGGCGTCGCAGTGCCACACCGGTGCCTACGCGGGCAAGTACGTGGTGGTCGTGGACGAGGACATCGACCCGTCCAATCTCGAGGAGGTCATCTGGGCGGTGTGCACCCGCTCGGACCCCGCCACCTCGATCGACTTCGTGCGGCGCGCGTGGAGCACGCCCCTGGACCCCCGGCTCACCCCCGAGCAACGCGGGGCCGGCGACTTCACCAACTCGCGGGCGCTCATCGACGCCACCCGGCCCTTCGAGTGGCGTGACCAGTTCCCCCCGGTGAACGTCCCGCCGATGAACCAGCGCCGCGCCGCTCTGGAACGGTGGTCGTACCTGCTCGGGTGAGCGCACGCCGCCTCTGCGCCTTCGGGGGGATCCGCGACGACCACGACCATCGGGACGACCGTGATCCAGGGCGTCGGCCACGTGCTCTTGCCGGAACAGCACGGTCCTGAGGTCGTCGACGGGCATGGAGGCAGGAGCAGAGGGCCGCGTGGAGGCAGGCGCTAGCGAGGTCGCTGTGCCGGCAGGCTGGCGACGCGGCGATCGCGAGCAGGTCGCAGTCGTCTCGTTCTCCCACGCGATCCAGCACGCCTACGTCGCGGTCCTCGGAATCGTCTACCCGTTCGCGCTCGCCGACTTCCACGTCTCCTATGCGGTGCTCGGCGTCATCCTCAGTGTCGCCGGCATCGTCGGCGGTCTCCTCCAGGGCCTGGCGGGGCTGGTGAAGAAGTACTCGGCCCGGGTCCTGCTCGGCTGTCAGAACTCCGGCATGGCGCTCGCCAGCATCCTCGGTGCGCTCTCACCGGGAATGGTCGCGTTCTCCGCGGCACGGATCTTCGGCACCCTCGTCAATTGGCCCCAGCACCCGGTCGGCAGCGCGCACCTCGTCGATCGAGTTCCCCATCGCCGGGGGCTCGTCCTCTCGGCCCATACGACGGGCGGCAACGTCGGCACGCTCGTGGCGCCCATCGCCGCCTCGGCGGCGATCGCCGCCTTCAGCTGGAGATGGGCCCTCGCCGGCGCCGGCATGGTGATGGCGCTCGGGTCGATCGTCACCTGGACGCGGGTGCGCCCGGGCCACGACGGCTCCCCGGGCCACGACGGCGCAGTGGAGCGCAGCGTGCCGGCGCGTTCGCAGGTCAGCGTGCGCTCCGCGCTCCGTCGTCGAAAGGCCGTCGCGGTCCTCGCTGCGGGCATGATCGCGGGAGCGGGCCGGGGACTCGGCGTGCTCACCACCTACGTGCCCGCCTACCTGCGCGACGGCCTGCACGAGCGGGTGCTCACCATCGGGATCCTCGTCACGGTCGTGAGCATCGGGGCGGTGCTCGGTCCGATGGTGTTCGGCCAGATCTCCGATCGAGCCGGGCGGCGGCCGGTCCTCTACACGCTCTACGTCTTCGGAGCGGCGGCGTTGGCCGGGTTCGTGCTCGTCGGCTCGAACGTGCTCCTCTTGGGGCTCGCGGGCCTCTGCGTCGGCGTGTTCAGCTATTCGGAGCAGCCGATTCGCCAAGCGCTCTTCTCTGACGCCATGGGCGGCGTGCCGGCACGCGCCGCCTTCGGTGCGTACTTCGCCATCTCCCAGTCCTTCGGCGCGCTGTGGATCGCGCTGATCGGGCTTCTCGTCACCGACGTGGGCTTCCACGTGGCGTTCTTCGTCATGGCGAGCTCGTTCGTGGCGGCGGGGGCGGTGATCGCCATCTTCGCCCGGGACCCGACCGCCTCCCAGGCGCGGCCCGAGGTGACCGCGGGCTGATGCGCCGTTGCGCCGCCTGCCCGCCTACCAGGCCGCCAGGCGGGCCCGGACCTCGCCGGCCAGCTCGACCGAGCGGGCGGCACCGTCGGGCGTGGCGGTCATCGGACGGACCATGATGTCGGTGAACCCAAGCTCGCGGTAGACGAGGAGTTGCTCGGTCACCGAGTCAGGGTCGCCGTAGGCGACCGCGTCCCGGTCGAACCCACGGTACCCGGCCGCCATGAGGGCGTCGCCCGCCTTCTCCGCCTCGGCCCGCGACTCGGCGATGAGGACGTCCTTGCGGATGGGGACCCGGACCGGTACCCGTCCGTGGCGGGCGCACGCGTGGTGATAGCGGTCCAGGACCTCCGCCGCCGTCCGAGGCGTGAGGTCGGCGTTGCCGTACCAGCAGTCCCCGAGGCGCGCCGCCCGGTCGACCGCCACCTCCACGGTGGCGCCCATCCACCACTCGACGCCCCGAGGGGGAAGGGGCGCGACGCGGGCGTGCTCGACGCCCCACATCGCGCTGCTCGCCTCCTCACCTCGGAGGAGCGCCTGGGCGATCCGGAGGCCCTCCTCGATCCGCCGGCCCCGTTGCGAGATCGGAGCACCCATCGCCTTGGACTCCGACTCGACGTCGCCGACACCGGTCTGGACGACGAACGGCCCGGCGGCGAGGGTCGCGAGGGTCGCGATCTGCTCGGCCATGAGGACCGGATGCCACATCGGCACGATGAAGAGGCAGCCCACTGGACGGGAGCCCCATTCGGCGAGCAACCGCCCGAGGGTGGGAACGTTCTGAAAGTAGCTGGTGGGACCGGTTCCGTGGTGATCGCCCACCGCCAGCACGTCGAGGCCGGCCCGGCCGGCGGCTTGTGCCTGGGCGATGATCGAGCGCGGCCCCACCGTCGGGTCGCCTGTGGCGAACGACGTCCTCACCGAGACGCCGACTCGCATCAGCGCCGACCGCTCCGGGTGGGCGCCGTCGCGCTCGTGACGGTGATCGCCTTCTCGGTGACCATCTCGATCGCCTGTTCGCTCACTGGTCCCTCCCGAAGCGTTCACCGCCTCTGGGGTGCCCGGTTCCGGCTCTTCGGTCGAAAGGTATCCGAAACGCGCTCCAGGTGCCGGCCCCATGGCCTGTTGCCGCGCCGTAGCCTTCGCTCGATGGGCGCAAAGCGCAGGTCGGCGCGGCATTACGATTGCGGTCGATGACCCTGCGGTCGGGAGACGGCATTGTGCCTGCGCGCGGCCCCACGTACCCGATCGAATCGGTCGACAACGCACTGCGGCTCCTGGTCCTGCTCACCGAGCGCAAGCGGGTGCGCGTGTCGGATGCCGCCTCCGAACTGGGCATCGCCATCTCCACCGCCCACCGCCTCCTCGCCATGCTCGTCCACCGCGACTTCGCCGTGCAGGACCCCGAGAGCAAGATCTACCGCGTCGGGCCGGTCCTGCTGCGCGCCGGGTTGCTCGCCACCCGCGACCTGGACGTGCGCACCCTCGTCCAGCCGTACCTCGAGCAGTTGCGCAACGACACCGGCGAGACGGTGCACGCGGCGGTGCTCGACGGGGACCACGTGCTGTTCATCGCCTGCGCCGAGAGCCCCAATGCGCTGCGCGTGGCCTCACGTGTCGGCACGCTCATGTGGGCGCACTGCACCTCCATCGGCAAGGCATGGCTCGCTTGTGAGAGTGACGACTTCCTGCGCGGGCTGTACCCAACTGCCAAGCTGCCCTCGCTGACCGAGAAGTCGATCATCTCCCGGACCGCGCTCATGTCCGAGATCAATGCCGTGCGCCGCAATGGTTTCGCCCACAACGACGGCGAGAGCGAAATCGGCATCGGCTCGGTGAGCGTCGCTGCATGCCGGCACGACGGGCGTCCTCTTGTCTCGGTCAGCGTGTCGGTCCCGCTCGCCCGCATGCCCGCGGGCCGTTGGACGGACCTCGTCGAACCGCTGCTCAAGACGAAGAGCGCCGTCGAAGCTGTGCTTCCCTGATCCGCTATGTTGAGCTGAAGAAGCAGCTTCCGCCCGGTGCTGCTTCCCGAGAAGCGCCCGACGAGGTCTGAAGACGAGGGGGCAGGCGCGCGCACCCTCAGGAGAGCGGGGGTGCGACACCCATGGGTGACACGACGCATTGGATCTCCGAGCACGACGTCGTGTCGGTGCTCGACCTCGGCGGCGCGCTCGAAGCGCTCCGCGTCGGGTTCGCCCAGGAGGGCGACGGCCTGGCCGCCGAGCTCGAGAAGACGCTCCTCGGGTACGGCGACCATGCGACCTTGCACGCTCTCGGCGCGGCATTCACCGGTGTCGGCCTGGCTGGCGTCAAGGTCTGGACCCACACCCCGGGTGGAGCTGACCCGGTGCTGTGCATCTTCGACACCCGCACGGGCTCCCTCGTCGCCTGCATCGAAGCCTTCGCGCTCGGCCAGCTGCGGACGTCGGGAACCGCGGCCGTGGCCACCGATCTCCTGGCGCGGCCGGACGCCTCGGTGCTCGGGATCGTCGGCACGGGCAAGCAAGCGCTGCCGCAGGTGGCGGCCGTCGCGCAGGTGCGCGACCTCAGTGAGGTGCGCGCGTTCAGCCGGGCTCCCGAGCGGCGGGAAGCGTTCGCCGCGACGGTGACCGACGCGCTGGGCCTGCACTGCCGTGCAACCTCGTCGGTCGAGGCGGCCGTCGACGGAGCGGACATCGTCACGCTCGTGACCCGCGCGACCGAGCCGGTGCTCCTCGAGCCGATGGTGGCACCTGGCGTGCACGTGAACGCAGTCGGCGCGATCGACCTCGAACGCCGTGAGTTCGAGCCGGTGATCCTGTCGCGTTGTGCGAGCGTGGTGACCGACAGCGTTCCCCAGGCCAAGCGCCTGTCGAGCGAGTTGCGGGAGCTCTACGGGACCGGCGAGGGGGAAGCGAGCGCTCGTGCCTGGGAGGCGGTCCGCCCGCTCGGAGCCGTCGTCGCCAGCGCGCCTACGGCCCGGGGCCCTGACGACATCACCCTGTTCAAGGGCATGGGATCGGGAATCGAGGACGTGGCGCTCGGCGCGGCAGTCCTGCAGCGACTGGGGATCGGGCCGGGCTCTGCCGGCGAGCCGGGCGCAACCGGGGCCCCAGCGGCGCCTTCGGACGCAGTGCTCGCGGTGAGACGAAGGGGCCGGGTGGAGGTCGCGCTCGCACGACGGCCCCTCACCCAGCCGTGAGGAGTGGCAGACCGGTGGCGAGGCGCGACCACGTTCCGGTCTCGAGGCGCGACCACGGACCGGCGGCGATCGCGGGCGTGCGTGGCGCCGCAGCCCCTCAGGCCAGGTGCACGTAGTCGTACTCGAACGGACGGCCGTCGACGCCCTTCTTCGGCGGAGCCAGCCACGAGGCGATCTTGCCCTCCTCGAGCACCGGCTGCATCAATGACCGCACATGGGAGCGATCGGCGTCGGTCGGCAGCCACTCGCCGCGGCGTCGCTCGAACTCGGCCGCCGAGATGACCGTTCCCTCGGGCGTCGCGCTGATGCCAGCAAAGGCGCCGACCTGCCGGTTGAAGGCGACGCTCGGCAGGTGGAGCCGCTGGCCGACTCCCGCGTTCTCCAGGATCCGGTTCCACCGGTTGACGCCGTTCATGCAGTCGGCGGTGTACTCCTGACGCAGGTCCGTGTTGAGGCCGACGAGGGCCGGCACCTCGGTCCTGCCGACTGACCCGTCGTCGAGGACCGCATCGACGAGGACGGTCCCGTCGCCGAGCACGTGGTCGTCCTTACGGCGCTCCTCGAGCCACCGGCCCTTGAGGCCGGCCGTGTAGTAGTTGGCCACGTTGGTCGACGTCTCGCTCCCGAAGAGATCCAGCGAGACGCTGTAGTGAGCGTTCAGGTACCGCTGCACCACGTCGAGCGGGATCCCGCCAAAGGGGCGGACGTCGTCGGTGTCGTGCTCCACCATCAGCTGGGCGGTGCGCTCGACGACGCGGTCGACGCCGGTCGTGCCCACAGCCATGTGGTGCGCCTCTTCTTTGAGCATGAACTCGCACGTGCGCGACAGGGGGTCGAACCCGGACTCCTTGAGCGTGCCGAGCTGGAACTTGCCGTCGCGGTCGGTGAAGTAGGTGAACATGAAGAAGGCCAGCCAGTCAGGGGTCTCCTCGTTGAACGCGCCGAGGATCCGCGGCGCGTCCGCGCTGCCCGAATTGCGGTGCAGGAGCTCCTCAGCCTCCTCACGGCCCTCCCGCCCGAAATAGGCGTGAAGCAGGTACACCATGGCCCACAGGTGGCGTCCCTCCTCGACGTTCACCTGGAAGAGGTTCCGGAGGTCGAGGAGGGACGGCGCGCTGAACCCGAGGTGGCGCTGCTGCTCGACCGACGCGGGCTCGGTGTCCCCTTGGACCACGATCAGCCGCCGGAGCTCGGCTCGGTACTCGCCGGGCACCTGCTGCCACGCGGGCTCCCCCTTGTGGGCCCCGAAAGCGATCCGCCTGCCGACGTCTCGTTGGGCGAGGAAGATCCCCCACCGGTACTGGTCCATCGGGACGTGACCGAAGTGCGCCCACCCCTCGCTGCCGACGTTCACGGCCGTACGGAGGTAGACGTCGCGGGTCGGCAGCGCCGGACCCATGTCCTTCCACCACTGGAGGAAGTTCGGCTGCCAGCTCTCGAGGGCCCGCCGGAGGCGCCGATCCTGAGCCAGGTCCACGTTGTTGGGGATCTTCTCCGTGTAGTCGATGGACGTAGTCATCGTCAGACTCGCTTCCTGTCGAACTCGGGCCGTTGCCCGGTGCCGTACCGACGCAGGGCGCCCTCCAGCCCAGCCGCGTTGGGCCGGCTGAAGATCCAGTTCTGCCACGCCGTCAGCCGTCCGAAGATCTTCGTCTCGATGGTCTCCGGTCCGACGAACCGGACGTTCGCCTCCAGGCCCGTGAGCGCGTCGGGGCTGAAGCTGGCGCGCTCTTCGAGCCCGATGCGGACCTCGTCGTCCCAGTCGATGTCGTCCGGGGCAAAGGTCACCAGACCCAGCTCGAGCGCCTCTTGGGCCACGAGACGTTCACCTACCCGTTTCTCCACCGCAGCGCGCGCATCCTCGTCCCCGAAATAACGGCTCTCCAGGCGGGTGAGGCCATTGCCCATCGGCAGCGGTCCCAAGTTGGCCAGGCCGATCACGACGAAGGCCGGGCCGGCCTCGCTCGGCCGGTCCTCGAAGACGCCGACCAGGTGGTAGCTCCGGTCCGCGCTCAATGCCAGCTCGAGCAGCGATCCGGCGAAGCAGCTGCCGGGCTCGATGAGCGCGATCAAGCTCCTGCTCGTCACGTCGAGCCGCTTCAAGGTTCGCTTGAGGTAGGCCAGGATCTCGTTGGCCAGCCAGTCGCTGCGATGGTCCAGGAGCAGTCGGTCGTAGGCCAGGACGCGCTCAGCGTCCCCTTCGGTGCGAAGGACCCAGGTCCCGAGCTCGACCTCGTTGGTCCGCAGGTCCAGGATCAAGTCGTCGAGCTCGCGCGTGACGGCGAGCGTCCAGAAGTCCGCTCCCTGTTCGGCAATTCCTTCCGAGCCGGCTGGTGGGTCCGCCTCCGGCCCGCGAACGGTGATGCGCGCGACGCCGGCAACCCGATCGAGGTCGGCCTGCACGTGCCGGTAGACGACCCGCTCGGCGCTGCGCTCCTTGTCGAGCGGGGTGAGAAGGCACGGCCGAGCACCGGAAGGACGGCTGGAGCCGTTCGCCAATTCGACGGCGCGGGCGCGCACCGTCTCGGCCCATCCGTGGGGCGGCACTGCCCGATCCACCAGGCCCCACTCGACGGCGCGTGCCCCGCCGACTCCCTCCGCCCTCGTCGCGAACCGGTCGGCGAGGTCTCTGCGAACCCCCCGCTTGTCGACGAGCCGCGTGAGCCCACCCGTCCCGGGGAGCACTGCGAGGAGCGGCAGCTCCGGGAGGGAGACGACGGAGGACCGGTCGTCGACGAGCAGGATCTCCTCACAGGCGAGCGCGAGCTCGTACCCGCCGCCGGACGCCGTGCCGTTGAGGGCGGCCAGCCACGTCTGGCCCGAGCTGGCGCAAGCGTCCTCGATCCCGTTGCGCGTCTCGTTGGTGAACTTGCAGAAATTGACCTTCCATGGATGAGACGCACGTGCGAGCATGCGGATGTTCGCGCCAGCGCAGAAGATCCTGCCCTTCGCACTGGTCACGACGACCGAACGGACGCCCGGATGCTCGAACCGAAGGCGCTGCGCGGCGTCGTAAAGCTCGATGTCGACCCCGAGGTCATAGGAGTTCAACTTCAGCTCGTACCCGGGATGCAGACCGCTCTTCTCGTCCACGTCCATCCACAGGGTGGCCACGGCCCCGTCGAGCTCCAGGTGCCAGTGCCGGTATCGCGACGGTTCGGTGCGGAAGTCCACGTACGTCGACTCGTCCGGTGCGGGCGGCTCGGCCCCGGACAGAGACGGGCGTGTCTGTCCTCGGTTCACCGTTTGGACTCTACAACTTCATCACGCCGCGTCAAGATTCCGTATGACTTGGGCGGCGTTCGGTACACTCGCTCCCACACATGTCGATGAAGCCAAGCAGGCCGCGTCCGAACCACGTCCACTCCCAGGTCGACCCTGCCCGCCCAGAGCGGTCCGTGCGCACCACCTTGCGAACCCATGCCGTGGGCTCGGACACTGCCCGCCGGCTCCTCATGACGGTGATGGGCGAGTACCTGCTGCCCTCGGGCGGGCGGGCGTGGACGTCGACCTTCATCGACGTCATGGATCGGCTCGACGTCGAGCCCGGTACGACGCGCCAGGCGTTGGCGCGGACGCAGGCCGCCGGTTGGCTGACCTCGGAGCGCGCGGGGCGGCGCTCTCGGTGGCAGTTGACGCCCAACGGCGAGCGGCTCCTCACCGAGGGGACGAAGCGGATCTACGAGTTCGCAGGCCCTCCGGCCGACTGGGACCGTCGGTGGCTCGTGGTGCTCGCGTCGGTTCCCGAGAGGGACCGTGCCGCCCGACATCTCCTCCGCAACCGGCTGAGATGGGCGGGAATGGGAAGTCCGGCACCGCGCGTGTGGATCGGACCCGACGTTTCGCGCAGGAGCGAGGTGGAGGAAGCACTCGAGACGGGCGGGGTCGCGGATTCCGCACAGGTCTTCGTGGCAGAGCATCTGGACGACGCCCGGGTGGCGACGATGGTCCAGCAAGCCTGGGACCTCGGCACGATCGGCGAGGAGTACGAGCGGTTCATCGCGAGGTTCTCCTCGACCAAGGCTCCCGATCCGCTGCGACGGCTGATCGAGCTGGTCCATGCATGGCGTCGCTTCCCGTGGCGAGACCCGGCATTGCCCGGCAGATTGGTCCCGCGCGGCTGGAAGGGTGCGCGGGCGGCCGCCCTCTTCCATGACCGGCACGCGCGCTGGTCGCCCGAAGCAACCGAGGAGTGGGAGAGGATCAGTGGCGGCCCCCATCCCCCGCTGGGGAACGGGGGCCCGGACTGACGCGGCAGGGCGGCGGTTCACGAGGCGCGCGTTCTGCCGGTGCAAGCTCGCCGGTGCCGGCCACGCGCGGCCAGGTGCCCCTCAGAGTCGCCCCCCACGGACCCGGCAGCGACGGGAGACAGCCCGAATGGTCGCTGCCGGTCCCGCAACGTCGCTCGCTGGGCGGCCAGAGTGCCCGCTCGCTGCTGCTCACCGTGCTGGGAGAGTACGTCCTGCCCCGCAGCGGCACGGTGTGGACCTCCACCCTGCTCGAGGCGCTCGCGCTCTTCGCCGTGGAGGACAAGGCGGGTCGCCAGGCCCTGGTCCGAGCCGCCAGTGCCGGCTGGCTGGCCAGCGAGCGCATCGGCCGCGAGGCACGCTGGCACCTGACGGAGCAGGGCACCATGCTGCTGGCAGAGGGCTCCGGCCGCATCTACGCGTTCGATCCGACCCGCCGGGACTGGGACGGCAAGTGGCTGGTGCTGGTCATCTCGATCCCCGAGGAGCGCCGCGCCGATCGCCACGTGCTGCGGACCCGGCTGGCGTGGGCGGGCTTCGGCTCTCTCGGCCAGGGGGTGTGGCTCGCCCCCGACACCGGGCGCCAGTCGGTCATCGAGCCCATCAGCGAGGGTCTGCAACGCCCCACGCGCCTCGTGACCTTCGTCGCCGAGCTCGGTGAGATCGGCGACGACGCAGAGCTGGTCCACGACGCCTGGAACCTCGAGGACCTCGAGCGTCGCTACCGGGCGTTCATCACCGAGTTCACCGGAGCGGTGGAAAGGGAGCCGTCGGCGGCCTTCACCGTGCAGACCCGCCTGGTCCACGAGTGGCGCAAGTTCCCGTTCATCGATCCGGGTCTTCCGACCGATCTGCTGCCCCCGGACTGGCCCGGGCATCGGGCCCACGCCCTCTTCCGGCAGTTGCACGAGCGCCTGGCAGTCGATGCCTGCGCCTGGTTCGAGGAGACCGAGCGCCGCGCCGATGCCCGTCACTGGGGTCCGTCGGCCGGACCCACTCCTGTCACCTGACCCGGGCCGCCTCAGCGCGGACCGCTCACTCCCCGCCGAGCCAGTCGCGAGCGCTCGGGAAGAGCATGGCCTCTTCCCGGTCCATGTGGTCCTCGAGCAGCTCCCGCAGCTCGGTTCCCGCCCGCAGCCGGTCGGCGACCGAGGTCGACCCGAAGAGCTGGTCACGCCACGCGCGGATGTCGACGTGCTCGGCGCGGAACACCTCCGCCGCGGAGCCGACTGCCTCCCCCAACGCGGGGAACAGCGTGTCGTCCTCGGCCGCGCTGTGCTCATCGAGCCCCGCCACCAGCACCGGGGCGAGGTCGCGCAGTGCCGCCGCCACGGCAGCGAGATCAGCGCCTGCCGGCACCTCGCCAAGACGCGCCAGTGCGTCGCGCATCTGGCGATGCTCCTGCTCGAGCCGTTCGATCAGGCTCAGGAGGTCGGTTGCCATCACTGTCGACCATGGGGTTGCACCACTTGCGACGCTGGTGCCGTCCCGTTCCCCGGCGAGGGCTGCGGACCTTCGACCCGGCGCGTGTAGAGCTCGACGTAGCGGCTGCAAGCGCTGAGAGCGCAGCCGGCGCACTGGGGTCCGAAGGACTCGGGCGCCAGGGTCCGGACCCACACCTCGTACCCCAGAGAACGGTACAGCTCCGCAAGCTCCTCCACCCGAGCCAGATCTGCGTCGAAGCGCCGCGCCCAGCCGGCGGCCTGGGGATCCTCGCCGCCGACGACGGCAGGTCCGGGCGGGGCCACGGGTGGGCACGCGTCCGCCCCGTGGCTCGCCGAGGTTCCGCGCGTCGTGGTCGTCACGGTCACTTCCCCGCTGACGTGTCCACGGCAACGCCGCTGTCGAGCGGGCTGCCGCACTGGCCGCAGAAGGCGAAGTCCGCGGGCAGGTACCTCGCCCCGCAGCCCGGGCAGTGCTGGGTGTATGGGCCCCAGACGAACTCGGAGGACTCGCCGCGCGCCGCCCGCTCCCGCAGCATCCGGTAGCCGGGTTGGCGCTTCTCGACGAAGGCGCTCATCCCCTCGATGGGCTCGAAGCTGGCGTAGTGGATGCTGAGCCAGTCGCGGGCGTGGCCGACGGTCTGGTGCCAGGCCAGGTCCTTCCAGAAGTTCACCTGCTGCTTGGTGTAGCGGGTGCACTCGGGGAACTTGTCGACCAGCTCGGTGCACAGCGCGTCGATCGTCTCGTCGAGGCGGGAGAGGTCGATGCTGTAGCCGTCCTCGTTCTTCTGGGCCTTCTTCACCTGCTCGGGGGTGGCCCGCTCGATGAACGCCCCGTCCTTGCGGACCGAGGGGACCACCTCGTTGACCAGCCCCCACTCGAGCGCCTGGTAGGCGGGCACCGGGCGGTTGAGCATGAGCATCCACCGGGCCCGGCGGTCGCCGACGAAGATCGGCAGCCACTGGGTGGCGCCGCCGGCCGCCACACTGCCCACCCTGGTGCCGACCTGGCCCACATAGGCGTGCTCGGCGATCACCGACAGGTCGCAGGCGAGCTGGCTCTCGTTGCCGCCGCCAACCGCCATGCCGTTGAGCCGCGCGATGACGGGCTTGCCGGTGTTGAGGATGCTCTCGATGTAGGCGCTGAAGAGCCCCATGTACTTCCAGTAGTCGTGGGGCGATCGCGTGTAGACCTGGTCGTACTCCTTGACGTCGCCGCCGGTGCAGAAGGCGGCCGTGCCGGTGCCGGTGTAGACGATGACGGCAACCTCGTCGTCGAACGCGGCTTCGCGGAATGCGGCCGCCAGCTCGATCAACGTGCGGGTGCTGTAGGCGTTGTAGGCCTCGGGCCGCTCGATGGTGATGCGTGCCACCCAGTCCTTCTTGGCATAGCCGATCTCCGTGTACTCGACGCTCGGCAGCTGCGCAAAGGCCATCGGCCCTCCTTCCCTCTCGTCTTCTCGCTCCGTGGAGAAATTACTACATCATTTTGATCCCGGTCATCAACATGTAGTATGTCTGCCCGCTTCGTGAGCGCTGGGCTCTGCGAACCCGGGTAACCTGTGCAAGCACGGAGAGGTGGGGCGGGGAATGGCAGTTGACGCGGAACCAATGACAGCCCGAGGGGATCTGGCCTCGTACCTCGCGCCGACGTGGTTCGTGGACTGCGACCACCCGGCGGTCGCAGAGCACGCCGCCGCCGCTGTCGCAGGCGCGTCCAGCGACGCCGAGCGGGCGGTACGCCTCTTCTACGCCGTGCGCGACGAGGTGCGCTACGATCCGTATCTCGTCGGCGACGACCCGGCCACCTATCGGGCGAGCGCCGTGCTGGCAGGTCGGCGCGCCTATTGCATCCCCAAGGCAGTGCTGCTGACCGCTCTGGGACGTGCAGCCGGGGTCCCGACGCGCTTGGGCTTCGCCGACGTGCGCAACCACCTGGCCAGCGCCAAGCTGCTGGCGCTGATGGGCGCCGACGTGTTCGCGTTCCACGGGTTCGTCGAGTTCTGGCTGTCCGAACGGTGGGTGAAGGCGACGCCCGCCTTCAACATCGAGCTCTGCGAGCGTTTCGGAGTCCGGCCGCTCGAATTCGACGGGGAGCACGACTCGCTGTTCCACGAGTTCTCGGTCGACGGCCGCCAGCACATGGAGTACGTGCGGGAACGCGGCAGCTTCGCGGACCTCCCCTTCGCGCTGATCATGGAGACGTTCGACGCGCTGTACGGGCCCAACTACGCCAGGGCTGCCGCCAGCCGCGGACCCGACGAGCTGTTCGACGTCCCGGCCCAGGTGGCGTCCCCGCCGTCGTGAGCTCGGAGGCGTGCCCGGCGCTCGTCGACCGCCGCTGCCCCTCCTAGACCATCGACAGGCCGCCGTTGACGCTGAGCGTCTGTCCGGTGATGTACGCAGCGTCGGGCGAGGCGAAGAACAGCACGGCGGCGGCCACTTCCTCGGGCAGGGCGGTCCGCCCCAGGGGGATCGAGCGGATGATGGCGGCCATGAGCTTCTCGTGACCTTCGGTTACACCGGCCAGCATCGGCGTGTCGGTGAGGCCGGGCGCCACGCAGTTCACGTTCACCCCCGACCGTGCAGTCTCACGGGCCAGGGCCTTGGTGAAGGCGATGACCGCCCCTTTCGCCCCCGAGTAGACGACCTCACCCGTCGACCCCACCCGCCCGGCGTCGGAGGCCACCAGCACGATGCGCCCGGTGCCGCGTTCGATCATGTGCGGCACCACGGCGTGCGTGGAGGCGAGGTGGCCCCGGTAATTGACGGCGATGACCTTGTCCCACAGAGCCTCGTCGGTGTCGACGAAGGGCATCACCTTGTCCCATCCCGCGTTGGACACCAGGATGTCGATCTTCCCGAAGCGCTCGAGGGCCCTGGCGACAGTCCGGCGGACAGCACCGGCGTCGGCGACGTCGGCCACGGCCGCCTCGGCGTCCCCGCCGAGGTCGGCGACCTCGGCGGCCACGGCCGATGCCCGCTCGGCGGCGATGTCGGCGATCACCACGGCCGCACCCTCGCGCACCAGCCGCAGCGCTGCCGCACGGCCGATGCCGCTGCCGGCCCCGGTGACCATGGCCACCTGGCCGGCGAACCTCCCGTCGTTGGACATGGCTCAGCGTCCTCTCAAAAGACCCCCGGAGTCGATGCTCCGGAGGATGGCGATCTGCTCGTCGGTCGGCGGAGTCGTCGCGGGAACCACCTCGGGCAGGGCCAGCTCGAAACCGGTGGCCTCCACCACCTGCTGCACGGTCACGCCGGGATGGACCGTCTCGAGCCGCATCCGCAGCGTCTGCGGGTCGAAGCCCAGCGTGCACAGCGGCGTCACCACCGCCGCTGGCCCGCCGCCGGTGAGGCCGGCCGCCGCCCACGAGGCCGGTCCGTCGAGGAAGCCGGGACCGCCGAGGAAGTCCACCCGCTCCACGAAGGTCCGGGGGTTGTGGGCCATCGTGTAGATGAGCACCCGACCCACTCTGGCCAGGAACGGCAGTCCGACGGTGCCCGGGCCCCGCAGGCTGGGGCGCGTCCGGTCGCCCACCGACACCAGGTTGCAGTTGCCGTGGGCGTCGATCTGCAGGCCGCCGGAGAAGAAGACGGTGAAGACGTCACCGCGCCCCTCGAGCAGCACCACGTCGCTCAGGGGCACCGCGGTGTCCGCCCGCAGCAGGTCCTCGTCGCAGCACGAGGGGACCGCCGGGGCGAGATGCGGGTTGACCCCGCAGGTGCCTCCGGCCACGAACCACAGGTCGGGGGCATGGGTCTCCTTGGCCAGCCGGCAGGCGATCTGCGGCAGCGCGCTGGCCGTCCCCATGACGGCGACGTCGTCGTCGCGGAGCCGGCGGGCCAGCTCCACCGCCATCAGCTCGCCGATGGTCGGCCCTGCCGGCGAGCCGCCATTCGTCCTTCCATCGGTCCGGCTCACTGGAGCGCCTCCCCGGCCGCGGTCGCGTGCTGGGCCTCCAGGTAGTCGGCCTCGCTGCTGCCTCGTACGTACTGGTCCACATACGCCCGCGGTCCTTCGGCACCGCCAGCCAAGGCCAGGTACCGGCGCAGGTGGTCCTCGTCGACGCGGTAGTGACCGTGCGAGGCGGTGGGGTGGCAGCCGCCGGGCACCTCGACGACGGCGTGGACGAGGAAGCCGGGGATGGTGGTGCCGACGGGGTGGCGGCTGATCGCCTCGGTCGGCACGACCCGCTCGACCTGCAGCACGACGGTTCGGGCCGCCATCGCCATGACCCGGTCGACGAAATGGGCCCCGCCCAGCACGGCGTTGCCGGCAATGTCGGCCTCGGACGCGTGCACCAGGGCGACGTCGGGGCGAAGCGGCGCACCGGCGAGCACCTGGGCGCCGGTGAAGGGGTCCTCCACCAGGCGGAAGCTCTCGGGATTGGCCTTCCAGACGTCGGAGACCTCGAGACCGGCGGGAAGCGGGGCGAAGGGCAGCCCGCCGGCTCCGGCGTTGAGGCCGTGGGTGATGTACGCCTCGTCGCACTCGAGGACCCGCAGCGAGCCGTCCTCGACCGACCGCCGGAACGCCGGTGCGAGCCCGAGGTGCTCGAAGCCGACGTAGGAGGTGGCGATCTCCTCCACCAGCCCGCCCGCGATCAACAGGTCGGCGTTGAACGCCCCGCACGGGCTGGTGAGCAGCCGCCGGATGCGCCGTCGCTGGCGCACGATCTCGCGCACCAGGGCCATCGGGTTGTTGTGGAGGTGCATGCCGCCCACCGCCAGCAGCCCGACCCCGTCGGGGACGTGACGCTCCACGGCGTCGTGCAGCGAAAGGACTTTGTTCATGCCGACCTCACCTGGCCCGCTGCCCGGCGGGGAGAGTGCGTCGACCCGCTCGCGGGCGACCGACGCGTCCTGGGGCAGACGTCGACGCGGGAGCGGCCCTTGGTGCCGGCGGAGGGTCCGGCGATCACGCAGGTCACGACCACCCCTCTCTGCGCCGGCCAGCTCGGAGCGCACAGGCCACGAGCCATAACCTACAATTTCCAAACGCTCTACACGTAACTGTGGACTGTCCGGTCTGACGACGCAAGAACGGGTCGCGCGAGCAGGAGCACGCAGTGGAGCGTCTCGGGGGGAGACCGGTCACCTGACATACTCGGCCGATGGCATGCCCCGTCGTCGTCGTCGACTTCGGGGCCCAGTACGCGCAGCTGATCGCGCGGCGCGTCCGTGAGGCCAGGGTCTATTCGGAGATCGTTCCCCACACTGCCTCCGCCGCGGAGGTCCTCGGGCGTCAACCGGCAGCCGTGATCCTCTCCGGCGGGCCTTCCAGCATCTACGAGCCCGGGGCGCCGTCCATCGACCCGGGCCTCCTCCACGCGGGTGTGCCGGTCCTCGGCATCTGCTACGGCTTCCACGCGCTGGCCCAGGTCCTCGGCGGCGACGTCGCGCGTGCGGAGCGCCGGGAGTACGGGCGCACCAAGGTGACCGTCGACCCTGACGCGAGACTGTTCGAGGGGCAGCCGCCATCCCAGGAGGTGTGGATGTCGCATGGCGACGTCGTGATCGCGCTCCCGGAGCGGCTGCGCCCGACGGCGTGGTCGAGCGAGACAGAGATCGCTGCGTTCGAGACGGCCGACGGGACGCTCTACGGCGTGCAGTGGCACCCAGAGGTCCACCACACCGCTCACGGCCAGCAGGTGATCGAGCGGTTCTTGTACCGGGCGGCGGGGATCCAGCCGTCGTGGACCACCGCCAACGTCCTCGACGCTGCCGTCGACGAGGTGCGCGATGCCATCGGGGACGGCAGGGCGATCTGCGGGCTGTCGGGAGGCGTCGACTCCGCGGTCGCCGCAGCGCTGGTCCATCGCGCGATCGGCGACCGGCTCACGTGCGTGTTCGTGGACCACGGCCTCCTCCGGCTCGGCGAAGCCGAGCAGGTGGAACGCGACTTCGTCGCCGCGACGGGGATCCGTCTGAAGATCGTCGACGCGCGCGCAGCGTTCCTCGCGGCGCTGCGAGGGGTCGTCGACCCCGAGGCGAAGCGAAAGGTGATCGGGCGCGAATTCATCCGCGCCTTCGAGCACGCGGCCCGCGAGGTCGAGGCGGAGGGCGGCGGCCCCGAGCACCTCGTCCAGGGCACGCTCTACCCCGACGTCGTGGAGTCTGGGGGCGCGCGCGGCGCCGGCACCGCGGGCTCCACGATCAAGTCCCACCACAACGTGGGCGGCCTTCCCGACGACCTCGGCTTCACCCTCGTGGAGCCGCTCCGCCATCTCTTCAAGGACGAGGTCCGAGCGCTCGGGCTCGAGCTCGGCCTGCCCGAGACGATCGTGTGGCGCCACCCGTTCCCCGGCCCCGGGCTCGCGGTCCGCATCGTCGGCGAGGTGACCGAGGAACGGCTCGGCATCCTCCGCCGGGCCGACGCCATCGCCCGCGACGAGCTCACCGCGGCCGACCTCGACCGGGCGGTCTGGCAGTTCCCCGTCGTGCTCCTCCCCGACGTCCGGTCGGTCGGGGTCCAAGGCGACGGTCGGAGCTACGGACAGGCGGTCGTGCTCCGGCCCGTCACGAGCGAGGACGCCATGACGGCGGACTGGGCGCGCCTCCCCTACGACGTGCTCGAGCGGATCTCCACGCGCGTCACGAACGAGGTGCCCCAGGTGAATCGCGTCGTCCTCGACGTCACGAGCAAGCCGCCCGGCACCATCGAGTGGGAGTGAGTCACCCGTCGTAGGGCGGACGCGCGAACCCCGCGAGGGTCGCAGCCCCGTACGCGAGGTCGCACCAGCGCGAGACCCCGGTGCGGAACACCGCGAGCGCGCACGTCGGGAACGAGGCGAGCGCCGCGCGCCCTGCGCGGTCGTCTCCGGCGAGGAGCGCCAGGGCGAGCTCGTGGGTGGCCGGGTTGTGCCCGACGACCATGACCGACCGCCCGCCCTCGTCGAGCGTGCGCAGCTCGGAGAGCAAGTCTGTCGGGGAGCCGTAGTACAGGCTTCGCCGCCGTTCGAGGGGAGCTCCGAGCGCGGCAGCGACCTTCTCGGCCGTCTCGGTCGTGCGGGCGGCGCTCGACGCGAGCACAAGCCCGGGGAGGGACACGTCGCCGAAGTCGAGGTCGCCCGCGCGGAGCCGGAGGCCGAGCGCAGCGGCGTCACGCCTCCCCCTCGGAGCGAGCGGACGCTCGTGGTCGGTGCCGCCCGCCGGCGGGTCGGGCGCGGCCTTGGCATGGCGGACGAGCCACAAGACGAGCTCCCCGTCGGAGCCGCCCGTGGTCACGGCACGACGGCGCGGCGGCCCTCGATCGCCCGGCCGAGCGTCAGCTCGTCCGCGTACTCGAGGTCGCCCCCGACGGGGAGGCCGCTCGCGATCTTGGTGACCGTGATCCCGAGCGGGGCGAGCAGGCGGGCCAGGTACATCGCCGTCGCCTCGCCCTCGAGGTTCGGGTTCGTGCAGAGGATCGCCTCGGTGATCCCTTCGGCGTCGACGCGAGCGACCAGCTCCCGGACGCGCAGCTGGTCGGGGCCGACACCCTCGAGCGGGTTCAGCGCGCCGTGGAGCACGTGGTAGCGGCCGCGGAACTGCCGGGTCCGCTCGACCGCCACGATGTCGCGGGGGTCCTCCACGACGCACACCACGTGACGGTCCCTTCGTGTGTCGGCACAGACGTCGCAGAGGTTGCCCGACTCCGACACGTTGAAGCAGCGTTCGCACAGCGTCGTCCGCTCCTTCACCGCGACGATCGCGTCAGCGAGGCGGCGGGCGTCCTCGCCGGGGACCTTGAGGACGAAGAACGCGATCCGCTGCGCCGACTTCGGGCCGATCCCCGGCAGCCTGCCGAGCTCGTCGATGAGCGCCCTCAGCGAGCCCGTGTACATCCGATCAGACTTCCTCGGCCCCGGGGAAGGCTTCGAGGAGGCGCGCCTCCGCGACTGCCTGGAGCGACCCCGTCGGCTGGTCGGGGTCGACCTCGTCGTCCGGGCTGAGCATGCCGGCCTTGTCCGCGGGGCCTGTCCGGGTTGCCCCCGCAGTCGCCGGCGCCGCGGACTCGTCGACCGTCAGCTCGAGCGAGACGCGCGTGCCGAAGTGCTTGCTGATGGCTTCCTCGACGATCCCGACCACGTCCTCACACCGGTCACGGTGGGCCGCGTTCGGCAGCGCGAACGTCGCCGTGCGCCCCTCGACGGAGACGAACCTCCCGGAGCTGAAGAGCGCCTTCGCCCGGGCGGGGAGGCCCCGCAGGACGTGGTCGCCCCACGCCTCGACGATGCGGTCCCTGTCAGGACCCGACGAGCTGCCGACGGAGGAAGCCACGCTGCCGGGCGCGGGCGCCGGGCGGGGCGCGTGCGGGCCCGGAGGGACCGGCGAGGGCGTGCTCACGGCCGGGCCGGGAGGGCCGGCCGGGCTGGGAGGGCCGGGAAACGCGGGAGGGGCGAAACGAAGATCCGGAGCGGGACTCGACGCGGAGCGGGACGAGGCAACCCCACGCCGGAGCGCTCCGAGACCCGGGCGATCCTCCAACGCCGCGGTATCCCCCTGCGATCCGGTCGTGGCCCCGGCTGTGAGGACTTCGGCCGAGGTGGACGCCCCTTGCGCGGGCCGGGCTACGCCACCCGAGGCAGGCGCGGACGGCGCGGCCTGCGAAGCCTGGCGCGCCGCGGCGATCGCGCCGGCGGCCAGCGCCTGCTCGAGATGGGCGACCCGGTCGAGCAACGCCGTCGTCGAGTCGTCCAGCTCCGGCCGGGCGAGCCGGACGAGGGTCACCTCCAGCACCGCACGCGGGTCGGGGGCGTCGCGCATGTCGACCTGCGCGTGCCCGAGGGTCTCGATCGCGCGGACCA
Source organism: Actinomycetes bacterium (assembly GCA_021828005.1). Lineage (GTDB taxonomy): Bacteria > Actinomycetota > Acidimicrobiia > Acidimicrobiales > RAAP-2 > JAJYVT01. The sequence goes on along the minus strand of JAKATJ010000004.1, from coordinate 1,448 downwards.
CCCGTGCGAGGCCGAGCCGGGCCGCCTGGTCGGCCAGGCGCTCACGCTCGCTCCCGGCGGCCCCGCAGAGCTCCGGCGCGAGCGCGACGAGGAACGCCTGCCGGAGGTCGTCGACCAGCTCGGTCGCGATCTGCTGAGGCCCCCATCCCGACTCGTGCAACGCCGCGACCCCGACGAGCGCCTCGCGTGCGTCCTCGGCGGCGATCGCCCCGGTGAGCCGCAACACGTCGGGCCGGAGCGCTTCCGCCGACCCCGCAGCCACCACTTGGTCCAGCGCCGACAGCGCGTCGCGCGCCGAGCCCCGGCCCTTGCGGACGGCGACGGCGATGTCGTCGTCGAGGAGGCCGAGGCCGGCTGCGGCGACCACGTCGTGAAGGAGGGCGTCCAGCGTCTCTGCCCCGATGAGCCCGAACTCGAGGTGCTGGGTGCGGCTCCGGATCGTGGCGGGGACCTTCTGGGGGTCCGTCGTCGCCAGCACGAAGACGACGTGACCGGGCGGCTCCTCCAAGGTCTTCAAGAGCGCGTTGGCCGCTGCGTTCGAGAGCATGTGGACCTCGTCGACGATGTACACCTTCCACCGGCCCGGGGTGGCGAGCGCCGCATGAGCGATCAGCTCCCGCATGGCGTCGACGCCGTTGTTGGACGCGGCGTCGAGCTCGTGCACGTCGAAGGAGCTGCCGCGGGAGATCTCCACACAGGAGACGCAGGCGCCGCAGGGCTCGCCGTCGACGGGCGTCGCGCAGTTGAGCGCTCTGGCCAAGATGCGCGCCGTGGAGGTCTTGCCGGTGCCGCGTGGCCCGCTGAAGAGGTACGCGTGGGCCACCCGCCCGTCGCGCACTGCGCCTTGCAGCGCCCGCACCACGTGCGGCTGCCCTCGAAGCTCCGCGAACCTCCCGGGGCGGAACCGGCGGTACAGGGAGACGAAATCGGCCACGTCCTCGGTCTTCGCGCTGCCGTAGGAGGGTCGTGAGGACGCTTCGGCCACGTCGAGCGAGCCTACCGGCGGGCGCAGACACGAGCGGGCCGGCGCGTGGGCCGCGTCCCCCGCCAGACGCGGCGCGCGCCGGCGGTCGGTGCGATGGCCAGGTTGGCTACGGCACACGGTCTCACCCGCTGAGAGCTGCTGCCTTCCGACCCTGACTCGGTTCACGAGCGACCGTTGCGCAGGACCCGGCCACCGCACCCAACGCCGGCGCGGTCGCCCCAGGCTACCGCCCCACCGCCCAGACACGTCCCGGCCTGGCTCGGCCCGGCCGGGTCACGCGGCGGCCGGGTCACGCGGCGGCCGGGACGGGGAGGAGCCATGGAGCCGGGTAGCCTGGCTCGGCTGCGGCCCGGGCGACAGACGGGCGGCGACGTCTGGAGGCGTGCGAGAGCGGCCGAATCGGCACGATTGGAAATCGTGTGTGGGGCAACCCACCGTGGGTTCAAATCCCACCGCCTCCGCT
>JAKATJ010000085.1 GCA_021828005.1 Actinomycetes bacterium | reverse complement strand
GGGTCGGGAGAGAGCCCTTCCCCCATGACGGGTGAGGCCACGTCGTTCGCTCGCGCGAGGCAGGCGACCACCTCCTCGTCGTGGGTCTGGGAGAAGTCGTCGTAGAACTGGCCGATGGCGAAGAAGGGCTCGGGGGTAGCGAGGCAGACGAGCTCGTCGGCATCGCCTTCGATGCGGGCCTCCCACCCCGGCGGCGCCACCGGGGTGGCGAGGACGACCTTCGCTGCGCCCTGGGCGCGAGCGACCCGGCAGGCCGCCCGGGCAGTCGAGCCCGTCGCGATGCCGTCGTCGACGACCAGCGCGGTCCGGCCCCCGAGCGGGATCCGAGGGCGCTCGCCGCGGAAGCGTCGAGCCCGGCGCTCGAGCTCGGCCCGCTCGCGCGCCTCGACGGCGGCGAGCTCGTAGCCCGAGACATGGGCCGCGCGGATCACCTCTTCGCTCACGATGCGCACGCCGTCCTCGCCGATCGCCCCCATCGCGAGCTCCGGCTGGAACGGCACGCCCAATTTCCGGACGACGATCACGTCGAGCGGCGCGAGCAACGCCGCTGCGACCTCGCAGGCGACCAGGACCCCCCCGCGCGGAAGGCCGAGGACGACCAGCGGCTCACCCCGGAGGTACGCGAGCCTCCGACCGAGCTGGCGTCCTGCATCGGCACGGTCCGCGAACACCTGGCGACCTCCTCTGCCAGGGCCACCTTGTCGCCACTCCCCCCGCACAAGGGTAGACGGTCAACACCACGGGCTTGTCGGGACGACGGGTCCTGCCGTCCGCTTGCGCCCGCGGGGACGGGAGCGGGCGAAGCGCGCGACCCTGAGGCGAGGAAGCTGCCCGAGAGCTGCGTTCCGCCAGTGCTCAGCGCGGATGCGGCATGCAGAGCTCGTCGTACTCAGCGATGACGATCTCTCCGGCATGCTCGCCGCACGCGGGGCACTCGGGGTCCCGCCGCACCTTGAACGTGCGGAACGTCTCTTCGAGCGCGTCGAACGCGAGGAGCCGTCCGACGAGCGGGTTCCCGAGCCCGAGGAGCATCTTGATCGCCTCCAACGCCTGGATCGACCCGACGATGCCCGGGAGCACGCCGAGCACGCCGGCCTCGGCGCACGACGGAGCGAGCTCGACGGGCGGCGGCTCGGGGATGAGGCAGCGGTAGCACGGGCCGTGGTACGGATCGAAGACGGTCACCTGCCCTTCGAACCGGAAGATCGACCCGTGCACCACGGGGATGCGCTTCAGGAGCGACGCGTCGTTGACGAGGTAGCGCGTCGGGAAGTTGTCGGTGCCGTCGACGACGAGGTCGTAGCCGTCCAAGACGTCGAGCACGTTGTCGGCCCCCAGCCGCATGTCGAAGGTCTCGACCGCGACGTCGGGGTTGAGCGCGCTCAAGGTCTTCTTGGCCGAGTCGACCTTGCGCTCGCCCACCCGGTCCATGTTGTGGAGGATCTGGCGCTGCAGGTTCGACTCGTCCACCACGTCCATGTCGATGACGCCGATCGTGCCGACGCCCGCCGCGGCGAGGTACAGCGCTGCCGGGGACCCGAGACCCCCGGCGCCGAGGAGCAGCACCTTCGAGTCCAGGAGCTTCTGCTGGCCCGCCTCCCCCACCTCCGGGAGGAGGAGGTGGCGCTGGTAGCGGTTGCGCTGGTCGCTCGTGAGCGTGCGCGGCACCGTCCATGCGCGGCCTTCGTCCTTCCAGCGGTTGAAGCCTCCGGCCATGGAGACGACGTCTTTGTAGCCGAGGTCCGCGAGCGTCCTCGCCGCGAAGGCGGACCTGGTGCCGCCGGCGCAGTAGACGACGACCGTTGCCTCCTTGACCGGGATCCTGCCCTCCACCCCGAACTCGAGGTTGCCCCGTGGCAGGTGGACGGCGCCTGGGATCGCTCCCTGCTCGTACTCGTCCGGCTCGCGGACGTCGAGGAAGGTGCACGTGCCGAGACGGTGCTCGGCCTCCTCGGGGTCGACCTCATTGATGGCGGCTCTCACCTGGGCCAACAGCTCGCGCGGCGTCGTCATGCTCGAATATCTTACTAGTCGAGTCAACATTCGGGCGCGGGCCCGCGCCGGCGGGGGGAAGGCGTGGGGAAGGCGGGGGGAAGGCGGCGACGGGCGGACCACCGGCGGGAGGCGGCCGGGCCGGCAGACTGTGCACGTGGACGTGCACGACGCGGTGCGGGCCCGGCGGATGGTGCGCAGCTTCAGGTCGGAGCCGGTGCCGGACGACCTCTTGGACCGGCTCCTCGCCGACGCGCTGCGCGCCCCCACGGCAGGCAATACCCGCGGCATCGCATGGGTGGTCCTACGCGGGCCGGACGAGACGTCGCGCTACTGGGACGCCGCGACCACGCAAGCCTGGCGCTCGAGCGCACGGCGCTGGCCCGGCATCTCCCGGGCACCGGTCATCGCGCTGGCCGTCGCCTGCCCATCCGCCTACCTCGCCCGCTACGCAGAGCCGGACAAGGCTCGAGCCGCCTCCGACCTGGGCCTCGCCGGAGCCGAGGCCGCGTGGCCGGTCCCCTACTGGCACGGCGACGCGGCCTTCAGCGTGATGACCCTTCTCCTCGGCGCCACGTCAGTGGGGCTCGGCGCCTGCTTCCTCGGTAACTTCCGTTCGGAGACCGCGGTGCTCGCGTCGCTCGGCGTACCGGAGGGATGGCGCCTCTTCGGCGCCGTCGCGCTCGGCTACCCCGCCGGTGACGACCCCCGCTCCAAGTCGCTCGACCGTCGCCCCCCCGGCGACGGGACGCGCCTTCACTGGGGAGAGTGGGGCGCCCAGCGTCACTGAAGCGAGCGGCGAACGCCTTCCATGATGCGCGCCACGGTCGGCATCGCCGCATCCTCGAGCGCGTCGGCGGCCGGGAGCGGCACGTGAGGGGTCGTCACGCGGACGATCGGCCCGTCGAGATCGAAGAGGCGCTCCTCGGCGACGATCGACGCGACCTCCGCGCCCCAGCCGCAGAGCCGCGGGTTCTCCTCCACCGTGACGAGGTGCCCGGTCTCCGTGACCGAGGTCGCGACCGTCGTCACGTCCAGCGGCACCAAGGAACGGAGGTCGATGACCGTGACCTCCACGCCTTCGCCGGCGAGCCGGTCGGCGGCTTCGAGCGCGCGCGGCACCATGGCGGCGAGCGCCACGACCGTCGCGTCCTTGCCATGGCGGCGCACCACGGCGGTGCCGAGCTCGTCGACGATCTCCCCCTCGGGCACGTCTCCCTTCGCCGGGTACAGCGACTTCTGCTCGAAGAACAGCACCGGGTCCGGGTCCCTCACCGCGGCGGCCAGCAACCCGACGACGTCACGGGGCGTGGAAGGGGCCACCACCTTCAGGCCGGGGATGGCCATCGCCCAATTTTCCACGCTCTGGGAGTGCTGGGCGCCGAAGCGCGCGCCGCCGCCGTTCGCGGACCGGATGACGAGCGGCAGCGACACCTGGCCGTTGGTCATGTAGCGGGTCTTGGCGATCTCGTTCGCCACGATGTCCCAGCACACCGCGAAGAAGTCCGAGAACATGATCTCGGCGATCGGGCGGAGCCCCGTCATCGCGGCACCCATCGCCGCGCCGAGGATCGCCTGCTCGGAGATCGGGGTGTCGACCACCCGGTCGGGGCCGAAGCGGTCGAACACGCCCACGGTCGCCTTGAACACGCCGCCGGCGGACCCCACGTCCTCGCCGATGAGCACCACCGAGGGGTCACGCTCCATCTCCTGGGCGATCCCGCGCGCGACGGCGTCGCGGTAGGTCATCTCCGCCACGACGAACCTCCATCCGCCCACACGTCGGCCTCGACCAGCGAGGAGTCCGGTGGCGGGCTCGCCGCCGCCTCTGCCGACGCGGCGTCGACCGCCGACTGCGCCGCCTCCTCGATCTGCCGGAGGACCGACTCGTCGACCCCCGACTCGACCAGGCGCAAGCGGTAGAGGGGGATCGGGTCGCGGGCGAGCCACGCCTGCACCTCCGCCTCGGGCCGGTACTTGCCGGGGTCGGCTCTCGAGTGACCGCCGTGGCGGTAGGTCTCCGCCTCCACGAGCGTCGGGCCGGCGCCGGCTCGCGCGCGCTCCAGGGCCGCGCTCGCGGCCGCGTAGGTCGCGTCGGCGTCGTTGCCGTCGACGAGCACCGGGTCGAGCCCGTAGGAGCGGGCGCGATCGGCGGCGGGGTGCGCGACCGCCGTCACCGAGGAGATGGGGGTGTACTCCATCCACCGGTTGTTCTCGCAGACGAACACGACGGGCAGCTTCCAGACCGCGGCCAGGTTCAGCGCCTCGTGGAACGCGCCGATGTTGGTGGTGCCGTCGCCGAAGAAGCAGACGGCGACCTCACCGGTGCCGCGCAGCTTCGCCGACCACGCGGCGCCGTTCGCGATCGTGAGGTGCGCGCCGACGATCGCGTACGATCCCATCATCCGGTGCGCCACGCTCGTCAGGTGCATCGAGCCGCCCTTGCCCGCCATCAACCCTGCTTGGCGTCCCATCAGCTCGGCCATCACCGCGGTCATCGGGACACCGCGCGCCAGGGTGTGGTTGTGCCCTCGGTACGTGGCGAAGGTGTAGTCCGACGGGCGCATCGCAGCGGCGAACCCGGCGGCGACCGCCTCCTGGCCCAGCCCGAGGTGGCTCGTCCCCTTCACGAGCCCCTGGAGGAAGAGGTCGTACGCGCGCTTCTCGAAGTCACGCATCTCGACCATCATCTTGTAGATCGAGGTCCGTACCTCGATCGGCACCGGTCCGACGGCAGCGGCGCCGGTCCCGCGGGCACCAGAGCCCGTACCGCCTCTGCCCTTCTGGTCCTGCAGCTCCGTCATGGTCTCACCACCCCCGGGACAGTACCGACCGATGCACGCACGTCACCAGTTGCAGGCGATGTACTTCTGCTCGGTGTACTCGAGCATGCCTTCGTGGCCGCCCTCGCGGCCGAGGCCGCTCTGCTTCACGCCGCCGAACGGTGCCGCTGGATCCGACACGAGGCCCCGGTTGAGCCCGACCATCCCCGTCTCGATCGCCTCGGCCACGCGCAGGCCACGGGCGAGGTCGGCGGTGTACACGTAGGAGGCGAGCCCGTACTCGGTGTCGTTGGCGAGGGAGATCGCCTCTGCCTCGGTCGTGAAGGACACCACCGGAGCGACCGGGCCGAAGATCTCCGCCCGCAGCAGGCTCGCGCCGGCGGGGACGTCCGCCAGGACGGTCGCCGGGAAGAAGTAGCCCGTGCCCCCCGGCGCGTCGCCGCCAACGACTGCGACAGCGCCCACGTCGCGCGCCTCGAAGACGAGATCACGCACCTTGTCCCTGCTCGACGCGTTGACGAGCGGGCCGAGCTCGACCCCCTCGTCGAGGCCAGGCCCCATCCGCAGGGCCCCCATCCGCTGCGCGAGCCGCTCGGCGAACTCTGCGGCGACGGATGCCTCGACGTAGAAACGGTTGGCGGCGGTGCACGCCTCTCCCCCGTTGCGCATCTTCGCGACCATCGCGCCGTCGATCGCGGCGTCGAGATCGGCATCCGCGAACACGACGAACGGCGCGTTGCCCCCCAGTTCCATCGAGCAGCTGACAACGTTCTCGGCCGCCAGTCCGAGCAGCGTGCGCCCGACCTCGGTCGACCCCGTGAACGACAGCTTGCGCACCCGCGCGTCGGAGAGCACCGCGCGGGCCACGTCGCCGGAGCGACGCGAGGGCACGATGTTCACGACGCCCGGCGGGACACCTGCCTCTTCGAGAACCCGTCCCACTGCGAGCGCGGTCAGGGGAGTCTCGCTCGCAGGCTTGCAGACGACGGTGCACCCTGCCGCCAGCGCCGGTCCGATCTTGCGGGTGAGCATCGCTGCCGGGAAGTTCCAGGGCGTGATGAGCAGCGCGACGCCCATCGGCTGGCGCGTCACGAGTATGCGGTTCGCACCCGACGGTGCGGTCATGAGCTCTCCCGCGTTGCGAACCGCCTCCTCCGAGAACCACCGGAAGAACTCCGCCGCGTACGCGACCTCGCCGCGGGCGTCTCCGAGCGCCTTGCCGTTCTCGAGCGTCATCAGACGAGCCAGCTCTTCGGCACGGTCCGTCATGATGCCGTAGGCGGCCCGCAGGACCTCGGAACGGTGCCGAGGCGACGTCGACCGCCACTCGGCAAGTGCATGCGCCGCTGCGTCCACGGCAGCGAGGGCGTCGTCGACCGTGCCGTCCGCCACGGTTGCGACGATCTCCTCGGTCGCGGGGTCGAGCACGTCGATCACCGACCCGCTCGACGCATCTCGCCACTCCCCGCCGACGAGGCATCCCGTCGGCACCCACGAGAGCAGCTCGTCCGCAGCCCGCCGCGTATCGTGCCCGGAAGCGATCGCGGTCATCGAGAAGCCCTCCTCGCGGCTCCGAGCCGCAGGACCCCGCGGCTCATCAGTACGGGTTCGTCACGAACAGCTCCTGAGCCGGGAACAGCGTCAGGATCTGCGGGCCCTCGTCCGTGACGACGATCTCCTCTTCGATCCGCGCGGCCGAGTAGCCGTCCGTCGCCGGGCAGTACGTCTCGAGCGCGAACACCATGCCGGCCTCGATCTCCATGGGGTGCTGCAGGGAATTCAGCCTGCTGATGATCGGGCGCTCGTGCAGCGCCAGGCCGAGGCCGTGGCCGAACTCGAGCCCGAATGCCTCTCTCTCGCTCTGGAGGCCGATGTCCTGCGCCGTCGGCCAGCCGCGCGCGATCTCGTCCGTCGCGACTCCGGGCTTGACCAACGCGATGGCGGCGTCCATCCAATCCCGGGCCCGCGCGTAGGCGTCGCGCTGGGCGGGCGTCGAGTACCCCACCGAGAAGCAGCGGTAGTAGCAGGTGCGGTAGCCGTTGAACGCGTGCATCACGTCGAAGAACGCCTGCTCGCCCGGCCTGATCATCCGGTCCGAGAAATTGTGCGGATGGGGCACGCAGCGTTCACCGGAGACCGCGTTCACCGACTCGACGTCGTCGGATCCCATGCGGTACAGCGTGTCGTTCACGAGCGCGACGATCTCGTTCTCCCGGACGCCGGGCTTCAGCGCTTCCGTGACGAGCTGGTAGGCGCCGTCCACCATTGCCGCAGCCCGTGACAGCAGCATGATCTCGTCGGCAGACTTGATCTGCCGAGCGTCGAGCATCACCTGCTGACCGTCCCGCACGTCGATCCCCGCGTTCTGGAGGGCGAAGATCGTCGGGGCGTCGATCAGGTCGATGCCAACCGGCATGTCCTGGACACCCGCCTGGCGCAGCACGTCGGCGATCTCTGCGACGGCTTCGTCGGCCAGCCCCGCATCGGGCCCGACCGCGCCCCGCATCGTGCTCACCGCGGGTCGCGAGTTCGCCGGATCGAGCCACGGCGAGTACAGCCGGTGATGCACCGCCGCCGAGCCGAAGTCCCACAGGACCGGCTCCGCGCCGCGTGCGAGGACGCAGTAGCGCGTGAGCTTGTCGCGCGTCCACTCCCCGATCGCCGTGCTGGTGATGTAGCGGATGTTGTTGCAGTCGAAGCAGAGCACGGCACCGAGCTCGGAGCGCTCGAGCGCCTCGCGCGCCCTGCGCAGCCGGTAGTCGTGCAAGCGACGAAAGTCCACACGGGCCTCGAAGTCCACCGCCATCGCGCCCGGTGCAGGCGCTGCGCGGTGGCTCCGGTCTGGGCTGGCCGTCATGTGGCTCACGCTACACCCCAATCGATTGCATCCTCGTGCCGACCTCGCTCGCGGCGGTACCGCCGACACGGCCAGGGGTCGCTCCGCCCGCTTGACCCTCCAGCGGCCGATCGGTACCGTGGCCGGCGATTGCATCGTCGTGACGGCCCTGCAACCATCGAGGAGGGACGTGGAGACCAGGTATCTCGGCAGCGGTGACAACCGGCTCGGCGTGGCGGCGATCGGGCTCGGGTGCATGGCGCTGTCCTCGATGTACGGCAGCCCGGTGGACGACGACGGGAGCGTCGCGCTCATCCGCCGGTCGCTCGACCTCGGCTGCACCTTCCTCGACACCGCCGACGCCTACGGCCCGTTCACCAACGAGCAGCTGGTCGGCCGTGCGATCGCCGGACGGCGCCACGAGGTCGTGCTCGCCACGAAATTCGGGAACGTCCGGCGCGACGACGGCGCCTTCCAGGGCGTGAACGGGCGGCCGGAGTACGTCCCCGAGGCGTGCGACGCCTCGCTTCTCCGTCTGGGGGTCGAGCACATCGACCTGTACTACCTCCATCGCGTGGACCCGAAGGTGCCGATCGAAGAGACGGTCGGGGCGATGGCCTCCCTCGTCGAGGCGGGCAAGGTCCGCCACATCGGCCTCTCCGAGGCTTCGGCTGCGACGATCCGGCGTGCCCACGCCGTGCACCCGATCACCGCGGTCCAGTCCGAGTACAGCCTCTGGTCGCGTGATCCAGAGCCCGAGGTCCTGCCGGCGATGCGTGAGCTCGGGATCGGTTTCGTGGCCTACAGCCCGATCGGACGGGGGTTCCTCGGGGGCCGGTTCAGCGAACCCGGCGACCTCGCCGAGCGCGACGTGCGGCGGAACCACCCGAGGTTCTCGGCCGAGCACCTCGAGCACAACGCGAGGTTGCAGGCGCGCCTCTCTTCGCTCGCCTCCAAGCACGGGCGGACGCCGGCGCAGCTGGCGCTCGCGTGGCTCCTCGCGCAGGGCGACGACGTGGTCCCGATCCCTGGCACCTCCGACGTGGCGCACCTCGAGCAGAACCTCGAGGCGGCCGAGATCTCCCTCGGCGAGGACGAGCTCGCCGAGCTGGCCGACGCGTTCCCTCCCGGTGCGGCTGAAGGAGACCGGTACCCGGACATGTCGCTCGTCAACCGGTAGCTTCCGCCGGAGGAACCGAGCGGCGGACCCAGGAGCGGCCGCTCAGGAGCGGCGGAGCAGGCGCGGCCGCTCAGGAGCGGCGGAGCAGGCGCGGCCGCTCAGGAGCGGCGGAGCAGGCGCGGCCGCTCAGGAGCGGCGGAGCAGGCGCGGCCGCTCAGGAGCGGCGGAGCAGGCGAGCGGCGTTCGTCCCGAGGACGGCGGCTTCGTCGGCAGGCTCCAGACCCAGCGCGCGCACCGTGCCTGCCGGGTCGGGATCGCCCATGTCGAAGGGGCGGTCGGACCCGAGCAGGACCCGGTCCGGCCCGAAGTCGTCGACGAGACGTCGGAGCTGGCGGGCGTCGTGGGTGACGGTGTCGAAGTAGAAGCGGGCGATCGACGAGTCCACGGGCTCGCGGAGCCTGCCGCGCGCGGCGGCCACCGCCCGCTGGCCGTGCGCCAGCCGACCGCAGACCGCCGGCAGCGCCCCGCCCCCGTGCGCGAGGAGGACGCGAAGGCCGGGATGCCGCTCGAGAACACCTGC
>JAKATJ010000084.1 GCA_021828005.1 Actinomycetes bacterium | reverse complement strand
TGGCGTTGCTGCGCACGATCGAGAGGACGTTCGTGCTCATCGTCCGCTCCCACTCGTGCAGCGGGATCTCCTCGGGCAGCCCCGCCGCCACGACGCCCACGTTGTTCATGACGATGTCGATCCTCCCCAGCCGGCGCAAGATCACGTCGCGGGCGGTCTCGAAGGCCGTCAGGTCGTTCACGTCGAGCGCCATCCCGAAGCAGTCCGTGCCCCGCCACGAAGCCTCGTCGGCGACCGCCATCGCGCGGTCCCGGTCGACGTCGGCGATCGCGACATGGACGCCGGCGGCCGCGAGCGCGAGGGCGGCGCCCCGCCCGATCCCGCTCCCGCCGCCGGTGACCAGGGCGACCTTGCCAAGCAGGTCCTCCATCAAGACGCCCCGGGGGGACTGGCGGCTTCGACCTTCGGAGATGTCACGGAGCGCATCTTCGCAGGTCTCCGGTGCCGGCCGTGACAGCGACGGCGCGGCGGGCAACCCGCCTCGGCACCGGTGCGCCGGGCTTCACCCCGGGGGCAGTGCGCGCTTCCTGGCGAGCACCTCGAGGTTCCAGGTGAGCACCTCACGCAGCCCGGGAGCCCGCACGATCGCGTGGGCGAACTCCGGGAGGTAGCGGGGCCTGGCATCGACGACGCTGAGCAGCGGGTGGTCAGAGAGGCGGCGGAGCACGGCGCCGACATGAAGCGGGAACAAGGTCTCACCGAACACGTTCTTCGGCTCGCGGCCCGTCCGTGCCGCATAGCGCCTTCGCGCCCACTCGCCGCCGGCGTAGTGCCACGGCGACGTCTCGTGGCCGCCCCACGGGGAGAGCCAGTTCGTGAACGACATCCACAGGTGTCCCCCGGGCCGGAGGATCCTCGCCATCTCCTCGACGACGGCGAACGGCTCGGGGACGTGCTCGAGCACGTTGGAGGACACCACGAGGTCGACCGTGCCCGAGCGGACCGGGAGCGCGGCCGCATCGGCCACCGCCGACCCGGCGGGCGGCGGCCCGCGCCAGGAGAGCTCTCGCTGGTCAGCGTCGACGAGCACGCAACGAGCGCCCGCCGCCCTGAGGGCGCGGGTGAGGTACCCGGCACCGCCTCCGACGTCCACGGAGAGCGCGCCCACGAGCTCCAGCGAGCCGCCGAGGAGCTCGACCGCGTCGGCCGACAGCGCTTCGTAGAAAGCGTCGGGGTCCTCCTGCTCGCGCCGGAAGCTGCGCAGGAGCCGCAACGAGCGGCCGACGGACCGGCGGGAGACCCCGGCGCTCACGCGAAGGAGCGCGCCACCACGTTCAAGGCGCCACGACGTTGCAGACGGAAGAGGGCTCGTTCGCGGAGGTGACGACCAGGTCCGCGAGGTGCGAACCCTGGCCCTCGTCGAGAGAGGCCGTGACGGCCACCCACGCCGTCGGGTGCCCCCCAACCAATCTCACGAGTGGGGAGCTGATCCGGTGCGCACCGCGGGCGGGCGATCGGCAAGGCGTGTGACCCGCTGCGAGCCGTCGGCGCTCCCGTTCGCGCTCGCTCGTCCGTTCCGGGCGAGCCCTGGCTGAGGCTCGAGCCACGCGGGTCGCACCGGGACCGCGCTCGGAGCCGGCAACGCGACCATGGACGGCCTGCGCGCCACGGCGACGACGGCGACGAAGAGCAGCGCGATGCACACGCTCCCGCCGATCGCCGCGCCCAGCAGCCCGACCGGCGGAGCCCATTTCCCCACCAGGAAGTCGATCGGTCCGGTGACGCCGACCGCGTAGCGCCGGAGCACCCAGAGGAACGCCGCGATCGACGCGACCCCGAGGCCGGCCACCACCACGGGGACGACGCGCGCGAAGAGCCACGCGGGCGCGGTCCTGCGCTGGACCAGCGCGGCGGAGACGAGCGGCACGCCGACTGCGAGAGGAAGCCAGTAGCGCCCCTGCCCGTCGACGAAGCCCGTGCGCAGCGCCTCGACGTACGCGAGGACGAGCGGCACCATGACGACACCGGCGAGGAGCGAGAGGAGCGTGCCCGCCCGCCAGGCACCGGCACGCCACACCGCCAGCACCAGCAGGAGGCCGACGACCACGAGCCACACCACGTAGGTGAGGAGCGGGGACGCCGTGTCGTTCCACCCGAAGACCCCCACCATCTGCTGGACCCGGACCCCGTCGTGCGCCAGCACGGTGCCGAGCAGCTGGAGCCGGGACTCGCCGGGCGGGACGGGGAAACCGGGCACGAGGTCCAAGGCGTGCTCGGCGAAGATCCACCAGAGCGCGAACCCTCCGCAGGCGGCCAGCGGGAGGGCCGACCAGCGGGCGGCGCGGCTGCCCAGCACGCCGAAGAGTGCGCGACGGCCGCCGAGGACGGCGAGAGCGACGAGGGTGATCGCCACCCACAGCGGGGAGATGGGCCGGGCGAGCGACAGGAGGCCGGCCGACAGCGCGACGACCGACACGAGACCCGGCGGAGGGTGGTCGGGGTGCTCGAGCACGAGCACGATCCCCGAAGTCCACAGGCAGATGGCGCTGCAGATCTCGAAGCCGCTCGGGTTGACCATCCCTCCGAGGAACCACGCAATCGGGGTGGCCGCCGCAAGCACCCCCACGAGCATCAGCTTCCTCCGCGACCACCGCACGACGGCGAGCAGCGCGAGCGCGATCAGCGCCGCGTTCAAGAGGGAGCTCATGATCCGCATCAGGTAGATCCCGGTCTTCGAGACGAAGACGAGCGACGGGAGCCCCGTGATCAGGTAGTAGAGCGGCGGGTACCGCCCGACGTAGGTGCCGATGTGCACGATCTTCGTTGACGTCGAGAGGGTCGGCGCGCACGACGCAGGAACGTCCGGGTGGTACTTGAAGCAGACAGGGTAGGTCGTCCCCGAGGCGAAGACCTCTGGCACGTGGACGGCGGTGTACGCGCTCCCCGCACCGTCGATTGTGAAGCCGACCACCTCCCCGCGCACGGCTGCGGCGGCGGCCACCACCTGAGTGGACTCGTCGGGAGAGGCGAAGAGCGGCGTGGCGAGCGACCAAGCTGCGAAGTTCACGAACGTGAGGACGAGGAAGGCGCCGAAGATCGCACCCGCTCCTCCGAACCGGCCGTTGCGCACGCGCGAGCGCCACGAGCGCGCAACATGGGCAACATGCGCGAGCGTCGCGGCGGACGCGAGCGGCGCAGGGGACGCGGGAAAAGTGTGAGATCCAGGAGAGGCCGGGTCCGCGCGGGACGCAGGGCGCGCGGGGCGCGCGATGGAAGGCGCCGTCACCTGCGGGACGTCTCTTGGCGCACAGCGGGACCATACATGGCCGGGTCACCCAGGACGCGAGTGTGACGAGAGGAGGGGTGCCGACCCGGACGGTCCGGCACCCCTGCGAGCTGGTCTCGACTCGCTCCGACACGTAGGGCCCACACCGTGCAGCAAGGGTAGCGACAAGTCCCGGCGCGATCCTGAACGGGTCGTTGCAGGATGCCGACGGATTCGTTTCCACAACAGGGGCTGCAGCTCGTCCCCGTGGAAGGACACGGGCGAGCCACCTGTCGACGTCCTGTCCGTCGTCAGCACCGAACTGGCTCCTCTGTCGCTGAAAGAGCCGGCGTGGGTAGGGTGACCTGCGTCCCCGTGCCGGACGCCGCCGTGACCGACGCGGGGTGCCCACGCACGAAAACGACGCCGCAGATCGCCGGTGACGCCCGCCGCGAGATGGCCGCTCGCCGCCAGTCGCTCCTCGACCAAGCTGCGCAGACGTGCAGAAGACCGGATTGGCGCTTCGAGAGGGTGCGCGGCCTCACCGTGCCAGCCGGCCGACCGAGCTCGCTGAGCCCGACATCGCCGGGTCGGCAACCGGAGAGGCGGCCGATCTCGGCGGCGGCAGGGCCACCAGGGGCCCACCGGCTCGCCGGCTCCGATTGCATGCCCGCGGCCGGCTCGTCGGTCGCGTCCACCGTCCTCGGGTGACTTCTGCCTCTCCACCGTGCCGCTGCGGGCTTCCACGCTGGAGGCATGGACCGCGGCGACATCTCGGCTCGGCCCGTCCCCCAGGGCGCGGGGGTCACCGATCGGGGGCTCAGCCAACGGGACGTCGCGGCGCGCATCGCGGCGGGAGCGGTGAACACGAGCTCGTCACGGGGAGGTCGGAACGTCGGGCAGATCCTTCGCGCCAACGTGCTGACCAGGTTCAACGCCATCCTGGGGGCGCTCTTCGTCGTGATCCTCGTCTTCGGCCCGCTTCAGGACGCGCTCTTCGGCGTCGTCCTCGCCGTCAACACCCTCATCGGCATCGCCCAGGAGCTGCGGGCGAAGAGAACGCTCGATCACCTCGCCCTGCTCACGGCTCCGCGTGCCCACGCCATCCGCGAGGGCGAGCGCCTCGACATCCGGGTCGAGGACGTGGTCGTCGACGACGTCCTGGAGCTGCGCCCGGGGGACCAGATCCCCGCAGACGGAGCTGTCCTCAGGGCAGACGGCCTCGAGGTCGACGAGTCGCTCGTGAGCGGCGAGTCGATGCCGGTGGAAAAGCACCCTGACGACCCCCTCCGCTCCGGCAGCACGGTGCTCGCAGGCTCCGGCGCCATGCGGGTCGAGCGAGTCGGCTCCGAGGCGTTCGCCCAGCGCCTGGAGCTGGACGCTCGCCGGTTCGACCTCGTCCGGTCAGACCTGCGCAGGGACATCAACCGCATCCTCCAGGTGGTGAGCTGGCTGATGGTGCCCCTCGGCGCGCTGCTCGTGACGAGCCAGGTCGTCCGGTCGGGCCAGACGCTTGGAGACGCGGTACGCGGGAGCGTGGCCGGCATCGGTGCGATGGTCCCCGAGGGCCTCGTGCTGCTCGCGACCATTGCCTTCGCCGTCGGAGCCGTTCGGCTCGCCCACAAGCGCGTGCTCGTCCAGGAGCTGGCCGCGATCGAGGGTCTCGCCCGAGTCGACGTGCTGTGCATCGACAAGACGGGCACGCTGACCGAACCGGGACTCGAGCTCGCAGAGGTCACCGCCGTGGGGGACGCACCCGCCCGGGACGCGCTCGGCGCGATCGCGGCGCAGAGCCGAGCCCCGAACGCGACCTTGCGGGCCGCACGCGCCGCGCCGGCTCCGCTTGGCTGGGAACCGGTCCGATCCTCCCCCTTCTCGTCGCAGCGCCGGTGGAGCGCGATGGAGTTCGCAGGTCGGGGGACGTGGGTGATCGGAGCGCCGGAGGTGGTCATGCCGGCCCTCGAGCCGCCCTACGCACGCGAGGTGAACGAGAGGGCCGCCCGCGGGGCCCGGGTGCTGCTGGTCGCGCACTCGAACGAGCACCTGAGCCCCGGCGCCCTGCCGGCTCGGCTGCGGTGCGCCGGTTGGGCCGTGTACGAAGAGCGCCTCCGCCCCGACGCCCGGCAGACCATCGACTACCTCCGGAGCCAGGGAGTTCGGGTGCTCGTGCTGTCAGGGGACGATCCCCGGACCGTGGCCGCGGTCGCGCGGAGAGCGGGGATCCCGGGCGCGGACCGACCCCTCCACGCCGCATCGCTCCCGGCCGACCAGGCTGCCCTCGCTGCCGCCTTACGCGAGGTGGCGGTCGTCGGGCGGGTCGAGCCGCACCGAAAGCGCGACGTCGTGCTCGCCCTGCAAGGTCAAGGCCACGTGGTGGCCATGACGGGCGACGGGGTGAACGACCTCCTTGCGCTCAAGGCCGCAGATCTCGGGATCGCGATCGGCACCGGCAGCCCGGCGGCGCGGGCCGTCGGCAGGGTCGTGCTCCTCGACGGCTCCTTTGCCGTGATCCCCCAGATCCTGTCGGAAGGGCGCCGGGTCATCGCGAACATCCAGCGCGTCGCTCGGCTCTTCGTCACGAAGACCGTCTACGCCACGGTGCTGGCGGCGGTGACGGGGATCTCGGCGATCCCCTACCCGTTCTTCCCTCGCCACCTCACGCTCGTCAGCTCGCTGACCATCGGCGTGCCCGGCTTCTTCCTCGCGTTGGCGCCGGGTGCACCTCGGGCTCAGCCGGGCTTCGTCGGACGCGTCCTGCGTGTCGCTGTTCCCGCCGGCGTCGTGGCCGCCTCGTCGGCGCTGGCGGCGTACCTGGTCACCCGCAGCCAGGTCGGAGCGACGGAGCTGGCCGCCCGCACGGCAGCGACCGGGGTGCTCCTCGTCGTCGGCCTCGGCGTGCTGGTCCTCGTGTCCAAGCCCCTCACCGTCGGACGGGGCCTCGTCACCGCCGGCATGGCGGCGGCGGCCGTGCTGGCATGGGTGGTGCCCATGGGCAGGCACCTCTTCGGGCTGCAAGGGCCGCCGACGACGCTGGCGAGCGCGGCGATCGCCGCCGGTGGCCTCCTCGTGCTCTCGGCTGCCGTCCGAGTCATCCGCCCGGACCGACAGGTTCCGCCGAAGGTGTGAGATCGCGGAGCGAGAGGTAGCTCTCCTCTTCTTGGGCGGTGTGCAGACGGAGCACCGCCGCGAGGCCGTAGAGCAGGCGACGGAGATCCGTCACGTCGTCGTCGTCCAGGTGCTCGGGGTCGATGTCCTCGAGCAGGCGGCCCAGCCTCCGGACCTCGTGGGCGATCTCGGCGTGCGCCCTGCTCATCGGGCCGGTGGGGTTGGCACCTCCGATCGCTCGGTCCAACGAGGGGTACAGCTCGCGGTCTTCGGCGGACTCGTGGGGCAGCACGAAGTCCACCAGCTGACGATGAAGGTCACGGAGCTCGCGCAGGGCGTCGCCCGCCTCGACGGCGCCGAGGTGGTCGGCCACGACACGCGCTCGGTCTGCGACGGCCATGACGTCGCCATGCTCGTCGTGGAACTGCTGCGCCAGCTCGAGACCTGCAGCATCCATGACGACGGTCGCCCGCGTCGGGCGCAGGGCTCGCAAGGCGTTGAAGATCACCGCGACATCGATCCCTTCCTGCAGCAGCGCACCCCACACCGGCGGGAGCCCACCCATCGCCGCCACACCCATCGCGGCGAACGACAACGCCATGCCGGCGACGACGCTCTGCAAGGCGATCCGTCTGGTCCGCATTGCGATCACCCGGCCTTCTGCGAGCCGGTCGAGCCGGTCGACGCTCAACACCACGTCCGCAACCTGGCTCGACGCCGTGGCTCCCCTGGCTCCCATCGCGACGCCGACGTCCGCCGCAGCGAGCGCGGGGGCGTCGTTGACCCCGTCCCCCACCATGATGGTCGGCGCCCGGCCCCGCTCGGCCTCCACGACATCGAGCTTGTCCGCCGGCGACTGCTCGGCCTCGACGCCATCGAGGCCGAGGACAAGTCCCACGGACTCGGCCACCTCAGCCCGGTCGCCGGTCACCATGACCAGACGGTCGATCCCGGCGCGCCGGAGGGCCCGTACGGTGCGCGGGGCGTCGGGCCGGATCGGGTCCTCGAACAGGAGCACGGCGGCGGGCCTCCCGTCGATCGACACGGCGACGGTGAGCGAACCGTCCAGCCGTGCGGTGCGCTGCGCGCGCTTGGCCCACGGCGGGGTCGAGTCGAAACCCGCCCATCGGGCCGATCCGACGGCAACTCGGTGACCGCCGACGAGCCCCCGGATCCCCTCACCGGGAACCTCGACGACCCCTTCGGGGCGATCGAGGACACAGCCGACCTCGAGGGCCTTGCGCACGAGGGCGCCGGCGAGCACGTGGGGCGAGTACTGGTCGAGCGACGCAGCGGCGCAGAGCGCCTCGTCGACGCCGATCCCCTCCGCCGTGGCGACCGACGCGAGCCTCGGCCGCCCTTCGGTCAACGTGCCCGTCTTGTCGAAGAGCAGGGTGGTGGACCGGGCGAGGCGCTCGAGGACATCGCCGCCTTTTACGACCATGCCACGCCTTGCAAGGAGGGACAGCCCTGCCACGAAAGCCGCGGGCGCAGCCAAGATGAGCGGGCAGGGCGTGGCGACGACGAGCACGGCGACCGTCCGAGCGGCGCCCCCGACGATCCACGCTGCCGCAGCGACCCCCGCCGTCACGCCGAGGAATCCGACCGCGTAGCGGTCTGCCAGCTGGACGAACCGGGGTCGTGACGACTCTGCGGCAGCGACCAGGCGGACGATGCTCTCGTAGGTGCTCTCGTCCGACGTCGCGGTTGCTCGCATGTCGAAGGGAGCGCCCACGTTGAGCGCGCCGCTCCGGACCTCGTCGGCCGCCTCACGAGGGACGGGCAGCGCCTCCCCGGTCAGCGTCGACTCGTCGAGGACCGCTGGGACGGTGAGGCGGCCGTCGACCGGCACGAGCTCGCCGGTCGCGACCATGAGCAGGTCCCCCGGGCTCACCCCGCGCAGCTGCACGGTCTCGAGCGAGCCGTTCGTGTATCGGTGAGCCACCGCTGGTGCACGCTCGAGAAGAGCCTGCAGAGCCCGTCGCGCCCGGCCCGCGGACCAGCTCTCGAGGGCTCGCCCGGTCATGAGCATCGCAGCGATCACCGCGGCTGCCAGCTCCTGCCCGATGGCGAGCGCGCCAACGATCGCGAACAGCGCGATGAAATCGACCCCGAACCGCTTGTGGAGGATGCCGTCGACCAGCGTCCACGACGAGTACAGGGCTCCAAGGGCGCCCGTCGCCTCCCATGCGACGCCCGCCGCTCCCGGCGTGCCGTGGAGCTCGAAGAGCCCGCCGGCGGCCAGGCCGAGGACCACCACCCCGAGCATCCCGGCGGGAAGGCTGCCGGCCAGCGTCAGGCGTCCGCCGGAAGGAGCGGGTTCCACCCGACCATCCTCTCAGGATTGGACGCACGGTCCGCTCGGGGGCGCTCCCTGCCTCTCGGACCACGGTCGCTCCCTCGTGATCCAGGGCTGTTGGGCCCTTGCAGCTGCCCGCAACTCGCCCGATAGTGGGAGGCGACACGCGGGCCACCTGCCAGAAGGGAGGCAGCGATCTCAACGCAAGACACGTGCCGGTCGGCAGTCGTGGTCGGCTTCGACGGCTCCGAGGACAGTCTGAGGGCTCTCGCGTGGGCGGCCGCGGAGTGCGAGCTCCGGCAGTCCAAGCTGGTCGTGCTGCACGCGGACCGCTGGTCATCCGTCGCCTTGGAGCTGCCGTCCTTCGAGCAGGAGGAGGACGCGGAAGAGGGCGTGCTCGACGAGGGAGTCCGGTGGGCGACGAGTGAGCACCCTGCACTGGACGTGAGCGGGCGCCGAGTGCCTCCACCTGCAGGCGAGTCGCTCGTCGCAGCCAGCAAGGACGCATCGCTCCTCGTCGTCGGCTCACGCGGGCTGGGGCACCTGCGCCAGATGCCGCTCGGATCGGTCAGCCGCTACTGCGTCGAGCACGCACAGTGCCCGGTGGTCGTCCTGCGGGCCAGGTGATCCCTCTTCGGCGGGACCGGAGCCCGCGACGCCTGCATTCTCGGAGATCGAAGCGAGGTGGTCGCCGAACTACTCTCGAACGGGTGCGACGCAGTGTCCTTGCCGCAGCCGTCCTCGCATCCGTCGCGCTCGCCGTCACGAACTTGTCCGGCGAAGCCGTCGGATCACCCGGTGCACGACG
>JAKATJ010000083.1 GCA_021828005.1 Actinomycetes bacterium | reverse complement strand
ACGCCCTGCTGGCTGCGGCGCACGCGCTCGAGAGCGCGGGGTGCTTCGCGCTGGTGCTCGAAGGTGTGCCGGACGTGGTGGCGGCACGGGTCACCGACGAGCTCGCGATCCCCACGATCGGCATCGGTGCAGGGCCGGGCTGCGACGGGCAGGTCCTCGTCTTCCACGATCTCCTCGGGTTGGGCGCAGGACCCGTGCCGAAGTTCGCGCGGCAGTACGCGCACCTGGCGGACGCCGCCGTGGCGGCGATCGCCGCGTTCGCCTCGGACGTCCGGTCGGGTGCGTTCCCGAGTGACGAGGAGAGCTACCACGCTCCGCACAAGCTCGATCTCGGTCAGGGGTCTGGCCCTTTGTAATGCGGGCTCTCGCCGCAGCGGCTCGGCAGCGGCTCGGCGGCGGCTGGCGGCGGCTGGCACGCATCCAGACGGGGCCCGCTGTGGGCTACGCTGTGGCCAGGCCTCAGGCAGGTGCGAACGCCGCTGCGGCCTCAAGAGAGAAGCCCTGCCCCGGTACGTCGGGGCCCGGGTGCGACCCGTACCCGGTCCGGAGGGAGGTGAGCCGCAGATGCGGCCCTACGAAGTCATGGTGATCTTCGACGTCGGCGCCGAGCCGCCGGCGATCCAGGCGGTCATCGACCGCCTCCTCGAGACGATCCGCGCGAGCGACGGCGCTCCAGGGCATGTCGACCGGTGGGGACGCCGCCCCTTCGCGTACGAGGTGAGGCACCGCCGGGAGGGCTACTACGTCCTGGTGGAGCTCTCGGGCGAGCCGCGGACGGTGGCTGAGATCGACCGCTTGCTCAGGCTTGCCGACGAGGTGCTGCGTTTCAAGGTTGTCCGGCTTCCCGACCGGGTCGCCGCCCGCCTGGCCTCTGGTGCGGCCGGTCCGGGGAGACCGGGTGCACGCGGTCCGTCGTCGCGCGGACTCGCTGGTCGGGGCCCGCGTACGGACGGCGCAGGCCGGGGCACCGAGGCGGCGCGCGCGCCCACCGGCCAAGATGAGAGCCGGCATGTGGCCGAAGAGGGGGTGTCGTCGGGCACCGAGGCGGACGCTCCTGCGCCGGCGGCGGGCTGACCCTCCGGACGCGACGAGATGCCACGGAGAGGAACGAGGAGGAAGAGACGATGCCGGACAACAGCGTGACCCTCGTCGGCAACGTGACGAGAGACCCGGAGTTGCGCTTCACGAACACCGGCCAGCCCACGGCCTCGTTCGGTCTGGCGGTGAACCGGCGTTGGCAGAACCGACAGACCCAGGAGTGGGAGGAGCAGACGAGCTTCATCGACGTCGTGTGCTGGCGAGAGATGGCGGAGAACGTCAGCGAAAGCCTCACGCGCGGCGCCCGGGTGGTGGTGTGTGGGCGGCTCGAGCAGCGTTCCTGGGAGACGCCCGACGGCGACCGTCGGTCGAAGATCGAGGTAGTCGCCGACGAGATCGGCCCGTCGTTGCGGTGGGCCACGGCACAGGTCACGAAGAACGAGCGGCGCGGGCCCTCCGACGGGCCCCGCGGCGGTGGGCGGCAGGCGCCCGCGCCCCGGCAGGACGACACCGCCGGGTTCGGCTACGACGAGGAGCCCTTCTGATGGCACGCAGCAACTACCGCGGCGCGACGCCCCGACGCGCCCCCAAGGACCTCAACCGCAGGATCAAGAAGAAGCCGTGCGCGCTGTGTCGCGACGGCGTCGGCTGGGTCGACTACAAGGACGTTCCACTCCTTCGGAAGTTCATGAGCGACCGCGGCAAGATCCGGTCGCGCCGCGTCACCGGGAACTGCGCGCAGCACCAGCGGGACGTCGCCGAGGCGATCAAGACCGCTCGCGAGCTCGTCCTGCTGCCCTACACCCAGCGCACGGTCACGGAGCGGCCGGGAGCGCGGGGCGGCCGGGAGCGCGGCGAACGCGTGCCAGGCATGCCGCACGATGGAGAGCGCGGCCGGGAAGAGCGTGGTGGAGCGGGTGCAGGAGCAGCCCGACGAGCGGGGGCGGCCGCAGAGGTCGACGGGCCCGAGGAGCCTGGAGAGCCCGAGTCCGAGGGACCCGAATCGGAGGGACCCGAGGTGGCTGCGGCGGCATCGCAGTTGCGGCCCGACGAGGAAGCCGCGGCTCTTGGGACCGGGGAGGAGCGATGAAGGTCCTTCTTCGAGGCGACGTGGACGGCATCGGCCGCCGCGGCGACATCGTCGACGTCGCGGACGGCTTCGCCCGTAACTTCCTCATTCCAGGCGGTCTCGGCCTGATGGCCGCTCCGGGGGTCCAGGCGCAGGCGACGTCGATGCGCCGCGCCCGCGACCTGCGCGAGGCGAGCGACCGCCAGGCGGCGGAGGCGAAGGCGAGGGCGTTGGCTGGCACCACGTTGCGAGTGAGCGCTCGGGCTGGCTCGACCGGCAGGCTCTTCGGCTCGGTGGGCGCCGCCGAGATCGTCGACGCGGCTCGCGAGCAGAAGGGCGTCGAGCTCGATCGCCATGCCGTCGCGCTCGGTGAATCGATCAAGGCGACGGGCACCTATGAGGTGGTGGTCCGGCTTTTCGCGGACGTCGCGGCGCCGGTGATGGTCGAGGTCGTCGCTGCCGACTGACCTCGGCTGACTGACCCCGGGGGCGGCTCCGAGTCGCCCGCCGCGCGTCCAGCCCTTCCAGGTCCACGTGCGGTGTCACAACCGCGCTGCACCATGACGGGGTGCACACGAGCGCACCCCGCCGTCCACAGGCGGCCCTGTTTTTCCACAGCAATGTTCACAGGGTTGTCCAGGGACTTTGGCCCCGAAATCCCCAGGTTTCGACCCTTCACATCAACAGGCCGGTTCGCACAAGGTAGGGAGACCATGGTCCAAGCCCTTGACGACGAACGCCCGCGCCACCGGCGCCCGGGGATCCCGACGAACCGCGTGGGTGAGCTCCCGGGAGGGGTGGACAGGGCTGGTCTGGCGGCAATGGGCGGACGACAGCCTCGGGTCCCACCTCACGATCTGGACGCCGAGGAGTCCCTGCTCGGGGCGATGCTCCTCTCGAACGACGCGGTGGCCGTGGCCATCGAGACCTGCTCGGCGGGCGACTTCTACAAGCCGGCGCACGGGCACATCTTCTCCGCTGTCCTGTCTTTGTTCGAGGCCGGCGAGCCCGCAGATGCGGTCACCGTCGCCGACGAGCTCAGACGACGAGGGCTCCTCGAGCAGGTCGGCGACACCACCGCTCTCGTGTCGTTGCAGGTAAACACCCCATCCCTCGCCAATGCGGGGCACTACGCACGCATCGTAGAGGAGCACGCCCTCCTACGGAGGTTGATCGGCGTCGCCGGCGAACTTGCGGAGCTGGGCTACGCGGTGCCTGAGGACGTGACAGCCACGATCGACGAGGCGGAGCGACTCGTCTTCGATCTTTCGGAGCGGCGCACGGCCGACTCGGTCGAGGCGCTTCGGAACTTGATCGGACCGAGCCTCGATCGGATCGAGGAGCTCTCGCACCGGAGCACGCGCATCACGGGTGTCGCGACGGGCTACAGCGAGCTCGATGACCTTCTCGCGGGACTGCAGCCCGCGAGCCTCACGATCGTCGGAGCAAGGCCCGCCATGGGGAAGACGAGCTTCGCGCTCGGGATGCTTGCCCACGTCGGCACGGTGCTGCGTCGTCCGGCGCTGCTCTTCTCGTTGGAGATGGGCCATCTCGAGCTCACGCAGCGGCTGCTCGCCTCCGAAGCCCGGGTCGACTCGCAGAAGATGCGCACGGGGCACCTCCACGATGGCGACTGGGCGAAGGTCGGTGCCGCAGTGAGCCGCCTCAGCGAATCGACGATCTTCATCGACGAGAACCCTCGCCTGACCGTCATGGACATCCGGGCACGCGCCCGGAGGCTCAAGAAAAGCGAAGGGGATCTCGGGCTCGTGGTAGTGGACTACCTGCAGCTGATGACCGGGCGGAGCAAGGCGGAGAACCGCCAGGTCGAGGTGTCCGAGATCAGCCGAGGACTGAAGATCCTCGCTCGCGAGCTGGAGTGCCCGGTCGTCGCGCTCTCGCAGCTCTCGCGGAACCTCGAAGCT
This sequence comes from Actinomycetes bacterium, assembly GCA_021828005.1. Taxonomy (GTDB): domain Bacteria; phylum Actinomycetota; class Acidimicrobiia; order Acidimicrobiales; family RAAP-2; genus JAJYVT01. The sequence goes on along the minus strand of JAKATJ010000083.1, from coordinate 5,400 downwards.
CGACAGGACAAGCGGCCGATGCTGTCGGACCTGCGTGAGTCGGGGTGCATGCCTGCTTCTACGCGGCTGTGGCGGGCGGATGCTGGTGGGGAGGTCACCCTCGGGGAGCTCGTGCTCACCCAGGAGCAGCCGCTCCTCTGGTCGCTCGACGAACGAACGTGGGAGCTCGTCCCGCGCCGGCTCGTAAGAGCCTTTTCGTCGGGGCGCAAGCCCGTGTACCGGCTCCGCTCACGAGCTGGGTACGAGGTGGAAGCCACGGCCAACCACAAGTTCCGCTCGATCGACGGGTGGCGACGCCTGGACCAGATCGCCATCGGCGAGCACCTCGCAGTTCCCCGTCGCACTGGTGAGTGGTCGTCCGTGTCGGCGGCACCGAGAGTGAACGTGCCCGTCGCGGCGCACCACGGCACCGCCCGCGGGCTGAGGGGCACGCGGGCTGGCAGGTGCCCGGCGGAGTGGCGCGGGCGCGGTGAGGCCGACTGTCTCGAGACATGGCCCCACGTGCAAGCGGGGCCGGACGTGCTCTGGGACGAGGTGGTCGAGATCTCCCCCGCTGGCGTGCAGCCGACCTTCGACGCGACCGTGGAGGGGACGCACAATTTCATTGCCAATGGCGTTGTTGCGCACAACTCTTTGGAGCAGGATGCTGATGTCGTGCTCTTCATCTTCCGTGAGGAGCTCTACGATTCAGAGACGCCCATCGACCGCCGGGGCCTCGCCGAGATCATCGTGGCCAAGCACCGGAACGGGCCGACGGGTTCCGCGCATCTGGCCTTCCTCGGCCAGTACGCCCGTTTCGACAACCTGCAGCGGCTGTAGACGCTGCCGCGCGCCCGCTGATCACCGCGCGGCGTTGGGAGCCGATGCCGCTCAGGACTGGAAGCGAAAGCCCACTCCGCGCACGGTGATGAGGTGGCGGGGGTGTGCGGGATCGGGCTCGAGCTTCCGTCGTAGCCGTTTCACGTGGGTGTCGAGGGTGCGGGAATCTGCCAGATCCTGGTCCCACCAGAGCCGGTTGATGCACCAGTCGCGAGTCAAGACCTGGCCAGGGTGCGCCATGAGGAGCGCCAAGAGGTCGAATTCCTTCCGGGAGAGCTCGACGCTGCGCCCGCCGACCGTCACCTCCCGGCCTGCGGCGTCCAGACGGACGGGACCTTGGACGAGCACCTCGCTCTGCGGGACGGGTGCGGGAGCACCGCGACGGAGCACCGCCCGCATGCGGGCGACCAGCTCCCTGAGGCGGAACGGCTTCGAGATGTAGTCCGCGGCGCCCACCTCGAGGCCGACGACGACGTCGACCTCGGCGTCTCTCGCAGTCACCATGATGATCGGGACAGGTGCCAGCGCCCGCATCCGCTGGCAGAGCTCGACGCCGGACTGGTCGGGGAGCATGACGTCCAGGAGGACCAGGTCCGGATGGACGCGGTGGAAGAGCCTGAGCGCTTCGTGGCCGTCGGCCGCGAGCTCGACGGTGAAGCCCTCCCGCGCAAGCCCCGATGTGAGGGCCTGGCGGTAAGAGTCCTCGTCGTCGACGACGAGGACCACCGGGCGCCGGCTTCGCGCTGGAACAGGCCGCGAGGGATCGCCAGCCGGAACGGGGACTGTCGCGGGGTGCGGCGCCACGAGCGCGGTCGGCGGAGGTGGAACGCTCATGCCGCGTCGTCGGGCGGTCGGACCACGTACAGGTGCGAGCGTCCGGGCCTGACCTGGTACCACGGGCACGAAGGGTGCGCGAGGCGCGGATCGGAGGGTGGAGGCGGGGTCGGGGAGCGGGGGGAGAGCTCCCCCGACGCCGCCTTCTGGCGCAGGCGGATCCGTACCCGCGCGAGCTTGGTTGCCGTCCGTCGCGCCGGCAGCCGCGGAACGACGTCGACGGGAGCGGGCGCGGGCAAGAAGCGGTCGCGTCCCGTCCAACCCGTCTTGGCCCTGCCGAGCCCGCCCACGCCGCCCAAGGCCTGCCGACCCATCGAAGCCAACCGTAAGGAAGGGAGATGAACGGACCGCGAAGCGAGCGCTACACGAAGATGACCCCGCGATGAACTCTTGGCTTGCTTCCCGTTGGCGGTCTGCGGCTGCCGGCTCCTGTGGCTGGAGAGACAGGAGTGCCTCCGTTGGTCGAGGTCATCGGCCGGTCGCCGCGTCCATGTGGTGGCCACGGCGCTTCTTCACCTTGCGCGCCGTCCAGCGCGAGCCGACCGAGCTCGACATCAGGGTCAGGCCGATGCCGGCCAGCCACACGTCCTTCGCGATGGCGGTACCGTCGCGGGTCGGACGCACGCTCCCCTCCTGCCGAAGACCCGGCGTCTTCATGTAGAGGCGGAGCAGGCTGCCCGAGAACGCAGATAGTACGAACCCTGCAAGTCCGTCACCGATGACCATCGGCGCCAGCAGCATGCCCCCAAGAGCGACTTCTGCAGCTCCGAGCGCTTTGCCGAATTTCCCTGGGGGCACCTTCCCGAGCACCGGGTACGCGCCGGAAGCAAAGCCGTGCAGCCGGTCGTAGGTCTCCTTGTCGCTCAGGAGCTTGGAGATCCCGGAATTCAAGATGAATGCTCCGGCGGCCGCTCGAACGGGAACGTTGGCGATTCGTGAACGGTGACTCACGTTCCCACGCTACCGGCTGTCGCGACGCCAGATGCCATGGGCTATGGGGGCTGTGGGGCCCAAGGGGAGATGCACGGCTGCCCGGTCATCGCTACCTGTCAGGGAGGGCGAGGACGCGCTCGAACCGCACCACCCTTCGACCCGGGTTCACGTACGCGTACGGTGCGTCCGTAGGCAACCGCAGGTGGTCTCCCGCCCTGAGGACATGGCGGCCCCCGCCGACCTCCACCACGAGACGCCCAGTGTGGACGAGCAGGAGCTCTTCGCTTCCGGGGGGATCTGCCTCGGCGTCGTAGCGCGCACCTCCGACGAGCTCCCACCGCCAGAATTCCACCACCCGTGCTCCGGAGCGCGAGTCCAGGAGGTGCGCGGTGCTGCCTGCGCCGTCCTCCCAGATCGGCGCGACCGCACGGATCGTCTCAGGGACCAGCGAAGGAACTGGGCGAACAGCCGCCAACGTCGCGAAGTCGAGCCCGAGCGCGCGGGCGAGCTTGTCGAGGGTCCCGATGCTCGCGTTGGTCTCTCCTGCCTCGAGCATCGTGATCATCCTCCGGCTGACGCCGGATCGAGAGCTCAGCTCGTCGAGAGTGAGGTGTTGGTCGAGCCGGTATGCCCTCACCCTGGAGCCGATCGCTTGGAGCAGGTGGCCCTCCGGCCGCTGGTCGCGGTCTTGCGATCGACTCCGCTCGCTCCGGTGCTGCCCGCGTCGGGCCCGCATGTGGTGCAATATACTGCATTGCAAGATACTGCACTACACCCGGGCCGATCCGTCGGCTCGAGACTTGGAGGAGGGAAGGTGGTAAACGAACTGCGCCGGCGGCCGAGGCTCGTTGCCGCCCTGCTCCTCCTTCTCGCCTCCGCCATCTGGGGCTCGACCTTCGTGGTCGTGAAGCAGGCGATCACCGAGACGTCGGTGCTCGACTTCTTGGCTTGGCGTTTCATCTTCGCGGGCATTCTGCTCAGTGCCGCGCGTCCCCGAGCGCTCGTGAGGCTCGGACGCCGCGGCTGGCGCAGCGGGGTGCTGCTCGGGCTTGCTCTTGCCGCCGGCTACCTGACCCAGACGTACGGCCTCAGGTACACGCCTGCTGCCGTGTCGGGGTTCCTCACCGGGCTGCAGGTCGTCTTCACGCCCGTCCTGGGGTGGGTGCTCCTGCGCGGCAGGCCCAGCGGGTGGACCTGGGTCGCGGTGCTGGCGGCAATCACGGGTCTGGCGGTGATGACGTTCCGGGGCGTCCCACTCGGGATCGGGGAGGAGCTGACGGTCGTGTCCGCGGCGCTCTTCGCGCTGCAGATCGTCGGCCTGGAGTGGAGGGCGACCGTGAAAGACGCGTACGGGCTCGCCACGGTGCAGCTGCTGACCGTCGGAGCGGTGAGCCTCGCTGCCGCCGCGCCGAGCGGGGTGCGGGTTCCCTCGACGACCGACCTCTGGGGCGCCGTGCTGCTGACGGCCGTTGCCGCGACCGCCTTCGCGTTCGTCGTCCAGACCTGGGCCCAGTCGCATCTCTCGGCGACCTCGGCGTCGGTGGTGTTCACCACGGAGCCCGTCTTCGCCGCGTTGTTCGCATGGGCGGCGGGGGAGCACATGGGACGGCCCGTCATCGCCGGTGGAGGGCTCGTCGTGCTCGCGATGGTGCTCATGGGCGTGAAAGGCAGGAGACCTGCACCGATCTCGGCCGATGTGCGGGCACGAGCACCCGCACCGGCGACCGCGCTCTCGACGCGCGCGGCGGGATCGGTCGGTGAGTCCGTGCAGATGGACGGCGACTCGGTCGGGAGCGGGCACGTTCTCGACCCCGAACGGCTCTCCAGTGGACTGGCGGTGTAGCAAGGTCGCTGCGCTGGTGGCGATGGGGCACCGGGCATCGCCGGCTGGGTGAGGAGCTCGAGGCCCCTTGCGTCGTCAGCTGGTGAGAGGGACCGCGAAGGTCTCGATCAGTCACCGGGCGACGGCTCTGCCGGCGTCGAAGGCGTGCTACCCGAGCCCGCGGTCTCCGCCCTCGAGCCAAACATGGCTCACGGGCCCAGGGATTACTTCCGCCGCCTCCAGAAGTTCTGAAGGAGAGCCGAACGCGTCGTGGCTACCCGAGACCACGAAGAGACAAGGTACGTCGACCACCGGGACGCGGGAGGTGCGGAGTCGCTCCGGCCGGCCGGGCACGAGCAGCGGGTAGCTCGCCATTGCGAGACCTGCTGAGGGGAGTCCCCCCGCCACCACCTGGGAGCAGATCCTTCCACCCACGGATCCTCCGCCGAGCACCAGCTCCTCGGCACCCACTCCCATCCTCTTCGTAACGGCCACCGTTCGGTCGCGGACGTTCGTCTCGAGACCCGAAGGCGCGTCGGGGCGTCGGCGGCCGGTGAGACGGTACGGAACTGTCCTCTCGACCATGACGCCGGTTGCCGCGATGGCGTCCGCGAGGGCCGTGAGCGTCGGACTGTTGGCGCTCCCTCCGGCACCCGGTGCGATGAGCACGGCTGTTACTCGCCTCCGCTCGTCGGCCAAGCGCCGACAGCGGGCCTACGCCACAAGACGAGGGTAGTCCGGCAGAAGGAGCTGGGATGGGGTGTGCCAGCTCGAGCGTGACAAGCGACAGAAATATGCGCTATGGTCGCAACAACCGCTGGGGAGCGCGGCCGCGCAGGTCCGAGCAGTCCTCGGGCCGGCGTAAAAGGGGGACGCCTCATAGGGGAAGCGTCGCAACACAAGGGGGATTGATGGTACGTCTTCTCGCGCTCCGTCGCGCCGCAATTCTCGTCGCGCTGTCCGCGGCGGCAGTCGTCGTCATGCCCGGCAAC
>JAKATJ010000082.1 GCA_021828005.1 Actinomycetes bacterium | reverse complement strand
ACGAGCCGCTCGCCCAGGCGTCGAAGGATGGCGCGCTCCGCGAGCGCCGAGGCGAGCCGGTGCCGGAGCGGAGGGGGGGCCACCCGGTCATCGTCGCACGAGACCGGCACCTCGGAGCGCACGGCCTGGAACTGGCTGCCACCGTCTCCCGGGCTGGCGGTAGCCTCGACGTCCGTGCCCGGGCCGACCCACGAGCACCCCCACCCGCGAGCAGCCCGCCCGTGAGCCGTCCCTTCCCCGCGGGCGACGTCGCCCCCGGGCCCTGCGTCGCCCGCGCGTTCGCCCGCTACCTCGAGCGGGTCCTCTCGGACGCGGGCGCGGGCCCGCCCGAGCTGCTCTGGCACCCGTTCGCCCTGCCGTCCGCAGCCGCCCCGGTCACGGTGCGGGTCGGACCGAGCACGTCGTGGTGGGACGAGCTCTCGGCGCGCCGCGCGGGCGCGCACGTCGCGTTCCGCGGACGTGCGGGGCGCGGCCCTTCCTCTCTCGCGAAGCGGGTCCCCGTGACGGTGTTCGACCGGTGGGACCCCTCGGTGGTCGGCCCGGCGCCGCCGAGCTTCGACGTCCTGGCGATCGTGACGACCTTCAACGAGGCGGACATCGTCGAGGACCTCCTGGCGCGCCTGCGCGGCGAGGGGATCCGGGTCCACCTCATCGACAACTGGTCCACGGACGACACGTTCGCCATCGTCACCGCCCGGGCCGCGCACGACGGCGGGATCACTCTCGAGCGCTTCCCCGGGGATGGGCCGCCGGCCTACTTCGAGCTCGAGAAGCTGCTCATGCGGGTGGAGGACATCGCGCACCGCTCAGGTGCGGACTGGGTGGTCAACCACGATGCCGACGAGATCCGCCAGTCGCCTTGGGCCGGCGTGCCGCTGCGCCGCGCGCTCTACTGCGTCGAGCAGTTCGGGTTCAACTGCGTCGACCACGTCGTCATGAACTTCCGGCCGGTCGACGAGCGCTGGAAAGGAGCGGGCCGGCTCGAGGACTCGTTCCCCTGGTTCGAGTTCGGCGACCACCACGCCGCGTTCCGCCAGCAGAAGGCGTGGAAGCCCCAGCCCGAGCCCGTCCGCTTCGCGTCGTCGGGCGGGCACGACGCGGCGTTCCCCGGCAGGCGGATCTTCCCCTACAGGTTTCTCCTGCGCCACTACCCGATCCGCTCCACGGCCCACGGGCGGCGGAAGGTGCTCACCGAGCGCCTGGGCCGGTTCAGCCCCGAAGAGCGCGAGAAGGGCTGGCACGTGCACTACGACCACTACTCGGAGACCTCGGCGTTCCTCTGGAGCGCAGAGTCCCTGCACCGGTTCACCACCCTCGAAGAGCTCGACCGCCGCCTGCTCGTCGAGCGCCTGAGCGCCGCCGCGCTGCCCGCGAACCCGTTCCCCGGGGAGTCGGTCGACCCGCCGCCGCCCCGCAGGTTCCTCGGGCTGGGGCCGGTGGCCCGGCGGCTCACGGACCTGTCGCCCGGCGCTCGGCCCGGGCGCGGGTAACCTCGCCCGGCGATGAGCGAACCCAGCGCGCAGCTGGCGTGCCCGTCCCTTCGCGTCCAGACGGTCCTGTTCGACAACTCCCCTGGCGACGTCGTGCGGTTCGTCCGCGGCGTCTCGGCGGCGTGCGCCCACGCCCTCGGGTCGGGGGCGATCTCCTCGGCTGAGCTCGCCGTGGGCGACTGCTCGCCCGAGCCCGTCGAGAGCGCCGAGGAGCTGCTCGGCGAAGTGCCGAGCCCTTTCGCCCGCGTGAGCTACCTCCACTTCGGGGCGAATCTGGGCTCCGCAGGTGGGCACAACCGGCTCTTCGCCGATTCGGTGGCGGACGTCGTCCTCGTGGCGAACCCGGACACCTACGCGTCGCCGCACCTCGTCGCAGAGCTCGTGGCCGGCATCGCCCAAGACGGCGTGGGGATCGCAGAGGCTCGCCAGCTCCCGCTCGAGCACCCGAAGGCCCACGACCCGGTGACCGGGGACGTGAGCTGGGCGTCGGGCTCCTGCTTCCTCGTGCGCGCGGCGGTGCTCGAGGCGACCGGCGGGTTCGACACGGACCTCTTCTTCCTCCACGGCGACGACGTCGACCTCTCCTGGCGCGCGCGGCTGGCCGGTTGGCGGGTCGTCCACCGCCCCTCCGCGCGTGTCTTCCACGACAAGCGGCTCGACGAGACGGGCGTGATCCGCGCCGGGGCGCGCGAGCTCGAGCAGTCGGCGATCGTGAGCGTCCTCCTCCCCTGGCGCTACAGCCGCAAGGACCTGGCGCTCGAGCGCCTGGCGCGCCTCGAGGCGGCCGGCGACGAGGTCTCGCGCACGGCGGCGGCCGCGCTCCGCGCGCGCATCGAGGCCGGAGGGATGCCCGAGGCGATCGACCCCGACCACCGCGTCGGGGAGTTCTACGGCGACGACTACGCCCGCCACCGCTTCTCCTACGCCGATCCATGAGCGACGCCGAGCCATGAGCGACGCCGAGCCATGAGCGAACCATGAGCGAACCATGAGCGGTCCTCCCCCCGGCCTTGCGCAGGCGCTGATCGAGCTGCTGCACCGGCGCGGGTGCGCGCCGGGGGCCGTCGTGGTCGACCTCGCCGCCGACGACGGCGGAGCGGTCGCGGCACTGCGCGCGTCGGGGCTCGTCCCCCTCTGCGTCGCTGCCGACCAGGCGGGGGGCGAGCGGCTCACCGCCCTGGGCGCCGAGGCCGTGACCGGCGAGCTCTCCGACCCCGACGCCGTCTTCGAGTCCCTCGTGGTCGCCGCCGGCGAGCGCCACGTGGCGGCGGTGTGGCTCGGGGACCTGCCGGCGCGGGTCTTGGACCCGGCCGCGCTGCTCCAGGCCGCGCACTGGTTCGCCGAGCAGACCGGCGCGCCGCTCGCGCTGGGCGTGCCCAATGTCACCCACGTGGACGTCGGGACGAAGCTGCTCCTCGGACGTTGGGAGCCCCGGCCCGGCGGCGTGCTCGACGACGCGCACCTCCGGCGCTTCTCCGCCGCCTCGCTCGGCTCGACCATGGCCGCGCTCGGCTGGGCGGAGGTGGACGCACAAGACGTGGCGCTCAGCGACTCTGACCAGCACTTCCCGGCGGATGCGGTGCCGCTGGAGCGGACCACCCCGGTCGGCGCGCAGCTCGCCGCGCTGCGGCAGCTGGCAGGTCCGGGTGCGTCGGTCGTACGGCTCGTGCGGCTGTACGAGGCGGTGATGCCCGAGCCTCCCTCGCCTGGGGACGACGCCGGCACCGCGGCGCCGTTCCTGTCGGTGCTCGTGCGGACCCAGGGGAAGCGCCAAGAGACGCTCCAAGAGACGCTCCTCTGCCTCGCCGCGCAGCGCTGCTCCGACTTCGAGGTGCTCGTCATCGTCCACGATCCCGACCCCGGCGTGACCGGCCGCATCGAGGAGCTGGTCGCCGAGCTCCACCCGTCCTTCGCGAGCCGGGTCCGCGTCGTGGAGGTCTCCGGCGGCGGGCGGTGCCGGCCGCTCAACCTGGGGGCCCGAGCGGCGAGGGGGCACTACCTCGCGACGCTCGACGACGACGACCTCGTGTTCGCACACTGGGTCGAGACCCTGCGCGCCGAAGCGGAGCGCGCCCCCGGGCACGCGCTCCGAGTGGGCGTCGCGACCCAGCAGATCGCAGCGGCGGCGGGCGCGTGGGCCGGCGCGGACGGCTACGACGTCCTCAGCAGGCCCCGCGTGGACTACCCGCTCACGTTCGACCACATCGCGCACCTGCGCGACAACCTCACGCCGAACAACGGCTACGCCGTCCCGCGCTGGGTGGTCACCGACCTCGGCCAGACATGGGACGAGTCCCTCCCCGTGCTCGAGGACTGGGACCACCTGCTGCGCTCCGCCGAGATCTGCGGCGTGGCCAGCGCGCCGACGGTCGCCGCGATGCTGCGCGTCTGGGCGAACGCGGAGAACTCGAAGACCGTGCACCCCCCGGAGGTCTGGGAGGAGACGCGGCGCCGGATCGTCGCGCAGCGGGACTCCAAGCCGCTCCTCCTCGACACCGGGTACGTGTCGAGGCTGCACGAGCTCCTTCGCCGGCTCGACGCCGTCCCCGAGCTCGAGCTGCGGCTCGAGCTGCGAGATCAGGAGACGGCCCAGCTGCGCGACGAGATCGCCCGGCTGACCGGCGAGGCAGGCCGGCTGGCAGGCGAGCTCGCCCACGCGCACGCCGAGATCGACCAGCTGCACGCCGGGGCGGGCCAGCTGCGCGACGAGATCGCCCGGCTGACCGGCGAGGCCAACCGGGCGGCGGGGGAGCTCGCCCACGCGCACGCCGAGATCGACCAGCTGCGCGCCGAGGCAGGCCAGCTGCGCGACGAGATCGCCCGGCTGACCGGCGAGGCCAACCGGCTGGCAGGCGAGCTCGTCCACGCGCACAGCGCGATCGACCAGCTGCACGCCGAGGGCGGTCGGCTGGCAGGCGAGCTCGCGGCGTCAGAGGACCGGCGCCGGATCGCCGACGAGTCGGCGGCGGCGCTCGAAGCGGCCCGGGCCGACCTCGAGACGCGCCTCGACGAGGTGCTCTCCTCGCGCAGCTGGCGGTTGACCGAGGCGCTCCGGAGGGGCACCGGCGTCGCGCGTCGGGTGGCGGAGGCCCCTGAGCGGCTCCTCAGACGCGAGGGCGGGCACGACCCCGGGCACGACCCCGGGCACGACCCTGGGGGCTGACCGGCCGCCTCACGCGTCGCCGAGCCAGTCCTCTGCCAGGCCACCGTCCGGCCGGTCGCGAAAGAGCGGGATCGCGCCGAGCGCGCGCACCAGCTCCGCGTCGGCACCGAGCCGCCGGCGCCACTGCTCGCCCTCGGTGAGGAACGCACCCACCACCACGGGCTCGGCACCCGCGCGGCGGAGCAGGTTCAACGAGGCCTGGAGCGACGCCCCCGTCGACACCACGTCGTCGACGACGGCCACCCGGCGGCCTTTCACCGCGTCGACCCGCGCCGGGTCCAGGCGGAGCGTCTGGTCGGCACCGGTCGTGATCGAGCGGACCGGTTCCGCCCACTCGCCGCCGAGATGGATCTTCGGCGTCTTGTGGAGGATGACGTAGTCGTCGAGCCCGAGCGCACGGGTGACCTCGATGGCGAGCGGGATCCCCATCGTCGCGACGGAGACCACCACCTCCGGCCGGGCGTCGCGCAGCAGGTCGGCCAGCTCCCCGCCTGCCCGCTCGGAAAAGGCGACCCCGTGGTCGACGCAGATGAGCAGGGCGATGGTGACGTCGGGCGCCACCCGCACGAGCGGCAGGTCGACCGTCTGCGAGCCGACGGCGGTCCGGTAGGTGCGCTCGGTGATGGCCAGATGGTGGCGGACGTCGGGGCCCCCGCGCAAGTGGCCCAGGTCGGAGGGCCAGGCCCCGGCACGAATGGCCGGGGCCCGAGGGCCAGGCCCCGGCACGAATGGCCGGGGCCCGACTGCCCGGCGGGCGGTCACGGCGTTGCGGCCAGGAGCTCCCTGAAACGGACCGTGTCGACGTTGCCTCCCGAGAGGACCACGCCCACGCGCCGAGCCGCCGGCGCCACCTCGTCGATCCGCCCGGTGAGGACCGCGGCGAGGCCCGACGCCCCGCTCGGCTCGACGACGAGCTTCAGCCGGTCGAAGGCGAAGCGCATCGCGTCGACGATCTCGGCGTCGCTCACGAGGACGATGCCGTGCACGAGCCGGAGGACGATCGGGAAGGTCAGCTCGCCGGGGACCTCCACCGCCTGCCCGTCGGCGATGGTGCGCGGCGCGCGGACCCGGACCCGCTCCCCTGCCGCGAGCGAGCGCTTCGTGTCGTCTCCCGCCTCGGGCTCGACCCCGACGACCCGGAGGCCGGGGCGCATCGCCGCAGCGATCGTGGCGCAGCCCGCGATCAGCCCTCCCCCGCCGACCGGGACGACGAGCGCGTCGAGCTCTTCGACCTCCTCGAGGAGCTCGAGCGCAACGGTGCCCTGACCCGCGATGACGTGCGGGTCGTCGTACGGAGGGACGAGCGTCAAGTCCCGCACCGCGGCCAGCTCCGCGGCCACTGCCGCCCGGTCCCCGCTGCGCCGGTCGTAGCGCACGACCTCGGCGCCGTAGCCGGCGACGGCATCGGACTTCGAGCGGGGCGCGTCCTCGGGCATCACGACGACCGCCCGGGTGCCGAGCTCCCGGGCGGCGAGGGCGACCGCCTGGCCGTGGTTGCCCGACGAGTAGGTGACGATCCCCGAGGCGAGCCGGTCCCCTGGAAGTCGGGACATCGCGTTGTAGGCGCCCCGCAGCTTGAAGGCGCCGACGCGCTGGAAGTTCTCGCACTTGCAGAACACGGCCCGCCGGGCCAGGCCGTCGAGGGTATGCGAGCGCACCACCGGCGTGCGGCGGGCGACACCTCGGAGGCGGGCGGCGGCGTCGCGGACGTCGTCCGCGCTCAGCGGTCCCGAAGCGGACACGGCGAACGGTCGGGGGGCAGGAGGCAAGCATAGAAGCGGACGCGGCCGGCGTATCGGCTGCCCGAGGTCGGCCGCAGGAGTCGATCCTGGCGAGCGGGACCTGCTCGCACGCGTCCATCGCGACCCGAGGGGACTTCACGTCGAGCGATCCGGTCAATGTAGGGTCGAGCCGGTCGTTCAATCGGTCGGTCGAGGACGAGCGCGCTGCTCAAGTCGTGGTTGCACGGGCTCTCGTGCACCAGCTGCTCGCGGGGCGCCCAGTGCTCGCGGCGCGAGGAGGTGGTCGGGGTGCAGCACCACGGGGTGTCGTCGCTCGACGTCGAGCCGACCCCGCGATCGACGGCAGACGGCTCCGGAACCGGCACGAGGGCGGACCGCATCGTCTTGGCCCTGGCGATCGCGACGACGATCAGCACCTTCGCGCTCGTCGTGCTTGGCAGCACCGTGCGGGTCACGAACTCAGGGATGGGCTGCCCGAGCTGGCCCCTCTGCTTCGGCCAGGTGGGCCCCATCGACCAGTACCACGCCCTGCTGGAGCAATCGCACCGCTATCTGGCGGGTCTCGTGAGCGTCGCCGCCTTCTCGACGGCGCTCGCGGCGTGGCGAGCCCACGCTCGCAAGATGGCCTTCGGCCCCGCCGCCGCCGCGGCGCTCCTCGTCGTCGTGCAGGCGGCACTCGGTGCGCTGACCGTGCTGGCAAAGAACGCCCCGTGGACGGTCGCGGTCCACTTGGTCGTGGGGCTGACCTTCCTGGGGGTGACGGTCGTGACCTCCGTCACCGCCGTGCTCGCGCCGCGCGGCTCGTGGCGCCCAGGCGCTGTGGGGCGGTGGGGATGGGCGTTGCTCGTGTCGATGCTCGCCACCATCGTGGGCGGCAGTCTCGTCGTCGCCAACGGCGCAGGCGGCGCCTGCCCGGCGTGGCCCCTGTGCCCGTCGTCGGCGCCGGATCTCGCCAACTGGCAGCTGCTCCATCGTTCGCTCGCCGGCGTCGCGGGTGTCAGCCTCGTGGGGTTCGTAGCCAGTCGGTGGCGAACGACGGCCGGCTCGCGTGCGTGGCGCACTGGCGCCCTCGCGTCGATCGGCCTCTACGTCGTCGTCGCCGCGTTCGGCGCCGCGAGCGCGCTCACGAAAGCGAAGGCGTCCTGGCAGGACATCCATCTCACGGTGGTCGCCCTGCTCTGGGCGCTCGTCGTGGCGACGGTCTCGGCGCTGGCGATCGGCCACCAGCGCGTGGGAGCCTCGGAGCCGACGGGACCGTCGGCTGTTCGGGCGGAGCCGACGGAGCCGTCGGCTGTTCGGGCGGAGCCGACGGGACCGTCGGCTGTTCGGGCGGAGCCGACGGAGCCTTTCACCGCCGGTTGGTCCACGACGTCGGCGACCCCGACCCGCGAACCGGGAGCAGGTGCTCAGCCGCCGATCGCCGACCCACGCTGGGCGGGCAGCGGTGCATCGCCCAGATACCCCCCGGCACCGACCGGCGCGGCCGGCGCGACTCCCCTATGACGGTCGACTGCCCGGTCGAGCGCCGAGACGCTCTTGGTCAGCACGAGGCAGACGAGCACGAAGAAGGCGCCGGGGACAGCGAGGACGAGACCGACCGACGCCGCGCCGGCCAACGCACCCCAGCCGATGCTGGCCAGGCCCATCGCTCCCGTGGTGCTCGCGAGCTGGATGCTTGCGACCCGGCCGCGTACGGCGTCGTGCGCGCACGTCTGCACGCTCGAGTAGATCACGGCCATGAACACGGCCTGGCCGATGCCGGCCAGGCACTCCATTGCCGCCGAGAGCCACTCGAGGTGGCTCAACCCGACGACGATCAGCGGCGCGCCCGACAGCACCCCCGTCACCCACAGGGTGCGGCCCGGGCGAGCGCGGTCGAAGAGCCCCAGCACGAGCAGGGGGCCGATGACGGACCCGGCCCCGAACGCGGTCAGCAAGAGCCCGTAGGCCCCTGCCGCTCCGCCGAAGTTGACGGTCGCGATCGTCGGAAGGATGCCGAAGGTGGCCATGGTCAGGCAGCAGTGCAGGGTCACCCAGACGAAGAGCAGGCCGAGCGGCGAGGTCGTCCGAAGGTAGGAGACCCCATCCCTCACCTCGTGCCACATCGTCGTTGCGGTGGCCCGGGGAGCTGGCCGGGCCTGCCGTCGCACCCGAGCCATCAGGACCGCACCCACCGCATAGAAGAAGGAGCAGCAGAGAAACGTCCAGCCCGGTCCCGCCGTGGTCAGGATCGCCGTCCCGATCGCCGGGCCCACCAGCTCCGAACCTTGCTGGGCGATCCGGGTCGACAGCGCGGCGCTGGCCATGCGCTGTCTGCCGACGAGGCCGGGTATGAGCGCCTGCCAGGCAGGGCCTTGGATCGCGTTCGCGACGCCGACCAGCGCGGCCGCGCCGAGCGTCGTGGTGAGGCTCGCCGTATGGGTGAAGACGCACGCAGCAGCGCCTGCCGTCGCGACGGCGGCCACGACCTGGCCCGTCGCAGCCTGCGTGGCGCGGTTGAAGCGGTCCGCCAGTCCCCCCGCCGGCAGGCCGAGCAGTGCCGTCGGCAGGAGGATCAGCATGCTGACCAGGCTGGGCCAGATCGCCGAATGGTGCCCCTGCCGGAACGCCTCCCAGCCCGCGACCAGGATCACCGCGAAACGGCCGGAGTTCCCCGAGAGGGCGGCCACCCACACCGAGCGGAAGGCCGCGATCGAGAACGGCTCCAGGGCCGAGCGCAGCGTCCCCCTCGACATCACCCCTGCTCCCCTCTCCTGTGCTCCGCCTCGGTCGACCGGCAGCTTTCCACGCGCCCGGCAGCTGGTGCGCCCGGAAGCTCGGGCGCCCCCAGACCCGTGCCAGGATGAGGCCCGGCGCCGGGCGACAGGAGGGCAGGCCAGTGACCGCAGCGGGGCAGTCGGCCGGGTTCAGCGAGCGCGGGTTCACCGTGAGCACCGACGGCATGCGCATCGACTACGACCTGCTCGTCCGGATGGACGACGGGCTCACCCTCTCGGCCGACGTCTTCCGGCCCGACGACGACGGGACGTACCCGGTCATCGTGTCCTACGGCCCCTACGCCAAGGGCCTCCCCTTCCAGGAGGGCTATCCCCGCCAGTGGGAGAAGATGGTGTCCGAGCACC
>JAKATJ010000081.1 GCA_021828005.1 Actinomycetes bacterium | reverse complement strand
CGACCTCGTCGGGGTCGTCGCCGGCGCGCCGCCTTCCCAGTTCGCGCTGATCTACACATTCTTGAAGACGAGCCCCTACCGCTTCTACCTGTTGATGGCGGCGGTCGGGTTCGAGAAGGCCTACGGGTCGAAGAAGGCCCCCATCGACGAGGTCCTCACGAAGACCGGCCGCTCGCTCGTCCGCGACCTGACACGAGGCTGCTTCACCTACGTGGCGAAGAAGATCGACAAGTACCCGCTCACGAAGTTCGTGAAGAAGAACCCCTTCGACATCCCCGCGTGGAAGGTCCTCCTCGAAGCGAACGATCCGCAGTACTTCCCGAGTGCTGCCTCTGCGCCGCTGCTCATCATCCAAGGAGGGGCCGACACACAGATCCCGGTCATCTCCACGCAGATCCTCGCCCAGCACCTCTGCTCCGTGCACCAGGACCTCGAGCGGTGGATCTACCCCGGGCTCACACACACCGGCGTCATCACAGTGTCGATCGGCGACATGGTCCGCTGGATCGCGGACCGTTTCGCAGGCGGGGCGAGCCCCGACCCCTACCACCCGGTCGGGATGCCGGGGATCCAGACCACCTCCTGCACCTGACCGCGTGCGCTGACCGCGTGCGCTGTCAGCTCCGCACGCAGGCCGCCCGAGATCCACCCAGCTCCTCTCGAAGGACCCGGGCCCGCTCCGCGAGCACGACGTTGCCCTTCTCCACGAAGCGCTCCCGTGCCGCCTCGAGCGAGCTGCAGGCCCCGTTCGTGTCGCCGAGCAGCTGTTGGATCTCCGCCAGGTCGAGCAGGCCCTTGCCCTGGAGGTCGAGCTGGTCGGACGCGCCGATGACCTCGAGCGCGGCGGCCATCTGGCGCAGCCCCTCCTCCGCGTCGCCCCTCCGGGCGAGCAGCTTGCTCCGCACGCAGCGCCACACGAACTGGGCGCCGACGTCGTCCTCCGACGCGTGCACCTGTGCGAACGTCGTGAGCTCGTCCGCCGCTCCGTCGTCGCCGCGGCGGTAGAGGACGTCGCCGAGCAGCGCGGCCGCCTGGGCGATGAAGTGGTGCTCGCCCATCGCCTCGAGGGACGCCATGTCCTTGCGGAGCTCGGCCTCTGCGGCGTCGAGGTCCCCTCCCAGCACCTCGATGTCCGCCGAGTCGAGCGAGGTGAGCGCGGCGCACAGGCGCCAGCCGAACTCCTCGAGCGACGCGCGGCTCCAGCGGTAGAGCTGGCGAGCCCGGTCGAGGTTGCCGCGCATCGCCTCGAGGTGGCCGAGGGCCGCCTCCGCGATCGCGGTCGCCTTGCGGTCGCCGTGCGTCCGGGCGATGACGGACTCGCAGATCCTGACGGCCTCGTCGACCGGCGTCGGCCCGAACACCGCGACCGTGGCGAGGGAACCGAGGAAGCTCCGAGCGAGCACCTCGTCCCCGGCGGCGGTCGCGTGCTCGGTGGCTCGTTGCGCGGCCTCCGACCCCTTGCCGTACCTCGAGCCCGCCCAGTGGAGATAGGCGAGGAGCCGCCACGCGCGGGCGAGCCCGTCATGGTCCCCGTCCGCCTCGAGGCCGGGCATCATCCGCTCGACGTCGCCCAGGACGCGCTCCGCGCTCTCGGACCCCGTCGTGTAGCGCAGGTACTGCGTCGCGAGCCGTGCCACCCTCGCCAGCGCGGCGTCGCCGAGCACGAGCGCCGAGTCCCGCGCCGCGACGAGGGCGCGGTCGGCGGCCTCGAGCTCGCCGGCCTCGGTGAGCGCCTCCCCGGCGCCGAGGAGGAGGCGCGGCCTCGCCGGGTCGTCCTCGTCGAGCATCGCCGAGGCGCGCTGCAGCAGGTTGGCCGCCGCCGGCATGTCCGCGCGCCCGCGCGCCCGCGCGCCGGCGGCCGCGAGGTGCACGGCGGCACGCTTCCCCGTGGCCCGCCCGGCGTCGGTCAGGGGACCGAGCTCTCCGAGGCTGCGGTAGGACTGCTCGAGGTGGTACCCGATGATCTCTTGGAGCTCTGCGATGCGGGTCGCGCTGCGCTCCGTGAGCCAGTCCGCGTACCGCTCGTGCAGGCTCGCGCGGTTGCGCTTGAGGATGCGCTCGTACGCGACGTTGCGCACGAGCACGTGGGCAAACTCGTGACTGGCCTCCCGGGCGTGGGGACCGTCGTCGGCCCCGGCCGCACCAGGCGAGGTTCCCGCACCCCCCTCGGGGGTCGGCCGCCGGCGCACGAAGCGCTTGGCCTCCAGCGCGTCCAGCGAGGACAGGATCACCGAGGGCTCCTCACCCTGGGAGGCAAGGGCGAGGAGGCCGTCGGCGCCGAACTCCGTGCCGATCACCGATGCGTGCGTCAGCACCGCGAGCTGCTGGTCGCCGAGAAGGTCGAGGCGCGAAGCGAGGAGGACCGAGATGCTGTCGGGGATGGCGACGCTCTCCGGCGCGCCGACGAGCTCCAGACGGCCCCGCTCTGTGCGGAGCGCACCCTCGTCGACGAGCATCGAGACGATCTGCTCGACGTAGAGCGGGTTCCCCCCGGCCACCGAGGTGATCCTCGCCCGGAGCGTCTCTGGGAGGCGGGCCTCGCCGGTCAGGTTGTCGACCACGACGGCGAGATCGGCCGGAGAGAGCTCGCCGAGCTCGATGCGCCGGCCGTTCCCGCCTGCACCGCACCAACCCGGCCGCTCGTCGAGGAGCTCGTGACGGGCGGCGCACAGGAGGAAGATCGGTGAACCGCTCGAGCTGTCGGCGACGTGCTCGATCAGGTCGAGGAAGGTCGGCTCGGCCCAGTGGATGTCGTCGAAGACGACGACGAGGGGCTGCACCGCGGCGAGGGACTCGAAGAGGGCCCGAGCCGCCCACATGAGCTCGTCCTTTCCGAACGAGGCACCCGACCCCATGAGGGAGGCGAGCCGTTCGGCCACGTCACGACGGCCCGGCCCGGCGAGCTCGCCGAGCTTTGCGAGCGCCTGGTCCTCGTCGTCCTCTGCGCCGATCCCGGCGGCCCGTCGGACGGCCTCGACCAGCGGCAGGAAGGTCGCTCCGTCGCCGTAGGAGAGGCAGCGGCCCCGGACCACCCGCGCACCCTCGCCGATCACCCGGAGGATCTCCGCGGTGAGTCGTGACTTTCCGAGGCCCGCCTGCACCACCACGGTGAGGAGCCTGCAGCGGTTCTCTTCCACGCAGGAGCGGAATGTCTCGAGGGCAGCCGCCAGCTCGGCCTCGCGTCCGACCAGTGGGAGGTCGGCACGCCGGGTGATCGCCTCGCCTCCGGTCACGGCCAGGAGCTGGTAGGCGGGGACCGGCTCGGACTTCCCCTTCAGGTCGAGCGGCGGGACGGGGTGCACCTCGACGGCGTCGCGGACGAGCCGGTAGGTGGACTCGCCGATCAGGACCTCGCTCTCGGGCGCCGCCTGCTCGAGCCGCGCCGCCACGTTCACCGTGTCGCCCGTCGCGAGCCGCTGCCCGGTGGACGCGTCCCCGGCGACGACCTCGCCCGTGTTCACCCCGGTCCGGTTGGCGAGCGTCACCCCCCAGGACAGCGCGAGGTGGTCGTTGACCCCGGCCAGCGCCTCCTTCATCTCGAGGGCCGCGCGCACCGCTCGCAGCGCGTCGTCCTCGTGCATCCGGGGAAGGCCGAAGACGGCCATGATCGCGTCCCCGATGTACTTCTCCACCGTGCCTCCGTGGCGTTCGAGGGCGCGCTTCATGGCGGAGAAGTAGACGGCCAGGACCTCGCGGAGCGCCTCGCTGTCGAGCTGCTCCCCGAGCTCGGTCGAGCCCTTCAGGTCGCAGAAGACGATCGTGACCGTCTTGCGGGCCTCGTCGGGGAGCGGTGCGAACTGTAGCGGGGAGCCGCAGAAGCCGCACATCCGGAACTTGTCCGGGTTCTCCTCGTTGCACGACGGGCAGCGCTGCACGGTCCCTTCCCGCGCGCGCCGGCGACAGCTACCGGCAGCCGGTACGGCCGC
This sequence comes from Actinomycetes bacterium, assembly GCA_021828005.1. Lineage (GTDB taxonomy): Bacteria > Actinomycetota > Acidimicrobiia > Acidimicrobiales > RAAP-2 > JAJYVT01. The sequence goes on along the minus strand of JAKATJ010000081.1, from coordinate 5,632 downwards.
TACGGTCTGACGAAGGAGTCGCCAGCCGCCTGGATCGTGAGGATCTCGTCACCGGCGTTGTCCTTGTGACGTGTGAGGATGCAGGGCGCCCCGGCCTTCGTCGAGCAGGTGGGCAGCAGCCCGACGTAGTACGTGACCGGCGTGCCCGTAGCCGATGTCGAGAACGTCTCTGCACCGGCTGGCACTCCGGCGGACGTCGTGAATTCTGTGGTCGAGGCGTAGCAGGCCTGCCACTGCGACGCACCCATCTGGCCCGAGGACTCCACGATGGTCTTTGTGATCTCGTAGACGGTCCTCCATGTCGCTGTCCTGCGCTGGCTTGTTGGCGTTCCTGTAGGGAGGAAGACGTCCGTGGCCGCCGTGTCGACCGCTGTGACCAGGTAGGTGTCGGTGCATCCGGACGCGAATGTCGGCGCGCCGCCGAACCCGACGCCGATGAAGCCACCCGCCGGGGCCGTCGTCGTCGTCTCGGTCACTGTGATGCGTGTCTTCTTGTTCGTTGTCGTGGACCCGGCCACCGAGCAGTCCGCGGTGCTGCACGGCGCGAGCGCTGTGTAGATGGAGAAGGCCGAGGAGACGGGTGACAGCCCCTGCGTAGGGGAACCCGTGAGGCCCGGGCTGGTCGCCTCGAGACGGTAGCGGCTGCCTGCGAGGTCGACCGACAGAGACGGGAACGTGGCGACGCCCCCGGACGCGGCGGCGGTCAGCGACGAACGGCCGGAGAGCTTCGCGCCGGTGGGGTACAGCGTCACGGTGACTGTGCCGGCGAATGTCGTGGCGAGGGTCCCGGACGGGGCGTACACGCCCGCTTCGACCGGGGCGCCGGTCGAGTCGAACCCGCTCAGGACCGGTGCTGTGCGAACCGTGGACTTCGGCTCGTTCGTGGGGACGAAGGCCACGAAGCACTCGCCAGCTCCGGAGGTCACCGTTCCTGTGAGCGCGGTCGCTGTCTTCTTCGCGAGCGAGAATGTGTTCCCTGTGCCGTTGAAGTCGTTGGACTGCTTGACCTGGATGCCCCAGCGGTAGCTCTCGGTGGCGCACGGGGCGGTCGCGCTCACCGTGAATGTCGTCGTGCCACCCGGTGGGAGTGTCACTGTCGTGATGAGCGCGTGTGTCGGCGTGACGCTCACGCTCCCTTTCGACGCGCTCGCGCCCGTGATGGTGAAGGCTGCCGGCCTCGTCACCTCGAGCGAGCCGAGCTGCTGCGTCGAGGCTTCGTTCGTGACGATGAAAGTGAACGTGGAGGTCGACCCGGGAACCGCTGTGGGAGGAGAGATCGACAGCCCGAAGCACTTTGTCGCGGACGAGCTGCAGCCCTTCCCCGTGGAGGCACCCGCGGCTCCCGCGAGACCGGTGGTGCCGGCCATGGCCAGCGCGACGACCGCGAGAGGGCTCCTTCGACCTCGTTTCCCTCCCGCCGTCCACCGGCGGTCCACCCTTGCGCGATCGCTCCACGACATCGACGACCGCTTGGAACGCTTCTCCACCCGCTGACCCCCGCGTCAGGTCCCGTTATGGGACGGGAAAAAGGATTGGGCACCATAACCGCTGAAAAACCCCTGTGTCAATGGATCGGTGCCACTCGATCGAGAAGCGAGTGTCGTTCAGCCGGGCCGAGGGCGGTGCTCGTGATCAACCGGTGCTCGTGCGGGAGCGAACAAGCCGGCGAACGCGAATTGGACGGCGCAACCGACGACGACGGCGCGACACCACCAGGTGGTGGAAGCGTTGACACCCGAGCGCGCAACGGGGACCACGGTCGTGAGGTGGACGCCCGCGACGGGACTCAGCCTGTGGCGCTCTGCGCGCTTGTCGGCGCGGCTGGCTGCGACGGGGGAGTCGCTGTGGTGCAGCTGCATGCGTAGGTGGACTTGTCGGCTGCGCTGGTGGTCGAGGTCCCGACGCGCGGCCATGTCGGTCCGGCGGACCGACCGGATGGCGGCCAGCGGCGAGCGCTCGACGGCACCAGGGAAGTAGTGGCCGCTCATGGTGAGGGCATCGTCGGTCACGACGATGGAACCGTCCTGGTAGGCCACGGGCCCTCTTTCACTCCTACGGACGGCAATCTATTGAAGCCTGCTCCGCCCGTGCAGGATCGACCCGTGCAGGATCGACCCGATGCCCTTCCGACGCGCTGCAAGGGAGCGGACTTTCGGGCCATGAACCCGGAGGCTGTCGGCGGCGTCGATGGTGGTGGCGCTCCGATCCGGATTCTTCCCGATCCCGGCCGGCGGGCCTGCTCGCCGTGAGCAGGGGTGCGGCCGAAACGGGAATCGTCCATGCCGACATCCCGATGTACGGATATGTAGGTAGGATGGTCGCTGGCGACCGCACGAGGGCGAGAGCTCACAGGGGCGATCGACGACCCGACCAGGGCACCGTCGACCGCAAGCGAACGGCCGTCAGGTACTCGCGTGCCCGGCGCTCCGACGAGCACCACTCGTGGAGCTGGGAAGCGTCCTTCGGGTAGTGGCCGCCCGCGCGAGGCGGTCCTCCGGTGATGTCCCCGCGTCGCACCCCGCCAGCGCTAGACCACAAGATGTAGGGCTCGCGTAGTTATCGCGCGAGCCCTTTCACCGTCAGCTGGCTTCGCGAACGCGAAGGTCGACGTGCAACCCGGCCGCAGTGAGCATGTTCACGAGGGTGTCGATGCTGAACAGATCGATCTTCCCTCGGGTGAGATCAGAGATGCGTGGCTGGGTCACGCCGAGACGACGCGCCGCCTGGGCTTGGGTCATGGCGGACCGCTCGATGTAGGCGCCCAGCTCCTGCATGAGCGCGGCGCGGATCTTCAGGTTCTCCGCCTCCTCCGGGGACTCCTCGATGGCGTCCCACACACTGGCGTGGCGTTCGGTGGTCATGGCTGCTCCTCTGCTCGAATGCTCTCGATGGCCAGGCGGTAGCGCTGCTTGGCGAGGTCGATGTCCGACTTCGGGGTCTGGCGGGTCTTCTTTTCGAAGCAGTGCAAGACGAAGACGGCGTTGCCGATGCTCGCCACGTAGAGGACGCGGTAGGCGTCGCCCTCGGCCCGGACCCGGATCTCCCGACATCCCGGTCCGACCGACGCCATGGACTTCCAGTCGGTCGGGTCCAGTCCCCTCTGGATCAAGAAGAGCTGGTAGCCGGCGCGTTGGCGCGCCACGTCTGGGAAGTTCCGAAGGTCGTCTCCGGCGCCTCCGACGAACACGACGTCCTTCACCTCGAGCACTATACAAGACTTTGTATGGCATCGGGCATCGCCACCTCGAAGCCGTGCTCGGCGAGTCGTCGAGCACTACGACGCCCACCGTCCACCACGATCCCTCAGGCTCAGCCCATACGCGACCCGGGACGCGCGCAACTCCGGCGTTCAGGGGCCGTGTCGACCACGCCGGACTGGGAAAGGGCGACCCGCCTGGGCGGACTCATCGACAAGAAGCGATTGGTGGCGTCAGCTGGTCGGATAGAGTTTTCGTCACTCACAGGGTCGGGATGGTCGGCGACGGCATCAACGACGCCCCCGCCCTGGCGAGAGCCGACGTGCGCCTCGCCATCGGGACCGGGACGGACGTCGCCATCGAGGCCGCCGACGTCACCTTGATGTCCGGCTCGCTCGCCAGGGTGGCCGCCGCCATCGGCATCTCCCGGGCCACCATGGCCAACATCGGCCAGAACCTCGCCCTCGCCCTCGGCTACAACGCCATCGGCATCCCGATCGCGGCGGGACTGCTCTACCCGTTCTTCGCCGTCGTCCTCTCCGACGATCGCCGCGGCCGGAATGGCGCTGTCGTCGCTCTCGGTCGTGACCAAAGCCAATCGCCTCCGCCGGGCCCGCGTCACCGGGCGGGCCTCCTCGCCCCCGGGCGCGATGGCCCCGTCGGCAGCGGTGTGGCTCGGGCAGGCTCGCGGAGTGGCTGGTCGCCGCTGACGCGGTCGTCCCCCGGTGCGGCTCCGGCGAGCTTGCCAGCGCCGCGATCTCGGGGCTCGCTCATCGTTCCTTCGACCGCGCCAGCTCTGTCGGCTCACTGCGCAAGAGCCCCTCGATGCGCCGCTCGAGCTCGGCATGGTCGATCTCGCCGCGGGCGTAGCGCTCGCGCACGATCGCGAGCAGGTCCTCCCGGGCTGGGGGTTCCGTCGTCTTCTCGACGATGGGGTGCGACGGTCCGAACCCGCAGCCCATCCCCATGGCCCCGTGCCCGGGAGCGAATCGGCGCGCCACGGTTACGACGAGGGCAATCACGACGGGGATCACCACGAGCACCGACCAGAAAGACGTGTGCCACATCATCAGGAGACCTCCTCGGCAGGTTCTCGGTCGTCGCGACGCTGCTCGCGTACGGCGAGCTGCCGGGCGAGCACGGCCACGTCGGCGCCGCCAGGCTGGCCGGAGAGGCGGATCGTGGTCACTGGAGGCGCTGGTCCTCGAGCAATGCCCGCGCCGCGGCGACGGCAGACCCGAGCGCCTCGCTCGCCGCGCAGTAGTAGACGTAGGGCCCACGCCGCTCGGCGCGCACGACGCCCCTGTCCCGCAGCACCCGCAGGTGGTGGGAGACCGACGGCTGACGCAGCCCGGTCGCCGCCACGATCGTCCCGACCGGGACACAGGCCGTGCCGAGCACCGAGAGGATCCGCAGCCGCGTCGGGTCACCGAGCGCCTGGAGCAGCTCGGCCAGCGCGCGGGCCTCGTCTTCCCCGAGCGCCGTGCCCAGCGCCGTCGCGTCCGGATCCAGCGTGCCGATCCGTGCCGTCGCCATGAACACATTCAACCTATCTACATGCCTAGATATTCCGGCTTGGGTGCCGCGGCGTCGCCCGTCGCCATCCCGGGTCGCGGGTGCCCCTCAGACCGGTGGCTGCGGCCTCGCCTGGAGGGCGACGAACCCGGCGCCGGGCACCACACCGTCTTGTGGGTCCTCTTCGCCTGGGTCGTCGCTCGGGGCCTGGGTGAGGGTGGAGCGGGCGCCGGTGACCGTGAACCCGGCGCCGGTGAGCATGCGGCGGTGCTCGGCCAGGGTGGGGAACTGGGCGCCTTGGTAGAAGGGGTGGCCGGCGCGTCCCTGCGCCTCGTAGCGGCGGCCCCAGGCGCTGTCGAGGGGGACGACGCCGGCGACGAGGCGGCCCGAGGGGACGAGCACCCGTTTCGCCTCGCCGAGGAGCGCTGCCGGATCGCCGGCGAAGCAGAGCGTGACGACGAGGACCACGGCGCCGAAGGTGCGATCACCGAACGGCAGCCGCTCGCCGGCACCCTGGACGGCGGCGACGGCGCGCCCGGCGGCGAGGCGGAGCGGCGCCCGAGCAGGATCGAGGCCGACCTCGAGGCCCAGCGCGGCGGCAAACCGCCCCGAGCCGACCCCGACCTCGAGTCGGGGACCGGGCCCCGGGGACACGAGCGGGCGCAGGCAGGCGAGCTCAAGGTCAAAGAGCAGCCGCCCGTGCGCGCTGTCGTACCAGGCGTCGTAGCGATCGGCGAGCTCCTCGAACACCGAGGGCGCTGGCCGTTGTGCTCCCGTCGGGCCCGCCTCCTCGGTGACGCTCGGCTTCAGTGACGCTCGGCGCCGAGGTCGGAGAGCTCGCTCGTCACCTCGGCGAGCGACTCCTCGAGGTCGCGCCGGCGCTCTTCGAGCAGGCGCCGCCGGCTCGCCGTCTCCTCCTC
>JAKATJ010000003.1:49189-53676 GCA_021828005.1 Actinomycetes bacterium | reverse complement strand
TCCTTCAGGTAGTGGACCGTCTGGAGGTACTCCTCGACCGGAGGGTGGTAGCCGTCGTCCATCGCCGAATGCGTCACTCGGGTCGAGCCTATCGAGGGCGTTCCCGCCGGCGAGCCCGCCGCGGGTTGCCGCGGGAACGCTGCGGGTTGGCGCGGGCTTCGTCGGGTGCCGCCGACCGGAAGGCGCGTGGACCTCCCGGTCGGCGAGATCAAGGACTTTGCATGGCTAGCATTTGCGGCGGTGCCCACCACGAGCCCTGGCGCGCCCGGCGCCAACCCCTTTGACCAGGCGCGCATCGCGGCGCGCGAGCTCGGGCGGATGACCGGCGCGGCCCACCACGACGTCCTCGTCGTGCTGGGCACCGACCTCATCGGCGCGGCCGACCACCTGGGAGCTGGGGGCACACCGATCGACCTCACCTCGCTGCCGTGGTTCGCCCGCTTCACGGGGCCCGGCCACCGTCCCGAGGCGTGGTCGGTGGACCTCGAGGGGAAGCGGACGCTGATCGTGGCCGGACGCCTCCATCTCTACGAAGGCAGGTCGCCGGCCGAAGTCGTCCATCCGGTGCGCACCGCGATCGCTGCGGGGGCGAGGACCGTCGTGCTCACCTGCAGCGCAGGCGCCGTGAACCCGAGCCTCTCGCTCGGGGACGTCGTCGCGATCCGCGACCACCTGAACCTGACCGGAACGTCGCCGCTCGCGGGAACGACGACTGACGGCGAGAGGCCCCGTCACGTCGACATGACCGACGCCTGGTCGCCCCACCTTCGGGCTCTCGCCCGCTCGGTCGGCTCCATCGAAGAGGGCGTGTACGCCCAGATGCCGGGGCCGCAGCTCGAGACGCCCGCCGAGATCCGCATGCTCGCGGCTCTCGGCGCCGATCTCGTGGGCATGTCGACGGTTCCCGAGGCCATTGCCGCGCGCCACCTCGGAGCGAACGTGCTCGGGCTCGCGGTCGTCACCAACGTCGCGGCAGGCCCCCGTGCGGGACCGTTCGACATGGACAAGGCGGTCCGTGTCGCGAGCGGCTCGGCGCTCGAGGTCGCGAAGGTGATCGCCGGGGTCGTGCGCTCGCTCGTCGCTCGCCGGTGACGCGGGCGCGCTCAGCCGGACACGCGGGCGCGCTCAGCCGGGCACGCGGGCGCGCTCAGCCGGGCAGCACGTCGACGAGCTTGCGGTCCTTGCGGGTGGCGAACTTGACGACCCCGTCTGCGGTCGCGAACAACGTGTCGTCTCCTCCGCGCCCGACGTTCGCCCCGGGATGGAACCGGGTTCCCCGCTGGCGGACGATGATCGCTCCTGCGCGCACCGTCGTCCCGTCGAACACTTTCACGCCGAGACGTTGCGCGTTCGAGTCGCGGCCGTTGCGCGTCGAGCCTCCTCCTTTGGTCTTCGACATCGGTCCTCCTCGTGCTCCTCGACCTCAGCGGGTCGCGATGGAGACGATCTCCACCGTCGAGTAGCGCTGGCGGTGCCCCCAACGGCGCCGCTGGTTGGTCTTCGCCTTGTAGGTCATGGCGTTGATCTTCGGGCCGAGCTCCTCGCCCACCACTCTGCCGGTGACCGTCACACCGGCGAGCTGGTCCGCGCCGGCGCGGACCGACCCTCCGTCATCGACGAAGAGGACCGGCTCCAAGACGACCTCCGCCCCCACGGGCTGCCCGAGGCGCTCCAGGCGGATGCGCTGCCCCTCGGCGACGCGCTCCTGTTTGCCTCCGCTGCGGATCACGGCGTACATGGGAACGAGAGTGTACTCCAGCGCAGTCAGAGAACCGACGCGTCGAGAACGATGCCCCGACCGTGGCAGACCTGGCACTCGGAGGAGACCGACTCGATGAGGCCTTCGGAGATCCGCTTTCGGGTCATCTCGACGAGTCCGAGCTCGGAGATGTCGAAGACCTGGGTCCTCGTCTTGTCCCGGGCCAGCGCGGCCCGGAGCGCCGCAGCGACCTTCTCGCGGTTCTCCTTGAGCTCCATGTCGATGAAATCGATGACGATGATGCCGCCGATGTCCCGGAGCCGGAGCTGGCGAGCCACTTCATCGGCGGCTTCCAGGTTGTTGCGGAAGACGGTCTCTTCAAGGCTGCTCTTGCCGACGTTCTTCCCGGTGTTGACGTCGATCACGGTCAGCGCCTCGGTGCGCTCGATGATCAGGGATCCCCCAGAGGGCAGCCACACCTTCCGGTCGAGCGCCTTGTGCAGCTGCTCGTGCACGTAGTAGCGGTCGAAGAGCGACTGACCTTCGGCCCGTGCGTCGAAGAGCTCGACCCGGTCCGCAAGGTCCGGGCTGACCATTTCGACGTAGCCGCGCACCTGGTCGAACAGGGTCGGGTCGTCGATGATCACCCCGCGGTACTCGCTGTTCAGCTCCTCGCGCAGGATCCGGACCGCCAGCTCGGGCTCGCTGTACAAGAGGCCTGGCCCGGTCATGCGTGCGGCAGCTCGCTCGATCGAAGCCCACTGCTGGAGCAGCCCCTCGACGTCGCGGCGCAACTCGTCCTCTGTGGCGCCCTCTGCCGCCGTCCGGACGATCAAGCCGTGACCGGAAGGACGGACTGCATCCACGATCTTGCGCAGTCGACGCCTCTCGTTGTCCCCAAGCCTCTTGGAGATCCCGACGGCGTCGCTGTTCGGGACGAACACGGCGAAGCGCCCCGGGAGGGACACTTCCTGGGTCAACCGAGCCCCCTTGGCCCCGATCGGGTTCTTGGTCACCTGGCACAGGATCAGCTGGCCCGGCCGGAGGACCTCCTCGATCCTGGGCTCGGGGCCGCGGCCACCGGAGTCGACGTCGTCGGTGTCATAGCGGACGTCGCCGCGGTAGAGCACGGCGTTCTTCGGAATTCCGATGTCGACGAACGCCGCCTCCATGCCAGGAAGCACGTTCTGGACCCGACCTGCATAGATGTTCCCGTCGATCTGCGTCGTGTCGTCCTGGGCGTGCGACACGAAGTGCTGGACCAGCGACCGGCCTTCGAGGACCGCGATCTGGGAGATTCCAGGCTGGACGTGGACACAGATCAGATAACGGCCGGTTGAGCGGCCCTTTCGCTCCCTCCCGCCTCGGCGGCGGCGTCGCTTCGGTGGTGCCACGGCGTCGTCCGCGACCGCGCCTGCCCCGTCGCCCTCCTCCGCCAAAGGCTTCGGAGAGGCGGAGAGCGGCGCGACCAGTGCTCGCACCACGGGTGCCGGCCTCGTGTCACCGATCCGCGGCCGCGCAGGAGCGGGCGCCGACACCTCCCGCAGCGTTCCTGCTTCGCGATGGTCTGGACCCTCACCCGGCCCGCGAACCGACCGAACCGGCTCGTCCCTCGCCGGTGCCGTGTCGCCAACCACCGGGGGGGCCGTCGCGGCCCACCCGTTCTCCAGCTCTTCCATGAGGGAGATCCCTCCTTCGACGTGTCATGTCGCCCGCCCTTCGGCGGTGCGGCGCGACGGCACCGGGCTCGCGGCCGCAGGCGACCAGCGGCTCCGCCCGGGCGCCCTCGCGCTCGATCCATTGATGCATCCGGCAGGCCCGTGAGAGCCGCACACCGGGGCCAAGTGCTTCCAGGAGCTCCCTCGGTCGCACACCACGTGGCCGGGTACCGACCGCCTCGAGCCAGGTACCCTCACCGTGGATCGGCTCGTCGGGCACGCCGCCGGCGTGAGGGAAGACCGCCAGGGCCAGCACTGCAGGACGCAGGTCATCAGGTGCAGAGCGCCCCGTGTGCTCCCGCTCGACCAGGGCAGTCGGTGCAGCAAGCAGCCGCTCGACCCGCGACGCCAGCTTCTCTGCTGCCAAACCGAGCACCTCCAGCTCCCAACTGCCCGATGTTACCTCCTGGTGGAGCGTCCCAGACCCTTTCGGGAGCGGCGCGATCGCAAGGACGTCGAGTCCCCGCCGGGGGGCCCGGGACGAACTCCTCGCGGAGGTCCTGGTCGCCGTCCACTGAGGAGACCTCCGGCGTCGAGCGCCTCCCTCCACCGCCGGGGCTCGAACCGTTCGGACCATTACTCGAAGGTGGATGGTGCGGCTCGCCAGGATTCTCGGCTCGCCAGGATTCTCGGCTCGCCAGGGACCTTTCGGAGCTACCCGCCGGCGGTGTCCTGCGGCGCCGGGCTCAGCTGAGAGGTTCGACTCGAGCACCTCGACGCCACGGGCCGTCGGCCGTCCAGCAGCTCGTGGAGGATCGGTAGCCCCTGGTCCGGTACACCGATTCGTACGCGTAGGGGTAACAAAGAAGCCAGGCGACACGCCCCTCCCCTGCACGGGCTCTCAGCTCGCCAGCTCGCCGTCGGCGGGGCATGCCGGCACCTGCACGTGGAAGCAGAGCGGCTCGATCCGCGGCCAGAGTGGCTGAAGCGGGTCAACGTGTGACAAGTCTACGGGGGCCCCCACTTGCTCCTTGGAGAGTGCCGGCGCTCGCGCACGGTCTGCACGCGACGTGGCACGACGGTGGAGCCCGAGACACCGACTTGACGCGATGTCAACACGGTCGTGGTCG
>JAKATJ010000003.1:27761-49089 GCA_021828005.1 Actinomycetes bacterium | reverse complement strand
GGTCGTGGTCGTGGTCGTGGCTGTGGAGGCGGTCGTGGTCGTGGCTGTCGTGGTCGGCGACGCCGTACCCGACGTGAGAGGCGCCGTGCGGGGAGCGAGCTTCGGCTGGTGCGTCGCGGTCGGCAGCTCGAGCGACGCGGACGGCGGGTGCGCGTACAGGTAGTTGAAGATCTTGGCGACCGCAGGTGCTGCGCCCGCCTCCCCGTAGCCTCCCTGGGCGACGGCGACGGCGACCACGTACTGGGTTGTCCCGCCCACAGGGCCGAACCCGACAAACCAGGCGTTCGGCGCACGCCCTGTCCGTGTTGTCGCGGTTGTGGCCGTGCCGGTCTTCCCCGCGATCACATACGAGCTCGGCACTTTCGAGTACTGCTGAAACGTCCCGTAGGCGGTCCCCTTCGGTGTGTGGGTGGCGCCGATGAACCCCTGGAGCATCGCCTGGTAGTCCGTGGGTGTGAGCGAGACGTGTCCGGTCACCTTGGGCTCGACCCGCTTGACGACCCTGCCATTCGGCGCGACGACAGCACCGACGACCTCGGGCTGGTGACGGACCCCGTGATCGGCGAACGTCGCGTACGCCACCGCCTCTTCGATGGGCGTGATCACGGTTTCGCCCTGGCCGAACGCCATCTCGATGTTTGTCCCGGGGTACCAGGAGGTGTTCGGGTAGTTCTTCGGTGTGAGCTGGTGGAGCTTCTCGCGCAGCCGCTGGCTGTCCACGCGGCCTTGCACCTCTCCGGGTAGGTCGATACCCGTCAAGTCACCGAAGCCGTACTCGTGGGCCACCTTCTGGATACCTGTGGCTCCGTATCGTGAGCGTGAGAGCCAGAACTGAAGGCCGAGTGTGTAGAAAAAGAAGTCGTCAGACTCGGCAATGGCCAGCCGAATTGTGATGATCCCGGCGTCGAACGCTGTCGCGTCATGAAACGTGCATCCCGACGTGCATGTCGGATCGCCATGCGTCCTGACTGTGAAGACTCCGGTGTCGTCCTTGGTCGACGTCGGCGTGATGAGCCCAGCCTGCAATGCGGCGGTGGCGGTGGCGAGCTTGAACGTCGACCCAGGGGTATATAGACCCTGGATCGCGTAGTTGTTCAGAGGGCATCCGCCTGTCGCGACGGTGCAGCCTGCGCGCAACGCGTCGTAATTGGACGTCGAGATCCCGCCGACCCACTCTGTGAGGCTGTAGGTGGGGTAGGAAGCGAGCGCAAGGACCGCGCCGGTCCGAGCGTCGAGCACGATGGCAGCGCCGTTGGTCGCGCCGGGGTGGGTCCCACCTGTGAGCCTGGCACGGTCCGAGAAGATGACTGTGGCGAGGTTGTGCTCGACGTTCTTCTGGAGCCCGCTTGTGAGGTTCAGCTCCACAGTGTCGCCCTGGACTGCCCTGGTCTTGCGAACCACTCCGACCTCTGTGCCCGTGGGCGTGACTTCGAGTGTCTCGTGGCCGGCTTTGCCACGCAGATAGGGCTCGGCTCCAAGCTCGACGCCGGTTCTCCCGATCACGGACGTCTGCGAATACCCACTGTTGGGATGGGCTTTGAGATATGTCGCTGTGATGGGCCCTGTGTAGCCGAGCACGTGAGTGGCCGTTGTCCCACCCTGAGGATAATCGCGGACCGTCACCTGGACGACTGTCACGCCTGGGAACTGGGACTGATGCGCGTCCAGGTACTCGACGACGGCAGGGGACGCGCTCTGTAGCACGGGAACCGGCTCGTAAGGGCTGTACTGCGGGTCTGTGAGGGCGGCTCGGACGGCTGCCGGCGTGATCCCGCACAGCGCGGCCACCTTCCCGACGATGGAGGGGTTCGAAGCGGCTTCAGCCCTCGAGAGCACGACCTGGTTCTCCACCTTGTTGCCGGCGAGCACCGTGTCCCGACGGTCGACGATGAGCCCCCGAGGCGCCGGGATTGTGACCGTCCGCAGCGAATCCTGGTTGACGGCCGCCGCGTACTGGTGGCGGTCGATGACCTGCAGATCCCACAGCCGAAGCACCATGACACCGAACAGGACGAACACGATCGCAGCCACCACGCGCATGCGCACCCGCGGACGGGCCGGCACCTCTTCGGGCGACGCGACCAGGGCCGCGACACTGACGGTGCGGCGCGGACGCATCCGGGGTTGGTGCGCCCGGCGCCTGGCGTGAGCCCCCCCCAAGCGGGGCTTCCCACGTGCGATCGCCCTCGGGAACAGCCGGTCGCTCCGGAAGGGGTGGAGGAGGGAGCGGCGCTTCACCGCATCCCGCCTGCGGCGGACCGCTCGTCGGGCGACGTGAGCGCCCAGCGCATGAGGCGCACCGTTGGTCCTGCGAGCAGCGCGTTGGGGACTGCCACGACGACGACGACGAGCGCCAGGTTCACCTGGAGGAACTGGGACTCCCCGAGAACCGCGCCGAGCACCGCGTACAGCATGACCGCGACTGCGCTCGCGCCGAGCGCGACCACGGTCGGGAGCCCGCGCACCTCGCGCACCAGACTGCCCGAGATCGCCCCCACTCCGAAGCCGACGACCGTCCCGACCAGGGCGCTCAACCCGAGTGGCGTCGGCGCTAGCAGATCTGCGGCAAAGCCCGCCACGAACCCGACCGCTGCCCCCTCGACCGGTCCAGCGACCACTCCGGCTGCGATGGGCAGGAGGAACATGATGTCCGGCGACATGCCGCCGAGGCGGACGTCGAGGACGACGGTCTCCTGGGCCAGCAGCGCGACAGCGACAACGAGGAGCACCCGCACGACGGCATGGCCACTCACCGCTCCGCTACCCTCACGACGAGCCGGACCACAAGATCACCTCCACGTAGCTCAACGCGTTCAGGTCGGCGAGGGACTTCGCCCACACCTGCTTGTCGGCAGCCCCGACCACGCTGTGAACGGACGTCACCCGGGCGACCGGGATCCCCGGAGGGAGCGCAGCCCCCTGAAGTCCGCTGGTCTCGATCAGCTCTCCGGGCGAGACCGTCGCTGTCGAGGGCACGTACTGGATCTGGAGCGATCGGTTCGGACCCGCTCCTTCCAAGATCGCCTGCTGCTGGTGGCCCAACGAAACGCCGATCTCGGACTTCCCGTCGGTGAGCAGCCGGACGGTCGCGCTGCCGTGATGCACTGTCACGACCTCGCCGACGAGTCCGCCTGGCCCGACCACCGGGTCACCCAGCCGGACGCCTTGGTCACCGCCCTTGTCGATGTTGACGGTCGCAGCGAAGTTCGAGACGTTCTGGGCTGTCACTTCTGCGACGACCGCCGGGAGGGAGACGATCGACGGCAGCCTGTCGGTCGCTTGCAGTCGCTCGAGCTCGATCAACTGCCGCTGGCCGGCCGCGATGGCCGACCGCTGTCCCTCGATCGCGAGGATCTGGTTCTGGAGCTTCTGGTTCTCCTGCTCGAGCGAGCCATAGTAGATTGCACCGGCGAAGAACCGGCCGACCGGATCGAGCACATCGTTCACTCCACGTCGCAGCGGTGAGTAGATGTCGCTCGCCAGCGACCTCATTCCGGACGTGAAGAAGTGGGCGCGTCCCGTCTCGTCGAGCGTGATGATGGTGACCGAGAGGAGTACTAGGAGGACGAGGGTCGTAAGGGTCCGGCGAGAGCGCCGAGGTCTTGCCACCCTCACCACTTCCGACCCGCGTCGGTCAGCGGGTCGACGAGGTGATCAAGACGCGTTTCAGCGCCTCGAACTCCTCCAAGCACTGCCCGCTGCCCACCGCTACGCAGTTCAAGGGGTCCCTGGCCACCACGATCGGCATCCCCGTCTCGTGCTGCAAACGGGACTCGAGCCCGTGCAAGAGCGCGCCTCCGCCCGTGAGCACGATGCCCTGCTCCATGATGTCCGCGGCAAGCTCCGGAGGCGTTCGGTCCAAGGTCACTTTGACAGCATCGACGATCGCAGACACCGGCTCGTCGATCGCACGTCGGATCTCCTCGGTGGAGACGACGACCGTCTTGGGGAGGCCGGTCACCAAGTCACGACCGCGGATCTCCGCGTGCAGCTCCTCTTCGAGAGGATACGCGGAGCCGAGCGCGATCTTGATCTCCTCGGCAGTGCGCTCACCGAGCGCGAGGCTGAACTCCTTCTTCACGTAGGACACGATGGCCTCGTCGAGCTCGTCACCGCCGATGCGAACCGACTGGCTCGTGACGATGCCGCCCAGTGAGATCACCGCGACCTCCGTGGTGCCACCTCCGATGTCGACAACCATATTTCCGGTCGGCTCGTGCACGGGAAGTCCCGCGCCGATCGCAGCAGCCATCGGTTCTTCGATGATGTAGGCCTTGCGGGCACCTGCGTACTCGGCGGCCTCCATCACTGCACGCTGCTCCACCCCCGTGATGCCGGACGGCACGCAGATGACCATCCGGGGTTTTGCGAACCGGCGCTGGTGGACTCGGTGGATGAAATAACGAAGCATCTTCTCGCAGATCTCGAAGTCCGCGATGACGCCGTCCTTCAGGGGCCTGATCGCCTGGATGTTGCTGGGGGTCCGGCCGATCATGCGCTTCGCCTCCGCGCCGACTGCGAGCGGACGCCCGTCCTTCACGTCGACCGCGACAACTGAAGGCTCGTTCAGCACGATCCCGCGCCCACGCACGTACACGAGCGTGTTCGCGGTGCCGAGGTCGACCGCCATGTCGCGGCCGAGGAAGTTGAGGCGGTTGTCGGGCATCGACCTGGGGCTCCTCTCCGAGGATCGAATCGACAGGAAACGTCTGGTCGGAGACCTCAACGGGGTCCGCCGATCGTGGGTAGCTCCCCAGAGGCTAGAAGAACGCGCCATCTTGCACAAGGCGGACCAGGCCGGATCTGGCGGACCTGCCCCGTTCTGGCGACCACGTCGACCGGGACGACCTTCCGAGACATCAGCTGCTCGCCTTCAGTCCAGCTCTGGAAAGAAGAGCTCTATCTCCCGAGCTGCGGATTCGGGGGAATCCGAGCCGTGCACGAGGTTCTCCGTCGTCTCGATCGCGAGGTCTCCCCGGATCGTCCCTGGCGCGGCCTGCTTGGGGTTGGTCGCCCCCATCAGCGTGCGAACGACAGCGAAGGTCTCGTCGTCGGGACCCTCGACCACCATGACGAGGGAAGGGGACCGGGTGATGAACGCGACCAGGTCCTCGTAGAAGGCCTTGCCCAGGTGTTCTGCGTAGTGCCGTCCCGCGACGTCGCGCGTGATCACCCGCAGCTCGGCTGCCACGAGCCGGAGGCCCTTTCGCTCGAGGCGGGACACGATCTCGCCGGCGAGCCCACGTTCGACTCCGTCCGGCTTGACGATGACGAGCGTTCTGGTCACGAGCGGGAAACCCTACCAGGGCCCGTCCTGGGCGTCGGCGGCTGACGGGCACGAGCGACCATCGGAGGTGCCGAGCAAGCGGGATGCGGCTCCGCGCGGCGGGATGCGGCTCCGCGCGGGACCCGTCAGTGGCCCGGCGGCGCGCTCGTCGGCTGCCCAGGTCGCTCGACGAGGACGGCGCGGGCCTCCGCCACCACGTACAGGGAGCCCGCGATCACGACGAGCCCATCTTCACCCGCCAGCCCCTGGGCAACCGATACGGCCTCCCCGACGGAGCCCGCCACGACGACCTCCATGCCCGCCGCCCGCGCCGCTTCTGCCACGCCCTCGGCCGGCTGGGCTCTCGGCGACACCGGCGCGCACGCCACGAGCGTGCGGATGCCGGCAGCTGCGACGGGGCCGAGCATCGCGAAGGGATCCCGTCCGGCGAGCATCCCGACGACCGCCACGGACCTGCCAGCGACGGCGAAGTCCTGGAGAGCCCTCGAGAGGACCCGGACGCCGGCGACGTTGTGGGCGCCATCCAGAATGCACAGGGGCCTGCGACCCACCACCTCGAGGCGCCCCGGCACCGACACCCTGGCGAACCCCTCGGCCACCACCTCGGGGTCCAATGGATCTTCGAAGAAGGCCTCCACCGCCGCCAAGGCGCATGCGGCGTTCAGCCCCTGGTGCTCGCCGTGCAGCGGCACCAACACGTCGTGGTACGCCGCGCCAGGCGTCCGAAGGTCCACCAATCGCCCACCGATTGCGAGCCGGTTGCTCGTGCAGTCGAACTCCTCGCCGCGCACCCACACCTGGGCGGCACCCGCCCCTTCGGCCACCGATCGGATCAGGGCGACCAGGTCCGGATCCCCCTCCCCGACCACGGCGACGCTCCCTGGCTTCACGATGCCGGCCTTGTCGCGCGCGATTCCCTCCAACGTCGGGCCCAGGATGTCGGTGTGGTCGTAGCTCACGTTGGTGAGCACCGCGACGACCCCGTCGATCACATTGGTCGCGTCCCACGTACCGCCCACGCCGACCTCGACCACTGCCGCGTCCACTGCCACGTCGGCGAACCACGACAACCCCGCAGCCGTGAGCACCTCGAAGCGGGTAAGCCGGTCTGAGAGTGAGGACTCGATCAACGAGAGGAGGTGCAGCACCTCGGTGAAGGAGAAGTCGTCGATCGGCGCGCCGGCACGCGAGATCCGCTCGTTCACACTCTCCAGGTTCGGGCTCGTGTACGTGCCGACCGAGAGCCCGCGCGCACCCAAGAGCGCCGTCACCATCGCGGCGGTCGATCCCTTGCCGTTCGTGCCGGTCAAGTGGATGGCGGGGTAGGCACGCTGGGGTTCGCCGAGCATCGTCATGAGCTCGCACATGCGATCGAGAGTCGGCAGAGACCGCCGGCTCGGCACCGTCGACTCGAAGTCGATGTGGCCGTCGAGCCAGACGAGCGCGTCCTTCAGGGAGGTAAATGCTGGCACTGTGCTGGGTCGCAGCCGTTCAGGATGCTGCCCGGCGGCTCCGGTTGGCAGCCTTCACCGTCGACTCACCGAGCGGGACGAGGGTGGGATGCACCCGGTCGAGCACCACTGCCCGGTCGACCACGCACTTTCCCACATCGCTTCGGCTCGGAAGGTCGTACATGACGTCGAGCAGGACCTCTTCGAGGATCGCGCGCAAGCCGCGTGCGCCGGTACCACGCAGAAGCGCCTGTTCTGCGACAGCCTCCAACGCGTCGGGCACCAGCTCGAGCTCGATCCCGTCGAGCGCGAACACCCGCTGGTACTGACGCGTGAGGGCGTTCTTCGGCTCGACGAGGATCCGGATGAGAGCATCCTTGTAGAGCTGGCTGACCGCTCCCACCACAGGCAGGCGGCCGATGAACTCCGGGATCAACCCGAACTTGATGAGGTCCTCCGGCAGCACGTGGCGAAGGATCTCGGTGTCATCGCGCTCGCTGCGCTGGCGCACCTCGGCCCGGAAGCCGATGCCTTTCCGCCCGATCCTGCTCTCGATGATCTTGTCGAGGCCCGCGAACGCCCCGCCACAGATGAACAGGATGTTGGTCGTGTCGATCTGGATGAACTCCTGATGGGGATGCTTGCGACCCCCCTGGGGCGGAACGGATGCCGTGGTCCCCTCGAGGATCTTCAACAGTGCCTGCTGCACGCCTTCCCCTGAGACGTCTCGCGTGATCGACGGGTTCTCACTCTTACGGGCGATCTTGTCGATCTCGTCGATGTAGATGATCCCGGTCTCAGCACGCTTCACGTCGTAGTCAGCGGCCTGGATGAGCTTGAGCAGGATGTTCTCGACGTCCTCTCCCACGTAACCCGCCTCGGTCAACGCAGTGGCGTCCGCGATGGCAAAGGGCACGTTCAACATCCGTGCGAGCGTCTGGGCGAGCAGCGTCTTCCCGCACCCCGTTGGACCGAGCAGCAGGATGTTGGACTTCGCCAGCTCCACCGCGTCGTCGTCGGCCGGCGTCCCTGCCTGCACGCGCTTGTAGTGGTTGTACACCGCGACAGAAAGAATCTTCTTCGCGTACTCTTGGCCGACGACGTAGTCGTTCAGGAAGTCGAAGATCTCCCGCGGCTTCGGAAGATCCTCGAAGCTGAGCTCGGTGGTCTCGGTGAGCTCCTCCGCGATGATGTCGTTGCAAAGGTCGATGCACTCGTCGCAGATGTAGACGCCGGGCCCGGCGATGAGCTTCTTCACCTGCTTCTGCGATTTCCCGCAGAAGCTGCACTTCACCAGGTCCCCCCCCTCGCCGAACTTCGCCACTCCCGCTCTCCTCTGCTCGAACTGCCGCTACTGCTGTTGCTAGATACTGCCCGACCGGTTCCGCCGTCCACACGGCAGGTCCGAGATGCGGCTGCCTCGGCTCGAACGCCCGCCCCGTAGGCAATTGCTAGGCGGCGCCCACCGCCTCAAGTGCTGGGGTGTCGCGCGCCGTGATCACTTCGTCGATCACGCCATACGCGACAGCTTCCTCCGCGGTCATCACGAAGTCGCGGTCGGTGTCCTTGCCGACCTTCTCATATGGCTGCCCGGTGTCCGCCGCCAGCATCCCGTTCAGCAAGTCGCGCATCCGCAAGATCTCCTTGGCTTGGAGCTCGATGTCGCTCGCCTGGCCTTCGACCCCCCCAAACGGCTGGTGCAGCAGGATTCGTGCGTGCGGGAGCGCGAACCGCTTGCCGTGAGCGCCTGCACCCAGCAGAACCGCTGCCGCCGAGGCAGCCTGTCCGAAACAGAACGTCGAGACGTCAGGCTTGATGTACTTCATCGTGTCGTAGATTGCGAACAGTGCCGTGATATCGCCGCCGGGCGAGTTGATGTAAAGGTGAATGTCCTTGTCGGGCTCCTCGGACTCGAGGAAGAGCAGCTGCGCGCACACGAGGTTCGCGACGGTGTCGTCGATGGGCGTGCCCAGGAAGATGATCCGCTCGCGCAGCAGACGCGAGTACAGATCGTAGGCACGCTCCCCCCGGTTGGACTGCTCCACCACCGTGGGCACCAGATAATTCCTGGCGCGCCACCTCTTGTCCCGCGATGCGTTGTCTTGCGATGCGCTCATGCCTCGCTCTCCCCATAGGTCACGCGGGCGCCGGGCTCGGCAACCGCCAGCTCGGACGCCTCGACCGCAGCACCACCGCCGACGCCCCCCACACCCTCCTCCGGACCTCCGACAGAGGCGTCGGCCTCTGCGCTCGGCTCCACTCGCAAGTCGTCCCTGGAGACCGGGGCGCCTGCCTCGTCGACCATTTCTACGTGGTCGAGGAGCCACGCGAGCGCCTTGGTCTTCCGCTGCTCCGAGCGTACCGCGGCAATGCGGCCGGCGCGCGTGAGGCGTTCGCGCACGACGGGGGCCTCGAGCTGCAGCCGGGACGCCATGGCCACCAGCTCCGACTCGAGCTCCTCGTCGGTGACCTCGAGGGACTCCTCCTCCGCGACCGATCGGAGCGCGAGGTCGGTCTTCACCGCCTCTCGCGCTTGGAGGCGGACACTCGCGAGAAACTCTTCTTCGTCCTGCCCCGTCATCTCGAGGAACTGACCGACGCCGATCCCCTGCTGCTGGAGGCGGTGATCGAGATCGTGGAGTCGCTGCCGCTCTTCCTCCTCGACGAGCACCTCTGGAACCTGGTCGTCCTCGACCAATTGCGCGAGCGCCGCGAGCGCGCCCTGTCGAAGCGCAAGCTGTGCCTGCACGATCTTCACGCGCGCCATGCGCTCGCGCAGATCCGCACGCAGCTCGTCCACGGCGGCGAACTCCGATGCGTCCGCAACCCATTCGTCGGTGACCGGCGGCAGCACCTTCTCGTGCACATCTTTCACGAGCACGCGGAATGCGACCTCGCGGCCCGCTTGCGACGTCTGATCCGGCACGACCGCATCGAAGCCGAGCACGTCTCCCACCTTGGAGCCACGGAGCTGGTCGTCGAGGGCCGACACGATCCGCCCGCTTCCCACCTCGTAGACGAGATCGTCTGCGCTCATTACCTCTTCACCGTCGGGCAGCGTCCCGTGCACGTCAATCGTGACGTGGTCGCCGTCTCTCGCCGGCCGGTCCACCTCCACGAGCTCGGCGTCGGTCTCTCGCAAGCGGTCCAGCTGGGCGTCGACTTCCGCCTCGGAGACCGTCAGGGAAGGCACCGTCACCTTCAGACCCGCGTAGCCGGGCACGGGGACGAGCGGTCGCACCTGAACGACGGCGGCGAACGCCAGTGCCCCCGCCTCCTGGCCCGAGGTGATGTCGATCTCCGGGGAGGAGATCGGGTCGATCTCGACCTCGGCGAGCGCGCGCGCGTAGAAATCGGGGATTGCCTCACGCAGCGCCTCGGCTCGCAACGCGGCCGCACCGCCCATCCGCGCCTCGAGCACCTGGCGCGGCACCTTCCCGGGTCGGAATCCCGGGACCTTGGCCTGGCGGGACAGCGTGCGGATCGCTTCCCCGAGCACGTTGTCGACCTCCGTCTCGTCGACTTCCACCGACAGGCGGACCTTGTTGCCTTCGACCGCTTCTCTGGTGGCGCGCATGGGTCCCTTACTCTACCGGGCCGCTTCTGGGCCCCCGCGCCGTGGGGTCCCCGGCAGCTGCTCGCCGCCTGGACCGGACCCCTGGCACAGTCCCATCCCACAACCCCCAGGTCTTGGCGGCTAGCTTGCGCGCCAGGATCGACGGTGGGCGCGTGGGAAACGTCGGCCGGTGTCCCTGTCGTGCCCGAGGTCCGGAGATCAGAGAGGAGTCACCCGATGGCGGACTACGAGGGGTACTGCGTCAAGTGCCGGGAGAAGCGGACCTTCGAGGGCCAGGAGGTCGAGCTGGCGAACGGTCGACGTGCTGCCCAGGGGTCGTGCCCCGTCTGTGGCACGAAGATGAACAGGATCCTCGGCAAGAAGGCTTGAGCGCGCGCCTACGATTGGCAGTCGCGTCTGGATGCCGCAGCCGCCGGGGAGTGGCGCAGCCTGGTAGCGCACGTGCTTTGGGTGCACGAGGCCGGGGGTTCGAATCCCCCCTCCCCGACCTGCTCGACCCGGCCCGAGAAGGGACGATCCTCACCCGGGTTGCAGCTCGACCGTGCCTGCCCGGGGCCGTCCCGGTCGCGAGGTGGCGCCCAAGACGTGGGAGAACGTAGGCACCCCCGTCCGCGCCGGTCGGAGACGTCGCCAGGGCCGGGCCTTGCGAGATCCGCCCGCACCGCTACCCTGAGGACTGGTCGCCTGGAAGTCTCGACGCACCGGTGTCTCGGCAGACGGGCGAGGGCCCGTCCCCCCGGCCGCCTGTGCCCCCCTCCGCGGGCTCGGGACCGGGCGCCCCTGACCTTCGGCGCTGGTCGGGGCGCACCAGTGGCCCTGGGTACGCAGCCTCCGCGCGCTCCACGAGCGCCGACAAGTGCCTACGCACGACGAAGAACCCGATCGCGACGGCAACGACTGCGAGGGAGGCGAACCCGATCTCGAACGGTGCCGACGCCTTCGACAGGAAGGATCCCGCGTAGTAGGCCATGAACGCGTACGCTGCCGCCCAGACGATGCCACCTGACGCGTTGAAGACGAGGAACCGGCGGTATCGCATCCGAGTGGTGCCAGCGAGGAATGCAGCATAGGTACGCAGGACCGACACGAACCGGCCGAAGAAGACGACTGCCCCACCGCGCCGGTCGAACAGATAGTGGGCAACCTTGATCTTCGACTCGTCGAGCCGTACGTACCGGCCGTAGCGGTACACCAACCGGTAGCCACCCTTGTCGCCGATCCAGTACCCGGTGGTGTCTCCGAGGATCGCCGCCGCCGCCCCGACGGCGAAGATCAGACCGATCGCCAGTCTGTGGGGGTGCGTCCCCGCATAGCCTGCCGCAGCGATCAGGGCACTCTCACCCGGGAGGGGGACGCCGAGGCTCTCGACGGCCACGAGCACGAACACGGCTGCGTAGCCGTAGGTCTCCACGACGTGGAGAACGCTCACCGATCCCATCCCAAGTCGATCGTCGGCACGGCGGGAGTCTAGGAACCATTTTCGCGAGCAGGTTGGCAACCCGCGGGACCTCTGGAGGTCGGTAGCGTGAGAGCGTCATGGGGCGCGCATTGATCACGGACCTCTACGAGCTGACCATGGCAGCGAGCTACCTGCGCCGTGGCATGACGGCATCCGCGACCTTCTCGCTGTACGTGCGCGCTCTCCCATCCGACCGCGGCTTCCTCGTCGCTGCAGGCATCGATGACTGCCTCGACTACCTCGAAGGCTTCCGATTCGAAGACCAGGACCTCGAGTGGCTCGCCCGCCACGGATTCAACCTCGAGACGGTCGACGCCTTGCGCGACCTCCGCTTCTCCGGCGACGTGGAGGCCGTGGAGGAGGGTCGGGTGGTACTGGCCGGAGAGCCGTTGATCGAAGTCACGGCGCCACTGCCCGAGGCCCAGCTCGTCGAGACCTATCTGTTGAACCAAGTCACGTTCCAGACGGCGGTCGCCACGAAAGCGACGCGCTGCCGTCTTGCCGCCGGCCCGATCGAGCTCGTCGACTTCGCCCTGCGACGTACCCACGGGACCGAGGCCGGCATGGCCGTCGCGAGGCTGTCCGCGATCGCCGGTTTCGCCGGGACGAGCAACGTCGAGGCGGCTCGGCAACTCGGCCTCGCCGCGTCGGGAACGATGGCCCACTCCTACGTCGAGGCGTTTCCGACCGAGACGGAAGCGTTTCGAGCCTTCGCAGAAGACCTGCCGCCCCCTCACACCTTCCTCGTGGACACCTACGACACCCTCTCGGGGGTGGAGGCCGCCGCGCGCGTCGTGGCGGATCTCGGCCTGACCGACAGGGTCGCCATCCGCCTCGACAGCGGAGACGTCGACGAGCTCGCCCGTGCAGCCCGCGACATCCTCGACCGACGAGGCCTCTCCCACGTGCGCATCTTCGTGAGCGGTTCGCTCGACGAGTACCTCCTCCAAGACCTCGCCTCCTCGAAGACGCCCATCGACGCGGCCGGCGTCGGCACCCGCTTCGGCACGGTCGCAGACGCCCCCTATGTGGACTCGGTGTACAAGCTCGTCGAGCTGGGCGGCAGGCCGGTCATGAAGTTGTCTCCCGGCAAGGAGACGCTTCCAGGAGCGAAGCAAATCTGGCGCACGGAGGGTCGCTGCGACGTCCTCGCCCGCCGAGGCGAGGCGCCACCGGGCTCGGCGGAGGGGCTCTTGGTCCCCGTCTTCCGAGGCGGGCGGCGGCTTCGCGGGCATTCGACGATCGCACAGGCGAAGGCTCGCCTCGAGAGGGACCTCTCGTGGCTCCCCGCTGCTGCACGACGCATCCGCACACCTGAGGTACCCGAGCTCGTCCTGTCGGCCGCGCTGGAGGAGCTCACGGCCTCCACGCGCGCGGCGGCCGAACGCGGCGTGTCGAGGGTGCACGACGGATACAGCTCGTCGTGGCGGAGCACGCCGCGTTGAGCGCGCGAGGGTGCGGACTTCCTCTGCTACGCGAAGAGCTCGTCGCCGCGGGGACCAGCCCGCTCGTCGGTGGGCTCGTCTGCTCGGCTCGATTCCATGGCGGCCGTCGCTCCCGCCCCTCACACTCCCGAGCTTCTGCCTCGCGGTGGCACTCGACTGCCCGATCCTTGCGGCGCCAGCTCGTCGATGAGGTTCCACAGCTCGTCGACGTGTCTTTCCTGGGTCCAGGTTCCTCCGATCGAACAGCGGATCGCATAGCGACCTCCAAGGACCGTGTGGCTCAGCATGACGCGCCCGGTGTCATTGAGGTCGCGGAGGAGCCGCTCCGTTACCGCGTCTCCCGCGACATGCGCGAACGACAGAAAATTGAGCACCGGCGGAGCGCAAAGGTCGAACCGATCGTCGGCCTCGATGCGGCCTCGGAGGCGCGCAGCGAGCGCCACATGGTTGCGCACGTGGCTGCGAAGGCCACTGGCCCCGTAGGTACGCACGACGAACCACAGCTTGAGCGACCGAAAGCGCCGACCCAGCGGAATCTGCCAGTCCCGGTAGTCGACGACCGGACCGGGAACGGTGGAAGAGCTCTGGAGGTACTCTGGGTTGACAGACAACGCATCGGTGAGCGCTGCTCGGTCGCGCACGTAGAAGCAGTCGCAGTCGAAGTTCGTGAGCAGCCACTTGTGCGGGTTGAACGCGTAGCTGTCGGCGAGCTCGAGCCCGTCTTGAAAACCTCGCAGCTCGGGACAGATCGCGGCCGATCCCGCCATGGCGGCGTCCACATGGAGCCACGCATTTTGCTCCTGGCAGATGTTGCCGATGGCCCGCAGCGGGTCGAACGCCATCGAGGACGTCGTGCCTGCGGTCGCGATCACAAAGCACGGGACGAACCCAGACGCACGGTCCTCGTCGATCAGCACGGAGAGCGACGAGGGATCCATGGAGAAATCGTCTCTCACTGGCACGCTGCGTATCTGGTCGCGCGCAAAGCCGGCAACCTTCGCATTCTTCGGCAGCGACGAGTGCGCTTCCGACGTTGCGTACAGCGTGAGGCGGTCGAGCGACGCGCCTTGTTGGAGCGCTCGCTCGCGGGCCGCGACCAGAGCGCACAGCGTCGCAGAGGACGCGGAATCCTGGATGACGCCGCCGCCCGTGCCGGCGAAACTAAAGTGCTCGGGAAGCCGCAGCAACTCGACGAGCCAGTCGAGGACGACCATCTCGAGCTCAGTGCACGCGGGGCTAGTCGACCAGAGCATCCCGTTCACCGCGAGGCCAGCTGACACCAGCTCGCCCAGAATGGACGGGGGCGACGAACTGGCGGGAAAGTACGCGAAGAACCCCGGAGCCTGCCAGTGGGTGATCCCGGGCACGATCACGCGGTCGAGGTCGGCAAGGATCGCGGAGAAGGGCTGGGGATCTTCGGGCGCATGGGCCGGCAGACGTGCCGCGATGCCACCGGGAACGACAGATGGCGAAACGGCACAGCTCTCGAGTCGTTCGAGATAGCCGGCAACCCACTCCAGCGCCATCGTCCCGTCCTCGCGAAAGCGCGCGGACGACACGATACTGGTGACTTCGCTCATTCGACGAGCATAGGGTTCTTCAGGACCCCGTCAGGTCCACGTAGCATTCCGCGAGCCAACGAGATAGGCCGTCGGAACGTACGAGGTGGTCTAGGCGAGCGAGCTGGAGCCGATTGCCGAAATCGTCTCCTCCGAGCGGGTGCAGCATCGTCGTCATGAACGACGAGAACTCCTCAGCGCGCCACGCGCGACTGAGGCCGCGTGTCGAGTACTCGTCGACGAGATCTTCGTCGCCTTTGGTGAGCATCCTCACCAGCGCCTCAGCCAGCTCCCGAACGTCTGCAACCGCGAGGTTCAGGCCCTTGGCACCCGTAGGGGGGACCACGTGGGCGGCGTCCCCCGCGAGGAACAGCCGCCCATGTCGCATCGGCTCGACCACCGCACCATGCATTGTGGTCACTGACCGTTCGAGTATCGGCCCCTCGGAGAGAGACCAGCCGTCCCCGGTCGTCAGCCGGTCTCGCAGCTCTTGCCAGATCAGCTCATCCGGCCAGCGGTCGAGTGGCTCGCCCGGTGGCACCTGAAGGTAGAGGCGGCTGATCTGCGGGGTCCGCATCGAGTAGAGCGCAAACCCGCGTTCGCTTCGGCAATAGATCAGCTCTTCGGTTGACGGCGGAGCCGCCGCCAGGATGCCGAGCCACGCATACGGGTACTCCCGCACCTGCACCACGGACCGCCCCGCCACCGCAGTGCGCGCGATGCCGTGAGCGCCATCACAGCCGGCGATCACCTGACAAGCCAGGGTACCGGATTCGCCTTCGAGGGTGCGAAAACGGATACGCGGGCCGCCGGTCGAGCTGGCCCCTCCGGACCAATGTTCGAACCCCTCCAGGCCCGTCACCTCGGTGTCGAACCGCAGATCGCCGTCGACCGCGAGGCGCGCAGCGATGAGATCCTTCACCACCTCCTGCTGGCCGTAGACGACCAGCGACCGTCCCCCGGCGAGATCCGTCAGAGGCATCCGATGACGCTCGCCAGCGAATCGCAGCTCGATGCCGTGATGAACCAGGCCCTCGCGCCGCATGCGCTCTCCGACACCACACTCGACCAGGAGCTGGGCCGTGCTGTGCTCGAGAACCCCCGCCCTCACCCGTTGCTCGACGTAGCCGCGGGAGCGGCGCTCCAAGACGACGGACTCGACTCCCTCCTGGGCGAGCAGATGGGAGAGCAACAGCCCCGCAGGCCCGGCACCGACGATCCCAACCTGCGTCCGCAGCTGCTGCACGGCACTCTCCCATCGCCAGCTTTCCCATTGGGGTCCACACCCGACATCGGCACTGACTTTGTCGAGCTGGTCAGACGTTGTCAATCATCCCCGCACGGTCGGAGATCAAGGGCGCAAACGGCGCCTCCGAGCGCCTGCGCCCGACCCAGGCCCGTTCGAGCCTGCTGCGGAGCCACCGTCGAGCAGCTGAGGCTGCGTCACCAGGTGCAGCGCTCCTTCGTGGAGCCGATAACCGACGGGGAAGAGCTCGATCCCGCTCCGTTGGCGTATGGCACCCCACAATCCCCGCGGCGTCCAAATCGACACCAAGACCGCCACCGCGCCGAAGATGATGAGGTACCAGGCGCCGTCCTGCGCAAGGTTCTGCTGAAGGACGAAGAACAAGACGGTCCCGAGAATGGGACCCTCGAGAGTGCCCATGCCTCCGATCATGCTCACGAAGATCATCTCCGCAGCCCACTGGACGCTGAAGATCGAGCTTGGCTGGACTTGGAGCTGGCTCACGGCCAGGATCGCGCCTGCCGCCCCGCACCCGAGGGCTGCCACGACGTAGACGATCCGACGGGTCGTCATCACCCGCGCGCCGGCGCTGCGTGCGCTCACCTCGTCGTCGCGCACCGCCGCCATGAGCAGGCCGAGAGGGCTTCGCAACAAGCCGTACGCGATGCCCAGCGAGATCGTCACAACGGCGAGCGCGGCCCAGTAGGTGGTCTCGGCGAACGTGTGGGGGCTCATGCTCGACAACCCAGGCACCGGATGCCCGGTTCCGCCCCCGAGGGACGTGATGCTGCTGACGACAATCTGCGCGGTGTCCGCCACCACCCACGTCGCGATGGCGAAGTACCCACCGCCGAGCCGGAACAGGAGCACCGAGACAGGGAGTGCGATCAACGCGGCGACGACTGCGGCGACCGGGATCGCAGCCACCGGATTGAAGCCGTTCATCGCCAGCACGAGCACTCCGTACCCGCCCAGCCCAACGAACGCCTGCTGCCCGATGGACACCATTCCTGCGTACCCGGCGAGGAGGTTCCACATCACGGCCATCGTCAGCAATACGAAGAAGTTGACGAGCAGGGTCGTGTCGGCTTCCGAGACGATCACCGGCATGAACGCGAGCAAGGCGAGCACCACGAGGCCCGCCGCGCCGACGAGGATCCCCGAGGCCCCGGCCCGCCGGACCTGCAAGGTACCGGACGCCGTGATCCTACGGGTCGGTGCGCGCTGCTGCGTCGTCACGCCGTCCGCATCCCGAACAGGCCCCGAGGTCTGACTGCGAGCACGGCAAGGAACACCAGGTTGCCCGCCAGGATCTGGTACGCGGGATTGATCTGAGCACCGATCTGCTGAGCCACGCCGAGAACGACGCCACCGACCAGGGTGCCCCAGACGTTCCCGATCCCGCCGATGACGACCGACTCGAAGGCGAACAGGAGCGTCGTCACTCCCGAGGTCGGCACGAACTCGGTCAGCATCCCATAGGAAAGCCCTGCAAGCGCGACGGTGGCGAAGGCGATGGCGGCGGCGATCCCGAACACGTGGCGGTAGTTGGCCCCCACGAGCTGCGCCGCCTCCCTGTCGTCTGCGACAGCGCGGACGAGGCGGCCCGTGGCGGTCCGCGAGAGGAAGAGCTGGATTCCACCGAGCACCATGATGGCTACCGCAAGCACGATCACCGAGAAGTAGGAGATCGTGATCGTGCTGTTCAACGAGAAGGACTTGGTGATAAGTGTGCCAATTGTGATCGACTGACCGTTCGCGGAGAACACCTCGAGCAGGACGTTCTCGATGATCACGGACATGCCGAACGCCACGAGCAGGGTGGTGAACGGGCTCCTGTCGAGGCTCGCCTGCAGCAGCGTGCGCTGGACCACATAGCCGCCGACCGCGAAGATCGGTACGACCACCACGAACGCCCACACCATCGGCAGGTGGGTCGACGGGATGAGCGCGATCGCGACGTAGGCAGCGATGATGGCCAGATCGCCGTGCGCCAGGTTGATGATCCCCATGACCCCGAACATCAATGAGAGCCCGCAGGCGAACAGCGCGTAGAAGCCGCCGGTTACGATTCCCTGGACGATGGCGTTCGCCCACTCCATCAGGTCACCCTCCGGGATCGGCCGCAGAAGCGCTCACTGGAAGCGCCCCAACGCCGAAGTACGCCTCTTCGATCTGCTCAGCCGTGACCTCGTCCGGCCGACCCGTGAGCGAGGTGCGGCCTTCCAGGAGGCAGTGCACTTGGGAGGCGATCTGTCGTGCCTGGGCAACGTCCTGTTCGACCAAGAGGATCGTGAGCCCTTCCGCCACGAGTGCCGGGAGGACCTCGTAGATGCGGCGCACCACGATCGGCGCAAGACCGAGAGACAGCTCATCGAGGAGCAGCACGCGCGGGTTCGCGAGCAGTGCTCTGCAGATCGCGACGGCCTGCTGCTCGCCACCAGAAAGCTGTGACGCGCGCTGTTTGCGACGATCGGGGATCCAGGGGAAGAGCTCGGAGACGCGTTTCATGTCGAACGTTCCTGGTCGCGCCTTGTGCATGCCGACGAGGAGGTTCTCTTCGACCGTGAGCGAAGGGAACAGCCTGCGTCCCTCCGGGACCAACGCGACCCCAGCTGCAAGGCGCCGGTCGGGTGCCTCCCTCGTGATGTCACGTCCGTCGAGGACGACATGGCCGGACTTCGGTTCGTGCAGTCCTACGATCGTGCGCAGGAGGGTCGACTTCCCGGCACCGTTGGCGCCGATGATCGCGTACGTCTCGCCAGTCGCGACCGCGAGGTCGATGTTGTCGAGCGCGCGCAACTGGCCGTGATAGACGGTCAGCCCCCGCACCTCGAGCAGTGCCGCAGAAACGGCTTTCTCGCTCACCGATGAACCACCGCGTCCTCTGCGACATCGGTCCCCAGGTAGACCTCCCGCACCGCCGGATCGGAGAGGACAGCCACAGGCGCGCCGTCGGCCACGAGGCGGCCGCTCGCCAGACAGACCAGGCGATCGACGGTGTCGATCAGCGCACGGACCACGTGCTCGATCCAGACGATGGCGACGCCCTCCGATCGGATGGACCGCACCACGCCCATGAGCTCTGCAACCTCGAGGTCGGTGAGACCACCAGCCACCTCGTCGAGGAGCAAAAGGCGAGGCCGCGTCGCAAGAGCTCTTGCCACCTCCAGGCGTTTGCGCCCAAGAAGCCCGAGCGTCTCCGCGGGGCGGTTTGCCAGGCTCTGGAGCCCGGTCCGGCCGAGCACGATCGCTGCGGCATGGCGGCTTTCCCAACCCCGGAGGCGAGCGCCCTGCTGGCTCGCCATCAGGACGTTCTCGAACACCGTCATCCCTCCGAACGGCCGCGGTACCTGGTAGGTCCTCCCGATACCCATGCGGCAGCGAGCAGCGGGACCGAGACGGTTCAATGTGGCCCCGTCGAGCAAGACGCGGCCCTCCTCGGGACGGACGTCACCCGAGATGACGCCGAAGAGCGTCGTCTTGCCTGCACCGTTCGGCCCGACCATGCCGACGAGCTCGCCCTCGTCGACGCGCAGAGACACTCGGTCGATGACGACCAGCTGCCCGTAACGCTTGGTGACCTCTTCGAGCTCCAGCAACACCACGGGGTGCCGACTGGTCAGTAGGTGCCCGCCACGAGGCTGCCGGTGAGCTTGGTCTCCTTTGTCAGCGAGTTGTCGACCACTGCGGGCACCCAGGAGAACCTCTTGCCGAAGACCTCGAGGTCGGGCTTCCACTGGACGCCGACGGGGTTGATGATGCCGACACCGGGTGCAGGGCCCTTGGCGAAGTCGATGGTCCCGCACATCCCCGTGTAGCTGACCTTGTGCAGCGCAGAC
Source organism: Actinomycetes bacterium (assembly GCA_021828005.1). Taxonomy (GTDB): domain Bacteria; phylum Actinomycetota; class Acidimicrobiia; order Acidimicrobiales; family RAAP-2; genus JAJYVT01. Next base: position 29,223 of record JAKATJ010000003.1, on the reverse strand, counting down.
GCGACCTCGCCGTGGTCGTGAGGTGTGCTCACCGCGCTGAAGGCCTCGGCGGCTACCTCGAAGAGCGAGTACGTCGACCCGAGCGACTGCCACCAGACGTTGCCCGTCGCGTGCTGCCACTGGGTCGCGAGCTCCCGTGCGGTCTGGCCGTCCAGGGAGGACTTGTGCGGGGTGAACGGCGTCCACCAGGCGTCGGTCGCGATGTTGGTCGAGAGCTTCCCGAGCGCCTCCACTGTGGACGGGAAGAGGAGCACCTTCGCCACCGTCGCCAGGACGGGCCTATAGTCCCGGGTGATCGCCTGCTTCCAGAAGGTGTTGAATGTCGGGGGTAACGGGGCGTTCTGGAAGAACGCGCAATTGTGCGACTTGAAGTCGGCGATCATGGACGAGTATGTCGTCGTCCCGTCGGTGTACGCCCCGCCTGTCACGAATTCGTACCCTGCGGCCTTGGCGAAAAGGGGGAAGCCAGCCCTGAACGCATTGCCGTCCGCGTCGTTCGGGTACATCCCGGCGAACACCTTGTCGGCGTGGGTCTTCTTCTGGATCCGCTCCCACATGGGCAGGAAGGTTCCGGCGAACTCCTTCATCCCGAAGAAGAACATCGTGCAGTACTCGAAGGACTTCGTGGGCTTCAACGGGTCCCCGCCGAGGCCCGCGTACCACGACTCCCACGGGACGACCGTCGCGAGGCACGGGACGTGGTACTGCTCGGCAGCCGCAGCGACGGGGTTGGTCGTCTCGGGTGCACTCGAAACGAGGATGAGGTCGACCTTTGTGCTGAGGGCGAGCTGCTGGGCGACCTGGGCCGCACGGTTCGGTGTCGACTGGCTGTCGACGACCTTGATGCTGATCGAGTGGTGCTTTCCCCGGATCTTGATCCCTTTCGAGTACTGGGCAGTCCCTCGGACTTTGCCCAGGACGAAGGGGTCCGACTCCGAGAAGCCCGCGAGCGGACCGGTGCGGGGAGTGATATAGCCGATCTTGATCGTCGAGGACCCGGCGGCCGAGAGCCGGTTGGAACGCATGGACCGGAGCTGCGCATCGGAAGCCGACGCGGTCCCCGACGCGAGTCCAGCTCCTCCGAGGCCGAGCACGCCCGCCCCGAGCAGCTTGAGCACGCTGCGGCGGTCGAGCTCACCTACTCTCCCGACGTCAGTCGTGCCGGAAGTGTCGTCGTGCCGGTCTGCCATGTGTCCCCCTTCGCTCAGCGTCGCCCACCGCGCCGCTTACGACCTCGACCGGTCGGCTCGTCACGGGAACGGACCTCCTGCCCCCCGGCACGATCAATTGATACAGGTCTCCCCATCTGACGGTCGGCGGCAGCGCCCGACAAGTCGCCGCGGACTTCTCGTCAGCCGAGAGCGGATACGTATGGGTACGGCGCGCGTGATCCTCACAGAGCTCATTGCGGTTGTCAAGAAGAGCGGTCGCCCTGGTCCGACGGACGGTCGCCCTGGTCCGA
>JAKATJ010000003.1:0-27661 GCA_021828005.1 Actinomycetes bacterium | reverse complement strand
CCTGGCCTGGCGACTGACTGGATCCGGGATCACCCGGGTCGCACGAGATGCCCACCCCGGTTGGTGCCGCGACCGTCCTCGCCCCGGATCACGGCGGTTGGTCGCCAGCCTCCGGCACCGCGCGATGAGACCTTCGGCCCGAGGGGGGCGAGGAGCGTCCACCGAGGCGGCGGAGCGGAGGGAGATGCGATGAGTGAGGAAAACGGGCTCTACGCGGCGACGCGCGGCGACGAGCTGTTTGGCAAGGGCGACCTCGACTCCTCGAAGAACGAGATCTGGAGGACCGACGAGATCTGGAGGACCGAGGGTGTCGGTCCGTCCACGAGCGAGTACATGGGTATCGACGCGCTCATCGGCTACTTCAGCCAGCTGTTCGAGCTGAGCGGCAGTGCCTTCCATCGTGCTCGTCCTCGGCTGGAAGCTCATGGGTCCAGCGGGCGCATTCCCGGGATTGTCGAGCGGCTTCGCCGGCGGGATCGTGGCGCTCGTGTCGATCCTCCGACTGAAGGAGCGTGCAGCCAGCGTTGCGGCTGCCCTCGTGCCGTTCGCCTTCACGGTGGTCTACCTTGTGGCCGAGCTGATCGTCGGCAGCTCCGGAGCCGCACCCTGGCCTTCGGTTCGGTGACCGACCTCGGCTCCCCTGGCCGAGCTGGTGCGCTCTTGCACCGATTCGCCAAGCGCTCGAGCGCATGGCGCTCTTCTGTGCCCAGCGCCAACTCAGCCTTCGGTCGTCCCCTCGCTGCCTCCCAAGAGCCCGGGCAGTATCACGGGAAGACGGTGCAGGCGCCGGCTGGAAGGCCGCCCGCGCACTGACCCGACGGCACGCCCATCGTAGGCGTGTGCCGGACGAGCATGGAGTAGGGCGGAGCCAAGTCGACTCCGTCGGGCCCGCTGAGGTACCCGGGGGTGCTGCCCGCGACCCCGGTGTGCCCGTACTGCCAGACGATCTTGTCGGTACGAGGGTCCACCACGATGACCCGATCGTTCGCGTCGTCGTTGCACAAGATGTCGCCGTTCGTGGGAATCGGCTCGCACAGTGACGGATGGTTCAGCATGCCTGGGCCGCTCGTCGGCCCGTATCGCCACAGCAGCTGCCCGGCCTTGTTGAACTCGACGATCTGACCTGGAGTGGAGTAGTCGACCGTCAAGAAGATCCCCGGAGCGACCTCGTTGGTGTCGGAGGGGTAGACGACACCGGGGGGGTGGGTCGACCACAGGATCTTTCCCGACAACGTCATCTCGTCCACCCAGTCGCCGTTGATCTCGGTCACAAGGTAATTGCCGTCGGTCATGGGAAAGGCACCGTTGGGGCTTCCGAAGCGCAGCGGCGGCTGGTGGTAGCAGGCGGTGTTCTGAGTCCCGATGCGTTCCAAGGGGACGTGGGCGCCGCGGCCGATGATCAAGAGGCTGCAGTTCTTGATGTCGGCGACCAGGACGTCTCCGTTGGGAAGCTGCATCGCGTCGTCCGGGTTGTCGAGATGGTTGGGTCCAGCGCCGGGAACGCCGGGAGTGCCGTATCGCCACAGGATCCGGTTCTCACGAATGCTCAGCAGCGACACGACTTGGTATGTCTCTTCGGTGGCGAGGATGGCGTTCCCCTCCGCAGTGAAGAAGGCATCGTCGGGAGCCAGGAATTTCTGGCCCGGAGCCAGGTCGCCGGGCTTCGGGAACTGCCAGACGATGTCGCCCGCGGGGTTCACGAGAAGCAGCCGGTTGTTCCCCTCGTCCGCAATGAGCACGTCGCCCGGTAGCACTGCGGGGTTCGACCCGGGGGCGAGGTTCGGGCCAGGGCTCATGCCCTTGCCCGACGACGAGGCGAACGGCAGAGCCGTCGCCGGCCGACCCCTGCGCACCGACACCTTGGCCGCTGGCGTCGAGGAGCTTGGTCCTGCGATTTGGACGAGCACGACAACCAGCACCACGGATGCAACCAAGCTCGTAAGGGTCCGAAGCAGTCGAGCACGACGCGAGAGTCGGGTTCTGGTTCTGCGGCGGCCCGAGCCCGCAGCATGCGCCCTGGATCGACGACCTCCCGACGTGATCCGAGACGTACCTTCATCGCGGGGCATCACGTCAACTCTACCGGTATACCTCGTGCCGTTCACTCATGGTCGTGAGCTGGAGCCGCGTCCGTGCGTGCCAACCGGCGACGCGCGCGAGACACGCGGTCTCCCACAGCGGGCGTGCTCACGTGCCGGCATCGTCCTGCGGATCTTCAAAGCGGCTCGACGGCACCCGCGATCGGCGAAGCTCGTGGCTGAGCGCGGGCGAGCTCAGGCCCGTTCCGGCCACTCCTCCAACATGACCGCAAGTCCGATGGCGACCCTTGTAGGTGCCGTGGCGCTTCAGCTAGCCCGAAGCAAGCCTTGGCTCGTACGGGCACATGGGATCTTCCGCGAGGGGATCGCCGCTGGCCGCGAACGCGTGCGCTCGCGAGCCTCCGCAGATGCGTCGGTACTCACAGCGCCCGCATCGTCCACCGAGCCTGTCGGGGTCGCGGATGGCCTGAAGGAGCGGTGACTGACGGTACAGGTCAGTAAGCGGCGTCGACCGGACATTGCCGACGTGCAGCGGCAGGAAGCCGCTCGGGGCCACGTCGCCCCGACGAGAGACGAATACCACACCCCGCCCATCGCCCACCGCGAGAGGCGGGCGCCGAGACGTCGCGAGAGGTGCCCGTGCCGATCCCTGTGACTCAGGCACGAGCCATCTCAGCTCAGCAGTCAGCTCTTCATGCAACGGTCCGACGAAGTCCCCCTCGCCACCAACATGTCGAGAGCGCTCGATGACGACCCGGCGATACTGCGGCGCCTCAGTCGTCTTCAGCGGAAGCGAGGGTGCCGCTTCATAGAGGAAATGGAGCACCTGCTCGGTCTCCGACGCGGTAAGCGAGGTGAGCGCAGCGCCGCGGCCAGCGGCGACGAGAAAGAAGACGCTCCAGAGGCTCACACCGAGCTCTCGAGCGAGCACGAGCAGGGCCGGCAGCTCGTGGACGGTGTCGGCGGTCACGGTGGAATTGAGCTGAACGCGCAAGCCAGCCTGACGAGCGAGGCGGCATCCCATCACCGTCCATCGGAAGGACCCTGTCACTTGTCGGAAGGCGTCGTGGGTCGCCGGCGACGCGCCGTCGAGAGAGAACGAGACAGTTCGGGCACCGGCTCGCCGGATCCCTTCGAGATTGGAGGCGCTGGCAAGTGGCGTGCCGGACGGCGAAACCGCCATGGCCAGTCCCCGACCGTTGCCGTGTGCGACCAGGGCCGCGACGTCATCACGCTTGAAGGGATCGCCACCGGTCAGTACGACGATCGGCCTCGGCGCCTCGAGCGACGCCAAGTCGTCCAGCACCGTGCACACCTCGGCCGTCGTAAGCTCGTCGGCTGCGCGCGCGGGTGAGGCCTCGGCGCGGCAGTGGCGGCATGCCAGGTCACACGCTCCGGTCAGCTCGAACAGTACGAGGAACGGTCGTTCCCTCGTGTCGAAGCGAAGTTCTCGTACGTGTCGCTCGCCGTGTCGCGCGCCCGCTGGTGCAGTCACGCCGCAAGCACGTCCGAAGTCAGGCGGGACACGAGAAGGTCGGGGTAACCGGGTGCGGTCTGAACCGCTCCCAGGGCACCCGCGAAGGGGCTGTGTCGTGGACTGGCAGCCTCTACTGCCCCCGCCACGCCAGTGCGCTCTTCGAGATGGGCCCTCTTGCACGTGTGCAAAGCGAAGACGACGTCGTAGCTCACGATGACACGGTAGCCGAGCTCCTTCACCGCCGGCTCGGTCGCATTGTCGCATGAGCGCCACGACCACGGTCTACGTGGCCAAGGCTGGTGCCGGTGTGATGGGGCTCGTGACGATCGGCCCCCGGTTCGGGCTGCCCCCTGGCCCAACCCGACACGGAAACGACAACGCGCCGCACCCCGTTGGCAGGTCGACCACGGTCCGAACGTGAAGCGGGCCCTCACCGAAACGTGAAGACCCCTCGGGGGTGAGCGAGGGGACTTGAACCCCCGACCTCCAGGGCCACAACCTGGCGCTCTAACCAACTGAGCTACGCCCACCGAGGCGTTCCAGTCTTGCACACTGGCCCCGGCCCGTTTGAACCGTCGGGAAGTCGTCACTCGAAACCGGCCGAACCGCTCTCGTTGTTCGTTGGTCTGGGCCAGCGAGCCGTGGTGCCACAGTGGTTTGCGCCTGACCCCTCGTCGCGCAGGCGGCAATCCAGGCGCCAGGCGAATCGGCGCCCGCGTGGCGACCCCTTCGGTCCCCAGGTCGCCAGAAGCGGGGATGCGAGCCCAGCGCCGATCCACGCACCTGTCGAGACCACCGGGCGTGGAAGCGAGCCGTGCTTGCGAAGGCGCCACCGGGAGCGTGCGACACGTGTTCGAGACCGCGAGCCGCGTCTTCGGCTCCGCTACCATGAGGCCGTGTGGGCGCTCACGTTGGTTTGCGCGCGTCTCGCGCCGTACGTGGATCCGCCCCCGTGGCCGAGTGGACTTAGGCAACGGACTTCTAATCCGTTCTACGCAGGTTCGAATCCTGCCGGGGGCGCGTGCCAGTTCTCCGCACGTCTCGGTGCGGCGGACTGAGCAGTCTCGCTGCCGAGATCGTAGAGGGTGGCTGCGACATCGAGGGCGTTGTCGGCTGGCTGGTAGACGACGTCGAGCTGCAGCGAGTCGAACAGCGCCCGTAGTTCGCCCTGGGGCGCAGTGTCGAGCGAGCTGGCGAGGATCGGCAGGCGGTCGAGCAACGGGGCGACGTCGGCCAACGTGGGCGGCTCTGTCGCCGACTCTCGGGCGAGCGCCACGAGCCGTTCGCGCCGCTCGGCGATGGCGTCTTCCAGCTCGTCGACGCGCTGGCCGATGCGTCGGAACGGGAAGCTCGTCGTGCAATTCGACCGGAACGACTTGAGTGACGTCCGCCGCATCAAGTTCAGCCAGCGCGTCGAATTTGGCATGCCGTTCTGCTTCGAGCTCGCCGAGGCGGTAGCGGACGCGAGTGAGGATCGTGCCGGTGTGGTCGTCTTGGGACTCGAGGGCTCGGATGAGGCGGTCCTGACGGTCGGTGATCTCCTCGAGGGAATGGCGCGGTGCGTCGATCTTGTCACCGTGCTCGGCGACAACGCGGTGGTCGAGCTGGCCGAGGAGGCGGGTGGCGCTCTCAGCCGTCCACCATCGCCTCGCGCAGCTGGCCGGTGAAGCGGGTACACACGTCGATCACCCGTTCCGACGGCACGGCGATACGAAGGGCATCGCGTGCCATGCGGACGCCATCTGCACCCCGCGAACCGAAGAGCTGCACCATCAACTCGATCGCCTCGCGACAGACCGGGCCTGCGGTCTCATCGTCCATGACCGGTCGTAGCCGCCGCAGAAACTCGCGAAGCGGAATGGCGAGCATGAGCCGATACACGTCGGCGGCATCCTTGTCGGCGATGCGGTCCAGCTTGCGGTCGGAGAGCCGGTCACGGAGCTTGTAGACCTTGGCGACGATCAGCGCCGCCGGCCCTGCTACGCGGATAGTGAACTGGCGGGAGTCGGTGCGATCGAGGGCGGCGACCTTCATGAGATCTTGGTCAAGGATCGAGCCTTCCAACCCGATCGCCTTACGGGCGATCATCTTGTCGTGAGGTGGGAGCCTGGCGCTGCGTCTCGCACCTGGTGGGGCGAAATGCTCCGGCACCATGATGTCGACTTCGACGTCCGTCGGCGTGCCATCGATGACGATGGTCTTCCACCAGATGCCGGGGTCGCCCTTCTGCTCGAAGTTGGCGTCTTCCAGGAGCTTTTCGAGGTGAGGCTCGTCGGCGAGCCGGGACGGAGCCAGAGCCAGGTCTGCGTCGGTGGTATATGGGGCGAACCCCGTGATGCCGCCGTCCTCCGTGTGCATGTAAATCGCCTGAGCACCGACGAGGATGATTGCCTCACGCTGCGAGCCGAGTGCTTCAAGGACGTCGAGCAAGACCGTCCGAGCAGCGACGTACTCAGGGGCCGCGTCCGTCACGAGATCAGGCCTCCGTGCGAGACTCGTTGGCGAGTAGTTCTTGGATCGTCGGGTACCGCCAGCGGTCCTCGTTATCTTGCATCCAGGCGATGAGCGCGTCTCCCTCGGACGGCATCCGGCCGGTCCCAGCCAAGCAGTCGATGGCGACCTGGCTCGGAGCTGCCCAGGCGACCCCGCCGTCTCGTTTCGACCTCGCGAAGGCGACCTCATTGTCCGGCCGGATCAAGACCGTGTCGGCTCCGGCTCCGGCCGGTAGCAGCTCGAGTTCCGATCCAAGATCCAGCGGGGTCGGCGTGTAGAGGACGAGGAGAGTTGGCGCGGCGACCGGCGCAAGTCTGGCGGCAGCGAAAGAACCCGTGACGGTAGGCAGTCTAGTGCCCGACGGAGTCCTGCTGCGCAGTCGGTCGAGCAGCGCGGAGGCGCCCTGGCGTGCGACGTAGCGGTAGGTACAGGCGGGGCGGAACAGGTCGAGCGCCTGGGATCGCCGTCGCAGTAACGCCGGCCAGTCGACTCGAGTCACCGGTGCTGACCGTTCGCGGTCGATGAGACCCTCGTCAACCAAGGTGTCGAGGATTCGGGACAGGTATCCCTCGTTGACGTTGGCAATCCTTGCGACTTCGGCACCCGTATACGGCGGTGCCGCATCGACGAGGACCCGCACGACCGCCCCCGCCTTTGCTCCCCGAATGGCTGCCCGCGGCTTGGTGGAGCGGGGGTCGTGCGTTGCGCCCTGGACCTCGACGAAGACCCCGGGATAGTCGCTGCTGATTCGAGCGTTGCCGGTGAGGTCGAGGTAGCTAATGCCCTCCTTGATGAGGAGTTCGCGGACTCTAGGGCCGATGTACGGGGCGACAAGGAGGATCGGTTGGTTTCCCATCCGCCGCCGCCACGACTTCCGCCACGGGCCGTCCATGAGCGCCTCGACGTCTCGGGGGGAGACGTCCGTCTTGACCTCGACTAGGAACAGTGCCTGGCCCTGATTACTGGGCGACTTGATGACCAGGTCGGCGACGTCGGAATCCCCCTGGGCAGCCTGTTCAGTGACCCAGTTGGGGGGCAGGCGCCGGCTGAGGATTTCGACGGCGGCGTCGAGGATCTCTCGTTCGCCCTTCTGGGTTGCTGGCACCTTGCCTCCTTGCCTGTCACCGGCAATCGTACCATCTCAAGCAAGGTTTGCCGATATTTCAGCATGCCTTGCCTGAAAGTGCCAAGTTGCTGGTCATAGGCAACCCGGCAAGGGAGGCAAATATGGCGTCCCATCATTCGATCGAGCGCTTGCCCAGGGACGACGTGCGGGATCGCGGTTGCGGTCGCACCACTGCTACGACCACTTGTGGCCGAGGCCTACCCGACCACAGAGGGCGTGGCCATACGAATCGCGGTCTGGATGAAAGTGACACTGCCGCCTGGCAGACGTAATGGCTTGCCCGGCTTGGAGGCTTGTGGGAAGCGATAGGTCAGGAGCAACCGCCGGGTCAGCCGCACCACCCGTTGGAGGACTGTACCGGCTCCGGCCGGGGGCGCCGAATATTCTTCAGGTACGCTGCGGCTTCTGATCACGCAAGCCCGCGAGGGTCCTGCGAAGCGCAGCTATCCGGGTGGGAGCGACGGAGGGTCGCCAACCCGTCTGGACGATTTCTGGTTCTTCCCGGTGTCGACCTGCCTCTGGCTCCGCGACTGGGTTCCCCCTGGACAAGCGGCACCGGGGCATCCCCGGTCGCGGAGCTGCCGGTCTCTGCTTCGGTGGTCGGCGAGGTGGCGCGATCGAGACACTCCGAAGCCCGCCTCCCGGGCTTTGAGGATAGCGGGGCCTCGGCGCTCCGACCGTCGTTGGGGTCACGTAGCCGATATCCCGAGTCGACGGTGCATCCCCGACGAGTGACACAGCCCGCCTGCACAATGTGGACGATGACTGACGCTCGTTCATCCCCCATGTTGCCGCTGCGGTGGTCCGGGCCGCCCACAGGCCGTTCCGACCCGGGCGTTGGCCGCCTCGAGAGCGAGAGCACCAGGGACGGAAGTGCCGACATCGACCGGAGCACCGCTGTGAGCACCGAGACCTCCGTCGGCCTCCGTCACGACCAGCTTTCCCCGCCGCCGGCCGACGGGGGACGACCCGAAATCGTGGTGAGAACGAGCTCGCGTCGGCGGAAGACGGCGGCCGCGTTCTGGGAACATGGCCGCATCGTCGTCGTGATGCCAGCCCACGTCTCCCCGTCGGACCGGCCCGCGCTCGTCGAGTGGCTCGTCACCCGGGTCCTGGCCAGGCGGCCAGGAGCGAAGGCGACCGACGGCGCGCTCGAGACGCGCGCAGCCGCGCTCGCCGACCGCTACGTCGACGGCGTGCGACCTGCGTCCATCCGCTGGGTTACGAACCAGGGAAAACGATGGGGGTCTTGCACCGCGCACACGGGCGAGATCCGACTGTCACACCGTCTCCGTCTCGTCCCCGAGTGGGTGCTCGACGCGACGATCGTCCACGAGCTCGCCCACTTGCTCCACCCGGACCACTCGGCCGCGTTCCACGCTGTCGCCAACCGGTATCCGCGACAGCGTGACGCCTTCTTGTTCCTGGAGGGGTACTCGCTGGGGCTCCACACAGCGGCAGCTGGTGGCCCGTGATCCCAACCAGCTACCGCCCTGGCGAACTACCGTACGGGCAGTGCCGCAGTACCGGATCAGCCAGGCAGCGAGGCTCATGGGCGTGAGCCCCGACACGATGCGGCGGTGGGCGGATGCTGGACGCGTCCGAACGACCACCGACACCGCGGGCCACCGGACTGTCGAAGGGACCGAGCTCGCGCAGCTCGCGACGGACGTCGCGGGCGAACAGGACCGCCAGCGCGCCGCCGGGCAGTCAACCCGCAACCACATCGCCGGCATCGTGACGCGGGTAAAGCGGGACGAGGTCGTTGCGTTGGTCGAGCTGCAGGCTGGCCCCTACCGACTCGTCTCGCTCATCACGCGGGAAGCGGCGGACGACCTCGAGCTCGAGCCCGGCATGATGGCCGACGCAGTGGTGAAGGCGACGAACGTCAGCATCGAGGTCGTGCAGCCGGCGCTGAAGCGAGGCGGTCCGCTCAGAGGCATCGCACGGCCTTGAGGGGGCTCCGGGGCTCCAGCGATCAGGGTGCTTCGAGGCTCTCGTGCTTCGGCGGATAACGTCGGCCCGTGGCGCCCCGCGCGAAGGTCCTGACCGTGTCGGAGTCCGTCCACGCCGGCACCCGAGAGGACCGGTCTGGCACCGCGCTGTTCGACCTTCTCACGAGCAGGGGATTCGAGGTCGTCGAGCTTCGAACGGTTCCTGACGGTGTCGAACCTGTCGCTGGAGCGCTCGGCGAGATGGTCGAGGCCTTCTCGGGGCTGCTGGTCACGACCGGTGGGACCGGCTTCTCCCCGAACGACTTGACGCCGGAAGCGACCCTCGAGGTCGTCGACCGGCAGGCACCGGGGCTCGCCGAGGCGATGCGAGCGGTGAACCCGCTGGGCCGCCTCTCGCGAGGCGTTGCAGGGACGGTCGGCGCCTGCCTGATCCTGAACGTCCCCGGCTCGCCGACGGGGGCGACGGAGGCGCTCGGCGCCGTGGTCGACGTCCTGCCCCACGCCCTCGACCTCCTCGCCGGCGGCCGCCCGCACTGACTCGGCGCCAGAGACGGGACCCCTCGACGCGTCTACGGCGACGCGTAGGCCGACGGCCGCCCTCGGTAGGCTGGCGCGATGCACAGCCGCTCGGACCGCGTTGGCACGGGTCTGGTCACCGCACCGGCCAGCGCACCGGTCAGCGCACCGGCCAGCGCACCGGTCAGCGCACCGGCCAGCGCGAATCACCCGGCCGGGGGCACGTGGTGACAACGGCGCGCGTCGCCATCGTGTCCCGGGGTGCTCCGCTCACGGTGCGCGACGCTGCCGGCGAGATGCCCACCGACGGCCCGCTCGTCGATCGCTACGGTCGCGTCCACGACGATCTTCGCCTGTCGGTGACCGATCGCTGCAATCTCCGCTGCATCTACTGCATGCCGAACGAGGGGATGACGTTCCTCCCGCGTGCGCAGATCCTCTCCTTCGAGGAGATCGTCCGCGTCGCCGCGGTCGCGCGTGACCTGGGCGTCCGGTCGGTCCGTCTCACCGGGGGTGAGCCGCTGGTCCGACGAGGTCTCCGAGACCTCGTCGAAAGGATCGCCGAGCTCGGCTTCGACGACGTCGCGCTCACCACGAACGGCATCCTGCTCGCGCCCATCGCGAAAGACCTGGCTGCAGCCGGGCTCCGACGGGTGAACGTGAGCTGCGACTCGCTACGTCCCGAGCGCTTCGAGGCCATCCGTCGGCGCGGCGAGCTCGAGGTCGTCCTCAGCGCGATGGCCGCGGCGGAGGCTGCCGGCCTCACGCCCGTGAAGGTGAACGTGGTCCTCCTGCGCGGCCGCAACGATGACGAGATCCTCGACTTCGCCGCTTTCGCACGCGACACCGGACGGGTCGTGAGGTTCATCGAGTACATGCCGCTCGACGCACAAGGCGAGTGGGATCGCGACCAGCTGGTGTCGGGTCGAGAGGTCGTCGAGCGGATCGAACAGGTCTGGCCGCTCGTGCCCGTCCAGCAACCCGGAGATCCCGCTCCCGCCGACCGTTACCGCTTCGCCGACGAGATCGGCGAGATCGGAGTCATCTCGACGGTGACCGAGCCGTTCTGCGGCACGTGCAACCGACTCCGCTTGACGAGCGACGGTGCCATCCGCAACTGCCTGTTCTCGGACGCCGAGCACTCGGTACGCGAGGTGCTCCGCTCCGGCGGCGACGACGAGGACGTGGCGATGCTGCTCCGCCGCGCGGTGTGGGGAAAGCTTCCTGGTCACGGCATCAACGAGCCAGGGTTCCTTCGCCCGAGGCGCTCGATGTCGATGATCGGCGGCTGAGCCCTCTCTTCGGCCCGACTCCTCAGCTCACCCGTCGCCGTCGCCGGCGCCAGAAGGCCAGCGCCGCCACGAGCACCACGAGCGGGGCGAGCAAGCGCTTCACCACCACCGGTCCCACGACGCGCAGGAGGTCCACCGGGACGACCTCACGCTCTTCATCTTGGACCCCCGAGGTCGTGCCGGGCCGGCGGGCGCCGTCCTCGGACACTCCGCCGCCCACCTCCGTCACGCCGATGACCCCGCTGTCTCCGAGCTCGCCGCTGCTCTCCGAGCCTTCCTGCGAGGTGGCGGATCCCATGGTCCCGCCCCCGGCGCCCAGCCCGGTCGAGCCGCCGCCCAGCACTGTCTTCTCGAGCGACGCCACGAACTGTCCGAGGAGCTTGCTGCTCACGTCCGCGAGGACCCCACGGCCGAATTGCGCCGCACGCCCCGTGATGCTCAAGTCGGTCACCACCGACACTCGCGTCCCCGAACCTTCGGCCGCGAGGGTCGCGGTGATGGTCGCGGTGGCATTGCCCTGCCCGCGCGTCTCGCGGCCCTCGGCTCGCAACACGGCACGGTGCGCGACCGGATCGCGCTCGAGGAACGTCGCCGCTCCCTTGTACTCCGCGGTGACCGGACCGACCTTGACCTTCACCACCCCGCGGTACTCGTCCCCTTCCACCGTCTCGAGCCTGGCGCCTGGCATCGCCGGCGCGATCCGCGTGACGTCGGTCAGGACGTCCCAGGCCTCGTCGACGGGGACGTTCACGTTGAATTCGTTCGTCAGCTCCATCCACTCACCTCGTTCCGTAGCTCCGATCCATGGCTCCCGGGCGAGCCGGCGACCTCACGGCGCTCCTGCACCTCGAGGTCCTCGACGGTGTCGATGTCAATCGGGTCGCCCTCGCACGCTACTGCGGCCACGAGGTCCGGCCTGCGGCGCATGAGCTCGCGTGCGCCCTCGTCGCCGACTCCGGAGAGGAGGGGCCAGGCGCGGCGGTCCAGCCGGACGGGCGGCCGCTTCCGTCCGCGGAAGCTCGCCGATACGATCGGTGCAAGGTCGGCGTCTGCCACCGCCCGCCAAGCGGAGGACGGGACGAGGGGCTGGTCGCCGAGGCCGACGACGACGGCGTCGAACCCCGCGGCGTCGCACCAGGCGATCCCTGCCCTGAGCGACGTCGCCTGCCCTTCCGCCCAGCGAACGTTGTCCACGACCGTGACGGCAGCTCCGAAGTCCGCGAGCGCATCGGTGAGATCCACCGCGCCGCGCACGACCACGACAGGGAGCCCCGCATCGAGAGGGCTGCCGACGGCCCAGGCCAGGAGCGGGCGGCACCTGAACGGGGCCAGCAGCTTGGGCCCGCCCTTGAAGCGGGATCCCTCCCCCGCCGCAAGGACCAGCGCAGCGACACGGGCGCGCCGGGGGTTGCGTGCCACGGTTTCTCCCATGTCGACGCCGTCGGCGGCGCCACCGACGTCGCCGCACGCGCCCCTCACGCGTCGGATGCCCGACGCGCGCCTCGGCCCTCGCTCAGTACCGCCGATGGTCGTCGGACCGGGTCGTGGATCGGACCTGCCCGGTCGCGCAGCGAAGGAGCTGCCTTTCCCGTCCGGCGCGCGATGATCTCCGCGCAGATGGCGACGGCCGTCTCCTCGGGAGTCCTCGCACCAATGTCGAGCCCGATCGGCGACATGACCCGAACGAGAGCCTCGTCGGACACTCCCACCTCGCGCAGCCGCGAGACGCGGTCGTCGTGGGTCCTCCGCGACCCCATCGCACCGAGGTACCCGACCCCAGTCTCGAGAGCGGCCACCACCGCCGGGACGTCGAACTTCGGGTCGTGCGTCAGGATGCAGACCGCGTCGCGCGGCCCGAGCGACTTGCCCGTCGTCGCCAGGTAGCGCTCGGGCCGCGTCACCACGACTTCGTCGGCCATCGGGAAGCGTGCTCTCGTCGCGAACACCGGGCGCGCGTCGCACACCTCCACGTGGTACCCGAGGACCTTGGCCACCCGGACGAGCGCTGCGGTGAAGTCGACCGCGCCGAAGATCACCATACGCGGCGGCGGGGCGAACACCTCCAAGAACACCGACACCTCGCGCTGGCGCGCTTCACCGCGGCGCCCGTAGTGGCGAGTGTCGGAAAGTCCGCTCGCCAGCGCCCCCACCGCGTCGCGACGGACGACCGCGTCGAGCTCGGTCACTCCCAACGTGCCCGACGAGGTCCCGTCGTCGCGCACGAGCATGCTCGCGCCGAGACGCACGCCGACGGAACCGTCTTCCGTCTCGACAACCGTCGCGAGCGCCACGGGATCCTCGGCCGCGAGAGCGTCACGGAGCTCTTCGTAGACATCCGGCAGCGCGGGATCGACGAGCACGTGGAGGGTGCCCCCGCAGGTGAGCCCGACCGCGAACGCCTCGTCGTCCGAGTAGCCGTACGTGCGACGCCGCGCGCCGCCCGACTGGAGCGCATCGAGCGCTTCGGTCACGACCGCCCCCTCGACGCAGCCCCCCGAGACCGACCCGGCGACGTCGCCGCGCTCGTTCACGGCCATCGTCGCCCCAGGATCGCGTGGCCCAGAGCCCTCGACCCCCACCACCCGGGCGGTGGCGACACGCAAGCCCTCGCGCCGCCAACGCTCGATGTCCGCCAGGACCTCTTTCATGCCGCCCTCATGCTCCCACGTCTCCTCCCTGCGGGTTCGCCGACCAGGAGGCGGGCCAGTGACTCCAACGACTCCACGGAGTGACCCTCCACGAAGTCGTCAACGTACGGCAGGGCAGCCGACATTCCGCGTACGAGCGGCGCGTAGCCCGGTGAAGCTTTCAGCGGGTTGACCCACACGATCCGGTGGGCGACGCGAGCGAGGCGGGCCATCTCCGAGCCGAGAACCGCCGGTTCTCCCCGGTCCCAGCCGTCGGAGAGCACCACCACGACGGCCCCTCGTGCAAGCCCCCTGACCCCCCAGCGATCGTTGAATTCGGCGAGCGCGTCGCCGAGGCGGGTCCCTCCCGACCAATCGGGGACCACGCGTCCGGCCGCGGTCATCGCGGCGTCGGGATCGTGCGCGGACAGCGCGCGGGTGACCCTCGTCAGCCTGGTGCCGATCGTGAAGGCCTCCACACGGGGGCGTCCCGCCACCTCGACGTGGAGGAACCGGAGCAGCATCCGGGCGTAGGACGCCATCGAGCCGCTCACGTCGCAGAGGAACACGATCCGCCGCGGGCGCTCCCCCGACTCCAACCACCGGCGCCGAAGAGGCTCGCCACCGGTGCGCAACGCTCCGCGGACCGTCCTCCTCAGGTCGGGCCAGTCCCCGCGACGCGAGGCGGGGCGGCGGCGCCGGGTCGCACGGCGCGGCCCCTCGACGCGCACGCGGTCCATCAGGCGCTGCGCCTCCGCGAGCTCCTCTGCGCTGCATTGCGCGAAGTCCTTCCGGCGCAGGACCTCCGTCGCGCTGTACCGCAGCTCGCGTACCTGTTCGCTGTGCTCCTCCGGACCGGGGTCAGGGGGCTTCCCTTCCGTCTCCACGTCGTCGTGAGCCAGCGTCACCGTCTCTACCTCAGCCGGGCGCCGGCCGGCCCACGTCTCACCCCGGAAGAAGGCGCGGAACGCCGCGTCGTAGACCTCCACGTCCTCAGGCCGGCGCACCAAGGTCGCCCTCCCGCTCCAGTACACGGCGCACTCTTGGTCGACGCCCACCGCAGCGAGCGCCTGCGCGAAGCGAATCGGCGCGCCGCCGGGAACGGTGAGGCCCGCCGCACGCAGCACCCGTACGAACGCGACCGGGAGGCGCGCCGGCTCGGCGAGGGCACTGTGCGGCGATCCGCGAACCGCCGACACGTCTTCCAGGCTCACCCGGTCCGCTCGACGCCGGTCCGCTCGACGCCGGTCCGCTCGACGCCGGCGCGCTCGACGCCGGCGCGCTCCACAGCGCCGCGTGCAAGCGCCGCGATGCCGGCCTCTCGCACGCGATCTGCGTCTTCTTTGTACTTGACCGCCGCGCCGAGCGTCGCGGCCACGCTCTTCTCGTCCAGTTCCCGCACCCCGAGCGCGGCGAGCGCCTGTGCCCAGTCGATGGTCTCTGCGACGCCCGGCGGCTTGTAGAGCCCGAGCGTCCTGATCCGCTCGACCGCCGCGGCCACCTGGCGGGCGAGCACCGGCACCACCTCGGGCGCGCGGACGGTGACGATCTCCACCTCCCGCTCGAAGTCGGGGTGCTCGACCCAGTGGTAGAGGCAGCGCCGCTTCAGCGCGTCCGCGACGTCGCGGGTCCGGTTGGAGGTGATCACGACCACCGGCGGCACCGTCGCATGGAAGGTGCCGAGCTCGGGCACCGTCACCGAGTAATCGGAAAGCACCTCCAAGAGGAAGGCTTCGAACTCGTCGTCGGCGCGGTCCACCTCGTCGACGAGCAGCACCGGTGACGGCTGGTCCCCGGGTGCAGCAATCGCCGCAAGCAGCGGGCGCCGAACGAGAAACCGCTCCGAGTACAGCTCGTCCTCCACCGTGGCGAGCACCGGGTCGTCACGCCCTTCGGCCAGCGCCTCCGCTGCACGCAGGTGCAGCAGCTGCCGCGCGTAGTCCCACTCGTACACCGCCTGGCTCACGTCGATGCCCTCGTAGCACTGGACGCGGAGAAGCTCGCTCCCGCGCCAACGCGCGAGCACCTTGGCGACCTCGGTCTTCCCCACGCCCGCTTCCCCCTCGAGCAACAGGGGACGCCGGAGGGCGAGCGCGAGGAACACCACCGTCGCGAGCCCCTCGTCGGCGAGATAGCCGTGCGCGCGCAAGGCGCCGCGCACGTCGTCGGGGCCGGCAGCCTCCCCTGAGGCGCCGGGGCTGCGTTCAGCCACCTGCGGCGGTCGCCTCCTCGAGGGCGCGCCGGACGAGCACCGTCGCGAGGTGGCGGCGGTACTCGGCGCTCCCCTGCAGGTCGCTCGGCGGCTCGAGCCCCTCGGGGGCACGCGCGGCGGCTTCCGCGATGCCCGCGCCCGCCGCGAGCGCCTCCTCGGTGCCCCGGGCGCGGACGGTCGTCGCCCCCATGTTCACGAGAGCGACACGCGCGCCACCGTTCACGACCGCGGCCACCCCCACGATCGCCCAGTCCTGCGCCCGGCGGTTGAACTTCTGGAACGCCCAGCCCCCCGGTGCCTTGCGAACGCGGATCTCGGTGAGCATCTCGTCGGGGGCGAGCGCCGTCTCGAGGAATCCCCGGAAGAAGTCCCCGGCACCCACCTCCCTCCTCCCGCGCGGACCGTCGATGACCAGCACCCCGTCGAGGGCGAGCACGGCCGCGGGGAGGTCGGAAGCGGGATCGCCGTGCGCGATCGAGCCTCCGATCGTGCCGCGGTGGCGGACCTGGGGGTCACCGACCTGCCCGGCCACGTGCGCGAGGAGCGGCACGTGCGCACGGGCGACGTCTGAGATCTCGACGTCGCGGTGACGGGTCAACGCGCCGACGGCGACATGGTCGCCGGCATCTCGCACGTAGGAGAGGCCGGGCACCCTGCCGACGTCCACGAGCACTCCTGGCGTCGCGAGTCGAAGCTTCATGAGCGGCAGGAGCGAGTGGCCGCCGGCGAGGAGCTTCGTCGAGTCGGGGTCCTCGGAGAGCCAGCCGAGTGCCTGCTCCACGGAGCCGGCGCGGCGGTACTCGAAGCTCGCAGGGATCATCTGCCACCTCCCGTTCCTGACGCCGAGGCGCCAATCGACCGCCACACACGCTCGGGCGTCACCGGCATCGCCATCTCCTCGACGCCGAGGTGCGACAGCGCGTCGACGACCGCGTTCACCACAGCGGGCGTCGCCGCGATCGTGCCCGCCTCTCCGATGCCCTTCACCCCCATCGGGTTGGACGGGCTCGGCGTGACCGTGCGGCCGAGCGAGAAGCTCGGCAGCTCAGACGCGGCGGGCACGAGATAGTCAGTGAACGTCGTCGTGAGCAGATTGCCTTCGCCGTCGTAGACCGCCTCTTCGAAGAGGGCTTGCGCGACACCTTGCACGATGCCGCCGTGCACCTGTCCGTCGACGATGAGCGGGTTGATCTGGTTGCCGCAGTCGTCGACCGCCGCGTAGCGCACGAGGTCCACCTTCCCGGTCTCGGTGTCGACCTCCACCACGGCGACGTGGGTACCGAACGGGAAGGTGAAGTTGGTCGGGTCGTAGGTGGCGGACGCCTCGAGGTTCGGCTCCATGCCCTCAGGCAGGTCATGGGCGGTGAACGCCTCGAACGCGAGCGTGCCCAGCCCGATGGCGCTCGACGGCGACCCCCGGACGCTGAACTGCCCGGCGGACAGCGAGAGGTCCTCGGGAGCCACCTCCAGGCGGTGTGCAGCGAGGAGCCGGGCCTTGTCGATCAGACGGTCCGCCGCGAGCGCGATCGCCGTCCCGCCGACCGACAGTGAACGCGAGCCGTACGTGTCGAGGCCGAGCGGCGAGACCGCCGTGTCCGAGTGGAGGACCTCGACGTCCTCCGGCGAGACTCCGAGCTTGTCGGCGACGATCATCGACCACGAGGTGACGTGCCCCTGGCCGTGCGGGCTCGCGCCGGTCACCACCTGCGCCTTGCCGGTCGGCAGCATCCGGACGGTCGCGGCCTCCCATCCGCCTGCGACGTAATTGAGCGATGCGAGGACTCTCGACGGGGCGAGCCCGCACATCTCGACGTACGACGAGATGCCGACGCCCAGCTGTCTCGTCGCGCCCTCCCCTCGGCGGCGCGCCTGGGCTTCTCGCAGCTCCTCGTAGCCGATGAGCTCGAGGGCCGCATCGAGCGCTGCCTCGTAGTTGCCGCTGTCGAAGACGAGGCCCGCCGGCGACGAGTACGGGAACTTGTCCGCTTGGATGAAGTTGCGCCTGCGCACCTCCTGCGGGTCGACGCCGACCTTGCGAGCGAGCGCGTCGATCGCCCGCTCGATCGCGTAGGTGGCCTCGGGGCGCCCCGCACCGCGGTAGGCGTCGGTGGGCGTCTTGTTGGTGAAGACCCCCGTGCACGTGAACGCGTACGCGGGCACGTCGTAGACGCCGTGGTAGAGGAACGCGCCGAGCAGCGGCACGCCTGGGGTGACGAGCTGGAGGTACGCGCCCATGTCCGCGAGCAGCCGGACACGCACCGCCGCGACGCGTCCCTCGGTGTCCGCGGCGAGCTCTATCTCCTGGACCTGCCCCCTCCCGTGGATCGTCGCCTGCGCGGCCTCGCTGCGCTCCTCGCTCCAGCGAACAGGCTTGCGGAGCCGCCTGGCGAGCGCGAGGCAGAGGAGCTCCTCCGCGTAGACGTCGAGCTTCGAGCCGAACCCGCCGCCGACCGAGGGTGCGACCACCCTGATCCGCTCTTCCGGAACACCGGCGGTGATGCCGAGCATCGTTCTCAGGATGTGGGGGATCTGCGTCGCCGAGTACACGACGTACTCGCCGCCGAACGGCTGCGGCACGACGCACACCCCTCGTGGCTCCATCGCCGCGGGGATGAGCCGCTGCTGGACGTAGCGCTCCCTGACCGTGACGGCAGCGTCGGCGAAGGCGCGCTCGACCGCGGCGGCGTCGGGGACCAGCTCCCACGTGTACGCACGGTTGGAAGTGAGGGCCGAGTGCGCGAGGACCCGGTCGCTCGCGGCGTCCTCCAGGTCCACCGCGGCGGGCAGCTCCTCGTACGCGACGGCGACTGCCGCTGCGGCGTCCTGCGCCTCGGCCTGGGACGCGGCCACCACGGCGGCGACCGCGTCGCCTACGTAGCACACCTCGTCGACCGCGACGGGAAGATGCGACGGGGACTGCATGTCGGCGGTGACCGGCCATGCGCAGGGCATCGGCGAGCCCCACTCCCCGGCGAGCTCCGCGCCGCTGAAGGCGGCGACGACGCCGGGCGACGCGAGCGCGGCCGAGAGGTCCACGGAGATGACGCGCGCGTGGGCGTACGGGCTCCGCACCAAGACCAAGTGGAGCGCCCCGGGGACGACGAGGTCGTGAACGAAGCGGGCTTCGCCGCTCAGCAACGCGGGATCCTCCCGACGGAGCATCCTCGTGCCGACGACCCCGGCGGCGGGACCGTCGGTGAGGGTGGTGCTCATGGCGCGAGCGCTCCCGGCCGAGCCGCCGCGAGCGCGGCCTGGACGATGTTGTGGTAGCCGGTGCAGCGGCACAGGTTGCCTTCGAGCCCCTCGCGCACCTCGGCCTCCGTCGGATCCGGGTGCTCCTTCAGGAAGGACGCGATGGCCATCACCATGCCGGGCGTGCAGAAACCGCACTGAAGCCCGTGGTGCTCGCGGAACGCCTCTTGGATCGGATGGAGAACGCCATCAGAAGATGCCATCCCCTCGATGGTCGTGATCTCTTCGCCGTCCGCCTGCGCGGCGAGCATCGTGCACGACTTCACCGATTCCCCGTTGAGGAGCACCGTGCACGCACCGCACGAGGTGGTGTCGCAGCCGACGTTGGTCCCCGTGAGGCCGAGGACCTCACGTAGGTAGTAGACGAGGAGCATCCGCGCCTCCACGTCGTGAGACTCGGTCTTGCCGTTCACCGTCACCGTCACCTGCATGAGCCGACCTCCTTCTGCCCGACCTTCTACCCGTCCGCGGGCCATAGGCCAGCGCGTCGCCCCTGCACTGTCGCAGAGCGGGGGCTCCGTCGTCCGTCATCTTCGCACCGCCGCGGCCTCGATGCTGCCACGAGCGCGCCCCCTGCGCGCCAGTCGCCCCCAGACGGCTCGCCCTGCGCGCCGGTCGTCCCCTGACCGCCCGACCTATACGCCGCCCGACACGGGGGGGATGACGGCGATCTCGTCGCGCTCGCCCAGGGGCGGATCGCCCGCGACCGGCTCCCCGTTCATCCACACGGCAGAAGTGCGCAGCACCGCATCGAACTCCGGCCCGAAGCGCCGGGACGCGACGAGGCAGAGCTCCGCCAGGCTCGTCGCGTCGATGGTCACCCGGTGGTGCCCGGCAGCGATCCGAGCCGGGCCGAACAGGAGGAGGGTCGCCATCAGCCGTCCCCCTCGGGGCTGAGCCGCCGGGTCACGGCGCCCCCACGAACGCCGCTGCGAGAGAGGCGTTCGTGACGATGACGTCGACGGCTTCTCCGACCTCCACCCCGTCACCGTCGGCGAGCACGGCCAGCCCGTCGGCGAGGCCCATCGACCGGATCTGGTGCGACCCCTGTCCGGGGCACGGGCGGGCGGCCCAGGCAAGGGTCTCGCCACCGCCGTCGCCACCGCCGCCGGCACCAGGCGCATCAGGTGCGTCCGGTGCGAGCTGGACCCGGACGAAATGAGTCTTGCCGTCGGGTGACCGGCGGAGCGGCTCGGCGGCACGCGCGACCAGGCGGGGCCGCCCGGTCACCCTGTGCCCGCCGATCACGCGCAGGCTCGGGCGGACGAGCAGCTCGAAGCTGACGGCAGAAGACACGGGATTGCCCGGCAGGCCGAAGACCGGGACGGGACGATCGGGCCCCGACAGCACGGTGAACGAGAAGGGCCTTGCCGGCCGGATGGCGATCTGAAGCCAATGGGTCGCCGCGCCGCCGAGGCGGTCGAGGACCATGCGCACCACGTCCATGTCGCCCACGGAGACCCCGCCCGACAGGACGAGCACGTCCACGCGACCGAGCGCGCCGTCGATACGCGCCGCCAGGCTTTCCTCGTCGTCGCCGGAGCGGCCGAGGTCGACGGCGGTGCAGCCCGCCTCTGCCACCAGCGCGACCAGCATCGGACGGTTCGAGTCGTAGATCTGCGCCGGGCCGAGCGGGTGCCCCGGGTCGACCAGCTCGTCCCCGGTCGAGATCACCCCCACCCTCGGGCGGGGGTGCACGGCAAGCGCGGTGCAGCCCGCGCTGATCAGCGCGGCGAGCTGCGTGGGACCCACCTCGACCCCGACGTCGAGCACCACCTCACCGGCGTGCACGTCGCCGCCGGGCCCCCGGACGTTCTCGCCCGGCTCGACCGGCGCCTCGATGACGACACGGCAGCCCGTCGCGCCGTCCTCCACCCTCGTCCGCTCGACCATGCAGACCGCGTCGGCACCCGGCGGCAGGGGCGCGCCCGTCATGATCCTCGCGGCTTGCCGGGGACCGACCTCTGCGCCCAGCGTCGCGCCGGCGAGCACTCGCCCCACGACGTCCAGCGTCACCGGTGCACCCCTCACGTCGACTGCCCGCAACGCGTAGCCGTCCATCGCCGAGTTCGCGAACGGAGGGACGTCCACCTGAGCCACGGCGGACGCGGCGAGCACGCACCCCAGCGCGTCTGCAGGTGACAGCTCGACCGGCGAGAGCGGCACGCAAGCGCGAAGAACGAGGGCCTGGGCCTCGTCGAGGGGGATCACACCGACCGCACCGGAAGCGCACCGGTGCCCCAGTCCTCTCCGTCCCCCCAGCGCTCGTACTTCCAGATCGGCACCGTCTCCTTCACGGCGTCGATCACGAAGCCCCCGGCCGCGAAGGCATCGTGGCGGTGCGGGGCCGAGACGACCACCACCACCGCGGTTTCACCGACTCCGAGCGAGCCGACCCGGTGGAGGACGGCAACTCGCCCGATCGCCGGCCACCGCGCCCTCGCCTCGCCGACGACCGCCGACATGCGGGCGAGCGCGGGCGCCTCGTAGGCCTCGTAGACGAGCTCCTCCACGCCGGCCCGGCCTTCGGCATGGTCGCGGACCGTGCCTGCGAACGTCACCACCGCGCCGCAGTCCGGCCGCGTCGCCCACGAGACGGCGGCCTCGGTCGGCAGCGAGGTGCCGGCCAGGCCGACCCAGTCCTCGCCGTCCAGTGGCGGCGCGAGCGCGAGGCGTGCCACGTCCTCCGGCGTGTCGACGTCCCGAACGAGCCGCAGCCCGACGGCCTGCTCGACCTCGTCCTCCGTCACGAAATCCGTACCGGGGCCGAACACGCGCCGCAAGGACCGTTCGCCAGCGGCGAGCTGGGCTCGTGCCCGTTCGAGGTCGGCGACCGCCCAGCGCGCACAGAGGGGCTGGGGGGCGCCGTCGAGGACCGGCACCACGCTGGCGGCACCTGGCCTGCCGACGAGCCAGGCGACCAGCCCGGGCGTCGCCGCGGGAAGGTCGCAGGAGAGGACGACCGCAGGCTGCTTCTCTCCGGTCCGGCGCACGAGCTCCTCCCACCCGGCGACGACGGCGGCAAGTGGACCCGATCCTGGCGGCTCCTCGGTGACGCTCGGAAGACCGCTCGTCCCGGGCCCCACCTCGATCGTGAGCGACGTCACGGCCCTGAGCGCGTCGGCCACTCGCCGGGCGAGCGGCACACCTTCGATCTCGAGCGTGGCCTTGTCCCTCCCCATCCTGCGAGAGGAGCCGCCGGTGAGCACCAAGCCGTAGACCGGGCCGGACATCGCCGCCAGCGTAGGCGGCGACTGCCCGCGCCGGTTCAACCCCGGCGAGGCGGCGAGGGACGGTCCGCGCCGGTTCAACCCCGGCGAGGCGGCGACTGCCCGCGCCGGTTCAACCCCGGCGAGGCGGCGACTGCCCGAACTGGCCCGTTGGCCGGTTCGGACCCGCGCACCGAGGCGGCGACTGCCTCAGCAGACAGCTTGCCGCGCGCGGACACCTCCTCGAGGAACCGTGCGTACCGCTCGATCAGCACCGGCCACCGGTAGTGGCGCTCCACGTAGCGCCGGCCGCGGGCTCCGAGGTCGCGCCGGAGCGCGACGTCGGCGACGAGGCGGTCCAGGACGGTTTCGAACTCCCGGTACGAGCCGAACCACATCCCACCCCCCGATCGCTCGCAGTGCTCACGGGTAGGGCCGCAGCGCGCGTTCACCACGACCGGCAGCTCGAGCGTCCAGGCCTCGGTGACGGCCAGCGAGAAGGACTCGAGCGCCGACGGCGAGACGAGCGCGAGGGCGTCGCGCAGCACGTCGTACTTGTCCTCGTCGCTCACCATGCCGGTGAGGACGACGTCGGGGTGGCGCGGCGGGCGGTAGGCGACCGGACCGACGAGGGCCAGCGCGAGCGGTCCCGGGCGCCGAGCTTTGTACTCGGCGAAGTACGCAGCGAGCATCTTGGACCCCTTGTGCTCGTCGACCCGGCCGACGCTCGCCACGTAGGGCCGATCGCCCGAGCCCAGCACCTCGCGGCCCGGACGGCGGCGGGCGGGAGGCAGCTCAGTGCCGAGACCGAGGAGGAGCTGCGGAAAGCCCGCCACTGGGTAGTGCCGCTGGACCAGTCGCCGCTCAGCCATCGTGTGGAAGACGAGCGCGTCGGCGCTCGCGAACGTGTCCGCGAAGACCGGCAGGTACAGCGCGGGCTCGTCGTGGGCGGCGGGGTGGAGCACCGCCGGCATCGGCACCCGGCCGATCGCGCGGACGGTCGGGTAGTACAGGTAGGGGTAGAAGGCGGCGACGTCCGCCGAGCTCGCGCACAGTGCCTCCACGAGCCGGGGCGTCACGGGCCCGTTCATGTCGATCCAGTCCTCGGCTTGCTCTCTGGTCGCATGCCCGGGCGCGAGGCGGATCCGGCCGTCGAGCTCGTAGAACTTCGAGCTCCTTTCGGCTTCCGGGCTGAAGCGGTGGACGAGGACGCCGTTCATTGTCTGGTCACCGGGTTCGAGCTCGTTGCGCCAGGTCAGGTGGTCGAGCGCCGTCGAGGTGAAGACCTCGGTGCACCACCCGGTGGAGGCCACCAGGTGCTCGGCGAGCTGCCGAGCGGCGGACTCGGCGCCGCCGACGACCTCGCGCCCGTAGCGCGGCGTGACGAACGCGACGCGCACCTCAGGTGGGTGCGCGTCGCGCGACGACGGCGTAGTCCGCGCCGCCGGGACCTTCTGAGACCTCCACCGCCCATGTGGCGAGGAGGTGAGCCCAGGTCCGCGGGCGGAGCGGCCTGCCGGTGGAAAGGTCGGCTTCCACGGGCGCGTCGTTCGCGAACCATGCCTCCGGCGAGAGCGAATGGACGACGAGCACCCCGCGCGCGCCGAGCCGGTCCGCGGCCCTGCGGACGAGCTCGTCGCGGCGGGCCGGCTCCATGGCCTCGACGATGCCGGACACGACCAACCCGCCGAGCGACGCGCGCCCGACCGCCCGAAGGTGCTCGAGCGGCTCCTCCTGGCGCAGATCGGCGCCCTCGAGCTCGGCGTCGACGGCCATGTCGGGGCGCGGATCGACGCCGTACGCGTCGACACCCGCCGCACTGAGGCGGCGTACGAGCCATCCGTCGCCGCACGCCACGTGGAGCACGCGGCCGCGGGCGCCGAGGAGCGCGTCGACGGCCCGCACGCTCCACCAGGCGTCCCCCGTTTCGGGGTCGAGCACGAAGGTCGGGGACGCGGGCGGGACCCGGGCCTGGAGGTCCTCCAGCTGAGCGTCGACGGCATGGAGCGCGCGGCTCGCCGCGGCGCCGAACTGGCTCACCTGGTGGGTGACCCAGCCCATGTACCAGAGGCTCAGCGACCGCAACCCCTTCTTGATGGCCGTGCCCGCGGGCCGCTCCGACGTCACCGGCACGACCGGGTCGATGAACGCAGCCCGGTCCACGAGCGCCAAGGCGTCCTTCAGGTCGCCCGCGCGCGCGGACACGGGAGCGTGCTCGAGGAACAGCTCGTCCAGCTCGCGCTCGAGCTGGAGGGGGATCTCGCCACGGCGGCGGCGCACCTCCTCGTCGATCTCGGCCATCACCTGCCGCAGGTAGTCGTCGGAGGCCGGGAGCGGGTCGGATCCGCTCGCGATCACGACGCCACCGTCCCGCTCGTGCCGACGACGAGCCCGCCGTTCGCGACGAGGGCAGCCCGCACCGCGACGGCGACGACCCCGGTGGATCGGCCCGGGTTCATCACCTCGAACGTGCACGCCGGCTCCCGCCAGTCGCTGAGCCCGCGTGCAGTCTGCACCCCGAGGTTCACGTCGTAGGCGCCGTCGAGCAAGGGCACCGCCTCCAGCCGGAACTCGAACGTCCCAGGTCCGGGCGCGAGGTCGCAGGTCAACCCGAGGATCTCGCTGTCGGTCCGGAACAGACCTGTCCCCCCGTCACCGCGCAGCTCGAGCTGGAACACCGCCCCGACGACCGGCCGCACCGACTCGAACGCGGCCCTGACGGTGACGGGCTCGCCCGGCAGGACGTAGCGCCGCCCGCTCTCCGCGGGCAGCTCGCAGGTGACGTCCGTGAAACGGACGGGGCGGCTGTCCTGGGGGGCGAGACGGAGCCGCGAGACGCTGCCAGCCGTCGCGCCCGGAACCCCGGCGGTGACCTGCGGGTCGGGGTAGGCGAGGCCCTCTGCCGCATGCTCCCCGGCGACGTCCTCCGTCGCGGCGCCGAGCGCGGCGGCAGCTTCCGACGCACCGAGGGCGTCCCCCGCCTCGAGGAGCCGTTCCCGGAAGAGGCGGATCGCCTCGCCGGGCGCGCCAACGCCCACCATCTCGCCGTCGGAGAGCACCACCGCCCGGTCGCAGATCGATCGCACCAGGTCCGGCGCGTGGCTGACGAACAGGATGGTGCGCCCCTCGCGCTGGAACTGCTTCACTCGGTCCAGGCACTTGCGCTGGAAACGCTCGTCGCCGACCGCGAGGACCTCGTCGATGACGAGCACGTCGGGGTCGACGTTGACGGCGACGGCGAAGCCGAGCCGGACGTACATCCCCGAGGAGTAGTACTTCACCTGGTTGTCGATGAACTGGCCGAGCTCGGCGAACTCCACGATGTCGTCGAACATCCGGTCGACGTCCCGCTTGGAGAAGCCGAGCATGGATCCGTTCAGGTAGATGTTCTCGCGCCCGCTCAGCTCCTGCTGGAACCCTGCTCCGAGCTCCAAGAGCCCCGCCAGCTTCCCCCGCACCACCACCTGACCGGCGGTCGGCTGCAGGATGCCGCACACGCACTTGAGCAGCGTGGACTTCCCCGACCCGTTGCGACCGAGGATGCCGATCGTCTCCCCCTCGGGGACCTCGAAGGAGACGTCGCGCAGCGCCCAGAGGTCCTCGTGGGGGACCCGGCCCGCGTGGATCACCTTCTCCTTCAAGGACGTGTACTTCTCGTGGTAGAGGCGGAAGCGCTTCGACACGCCCTGGACCTCGACGGCCACGGGGGTCACCTCACAGCTCCTCGGCGAAGTTGCCTGCGAGCCTGCCGAAGACGACCATCGCGACGTAGAAGAGGACCAGCGCGATGGCGAGCACGACGCCGTCTCCCCACACGTAGGTCGACACCGGCCAGTGGGGCAGGACGTGGAGCGCCGGATGAGGTGCGTAGGTCGCCGGGGGTGTCAGCCTCCCGTAGAGGACCCGTTGGAACGTCATCACAAGGATGGCCAGCGGGTTCAGGAAGTACATCCAGGTGAGGTGATGGACCGCCAGGCGGCTGGCCACGGTTGTCTGGTACGAGTACACGATCGGGCACGCCCAGAACCACGCGGACCCGACGAGCACTGTGACGAGATGGAAGGTGTCACGCATGTAGACGTTGATTGCGGCGAGCAAGATCCCGAAGGCGCACGCGAGCACGAGCGTGGGGACGAGCCCGACGACGACCAGGTACAGGAGCGACCACGCCGGCGCCCAGTGCAGGAACAGCATGAAGATCACCATGACGCATGCCTGGAAGAAGAAGAAGACGCCCGCCGACCCGACCGCCGCGAGAGCGAGGATCTCCCGGGGGAAGGACACCTTCTTCACCAGCCCCGCGTTGTTCACCACGACGCCGGTCGCGGTGACGATCCCCGTCGAGAAGAGATTGAAGAGAAGGATCCCCGCGAAGAGGTAGAGCACGAAGTCCGGCATGCCGTTGTGCAGGACGACACCGAAGACGAGCGTGTAGACCGCGAGGGTGAGCGCCGGGGAGATCATCGACCACAAGAGGCCGAGGAACGAGTTCTTGTACTTGACCTTGATCTCGGTGCGGACCAGGTAGACGAGGAGCTCTCGCGAGCGCCACACCTCCCGCAGCCGCGCCCAGACTCTCGTCTCCGAGGAGACGACGCGCGTGGCCTTCGGGCGCGTCGCGACCGAGCCCGCTCGATCGAGCACGCTCGTCACCCCGGCCGACCTCGCGTCCGGCGGCTCCGCCGGCGCCTCGACCGCCACGGTCAGCTTCCGCCCACCTGGGCCGTCGAGCGGTCGATCACGTGGTCGATGAAGCCGTACTCGTGGGCTTCCTCGGCAGTGAACCAGCGGTCCCGGTCGGAGTCGGCTTCGATGCGCTCCACCGGTTGTCCCGTGTGGAAGGCGATCCGCTCGGCCATCATCCGCTTGAGGTAGACGATCTGCTCGGCCTGTATCGCGATGTCAGCGGCCTGCCCCTGCATCGCCCCCGAGGGCTGGTGCATCAGGATGCGCGAGTGCGGGAGCGCGAACCGCTTGCCCGGGGCGCCCGCACACAGGAGGAACTGTCCCATTGACGCGGCGAGACCCACGCAGATCGTGCTCACATCGGGGCGGACGTACTGCATCGTGTCGTAGATGGCGAGACCGTCGGTGACCGATCCGCCGGGCGAGTTGATGTAGAGGCTGATGTCGCGCTCGGGGTCCTCGGCCTCGAGCAGGATCAGCTGGGCGCACACCGTGTTGGCCGTGCTCTGGTCGATGGCGGACCCGATGAAGATGATGCGCTCTTTCAGGAGGCGCTGGTAGACGTCCACGGCGACCGACTGATCCTGGCCAGCGGCACCGATGGGTCCGGCAAGGGGACTAGCGTGCATGCCACGAGGCTACCCGGCGGCACCGCCGGGCGGGGTTACGCGCGGACGTGGCGGAACCGGTAGACGCGCCGGGTTTAGGTCCCGGTCCCTTCGGGGGTGGAGGTTCGAGTCCTCTCGTCCGCACGCTCGGGTCCGGACGCTCCTCCTC
>JAKATJ010000080.1:4960-9793 GCA_021828005.1 Actinomycetes bacterium | reverse complement strand
GCTCGTGGTCGACGGCGGCACCTGCGACGCGCTCCCGTCCACCGTCGTCGACTGCACCGTGACGCCGCCCGCGTGCTTGCGCGAGGGCGCGATCGCCTGGTCGTGGATCGAGGCGTCGCTCCGCTAGGAGGTCCCCGCCCGAGCCCACCAGGGGCTCGGGAGCCGCGACACTAGAGTGTCCGCATGCCGTCCTCCGCGCGCTCCGCATCGCCATGCCCGCTCCACGGCCGCCACGGCCAACACCGTCGCCACGGCCGCCGGGGCCAGCACCGTCACCACGGCCGCGGCCGATGACCCAGGCCACCACGAGGGGCCCCGCGGAGTCGTCGCCGTTCGCCGGCTGGCTCGGCGGCGATCCCGAGGTCGCCCGCCTCCTGGCGGAGGAGGCGGAGCGCCAGTCGACGACGCTGCAGCTGATCGCGTCGGAGAACTTCACCTCCCCCGCGGTGCTCGCCGCGGCGGGCTCGGTGCTCACGAACAAGTACGCCGAGGGGTACCCGCACCGCCGGTACTACGGCGGGAACTCGGTGATCGACGAGGTGGAGGACCTCGCCCGCGCGCGCGCGAGGTCGCTCTTCGGTGCGGAGCACGCGAACGTGCAGCCCCACGCGGGCGCCAACGCCAACCTCGCCGCCTACACGGCGCTCCTCCGACCGGGGGACACCGTCCTGGCGATGCGCCTCGACCACGGCGGCCACCTGACGCACGGGTCGCCTGCGTCCATCACCTCCAAGATCTGGCGGTTCGTCTCCTACGGCGTGACCCCGGCGTCCGAGGACCCCTCCGTCCCCGGGGAGGTCATCGACTTCGACCAGGTGGCGGACCTCGCCAAGCGCGAGTCCCCGAAGCTCATCGTCGCGGGGTCGACCGCCTACGCCCGGATCATCGACCCGGCTCCCTTCCGCGAGATCGCCGACGCCGTCGGCGCGCTGCTGATGTACGACATGGCGCACCCCGCGGGCCTCGTCGCCGGCGGGGCCCACCCGAGCCCGGTCGGGGTGGCCGACGTGGTGACCCTCACCACCCACAAGACCCTGCGCGGGCCGCGCGGCGGCGCCATCCTGTGCGGCGCGGACCTCGCCAAGGCGGTCGACGCCGCGGTCTTCCCCGGCCTCCAGGGCGGCCCCCTCGAGCACGCGATCGCTGCGAAGGCGGTCGCCTTCGCCGAGGCGCAGACCCCGGAGTTCCGCGCCTACGCGGCCCAGGTGGTCGGGAACTGCCGCGCCCTGGGCGCCGCGCTCGCCGAGAAGGGCTTCCGGCTCGTCTCGGGCGGCACCGACAACCACATGCTCCTCGTCGACTTGCGGACGTTCGACGCCGAGCTGACGGGCAAGGAGGCGCAGGACGTGCTCGACCGCGCGGGCATCACCTGCAACCGCAACACCGTCCCGGACGACCCGCGCTCGCCGTTCGTGACCTCCGGGCTGCGACTGGGCACCGCGGCCGAGACGACCGCCGGCATGGGCCCGGCGGAGATGGCGCGCATCGCAGAGCTGATCCTGCGGGCGCTGCGCGGCAGGCACGACGAGGCCGAGGTCGCGTCGGTCCGGGCGGAGGTACGCGAGCTGTGCGCCGCGTTCCCGCCGTATGCAGGGCTTGCCGCCGACTCCGGATAGCGGCCGCGACGAAGGGTGCGTCGGGCGGGATGCCTTGGTACGGGTGGTACGCCGTGGTCCTGGCGGTGGCCGCTGCGGCGACCGCTGCGAGCGCCACGCCGGCTCTCTGGCTCGCGCGGAGGGTCGGCTACGTGGCGCTCCCCGGCGACCGCACGATCCACACGGAGACCACGTCGTACGGGGGCGGGCCGGCCATGTTCCTCGGCTTCCTGGTCGCGACGATGGTCGCGGCCGGCATCCACCGGCTCCACGGGCTGTTCGTCGGGTCCTCCGAGCCGCTCGGGGTCGTGCTCGCCGCGTCGGCGATCTTCGGCGTGGGGCTCGTCGACGACGCGCGTGAGATGTCCGCGCCCGCCAAGATCGCGGGCGAGGTGCTCGCCGCCTCGATCCTCTACTTCCTCGGCGTCACCCTCTACTGGTTCAAGGTGCCCCTCGCCCACGTCGTCACGCTCTCCCCGGGGATCACGCCGCTCATCATGGCGATCTGGGTCATCGCCCTCACCAACGCGGTCAACCTGATCGACGGGCTCGACGGGCTCGCGGCAGGCGTCGTCGCCATCGGCGGCGCGGCCCTCGCCGTCTACGGGCTGCGGCTGATGGAGATCGGTGTCCTCTCGAGCACAAACATCGGCCCCCTCCTCGCCGTCATCGCGTGCGGGGTGTGCCTCGGGTTCCTGCCCTTCAACTTCCATCCGGCCAAGATGTTCATGGGCGACTCGGGGGCGCTCCTGCTCGGTCTCCTCATGTCCGCGTCGACCATGGTGATCGGGGGGCGCATCGGGACAACTGCGCCGAGCCACACCTACTTCTTCTTCGCCCCCCTCCTGATCCCGTTCTTCATCCTGGGGGTGCCCATCGTGGACATGGGTTTCGCGTTCGTCCGCCGCACCGCCCGGGGGACCGGGTTCCACACGCCGGACAAGGACCACATCCACCACCGGCTGCTCCGGCTCGGGCACGGACACCGGCGCAGCGTCGTGATCCTGTGGGCGTGGACCGCCCTCCTCTCGGGCTTCCTGCTCTTCCCCCTCTTCGTCCGAGCGGTGAACCCGTTCATCCCGCTCGGCGTGGGAGTTCTCGCCGTCGCGCTCCTCACCTGGTTCCACCCCGGCCTGCGGCACCGCGGCGAGGCGGCGCAGGCTGTCGCGGCTCCCGAGCAGCAGTCGCCGGCGCCGCTGCACGGGAACGGCCGGCCCCTTGCGCTCGGGCGTGACGATGCGGGCGCGGGGCCCAACGGCACCGCTCCGCCGCCCGGCCGCCTTGCCGACGGGCGAGAGAGCGCGGCAGTCCGTCCGGTCGATCGCTTTGCCGACGGGCGAGAGAGAATGGAATGATGACGCGCGTGGGAGCTCCCAACCGGGCCGAGGGCCCAGTGCCGGGGTGGCGTCGGACGACGGACGCGCGCACGGGCGCGTGATCGCAGGGAGTCCATTCGGTGCACCGCACCTCGACCTGGCCTGACGCGGCCGGGGCTGGCGATGACGGACGAGCCGCCCTCACCCGGGACGACCGGCGATGCGGGGCCCGAGGGCTCGGGGCCCGGGGACACTGGCCCATCCGGCCCGAAGCCGGCTCCCGCGCTGGGCGACCTCTTCTGGTTGGGGACGGCCTGTGCGATCTCGGTGATCGCCGGTGGGGGGATCGGCTACGCGATCGACGACGCGCTGGGGACGTCGCCGTGGTTCGCCGTCGCGGGGCTCGCGTTCGGTGTACTCTCTGCCGTCCTGCTCGCCGTGAACCAGCTCCGCAAGTACGTATGACCAGCGGGAAGGCTCAGTCGGCAGGCCGACCTCCCTCGAGGACACCCGCCGCGGACGCTGGCGCGCGGGTCGGGGACTGAGAAGAAGAGAACGCATGTTCGAACGGCTCCAACTGCCCGACGTGGCCGCGGTCGCGCGCCGGACGATGCTGGGTGCGCTCGCCGTGGGGGTGCTCGGCCTCGTCGTGCTGCTCCTGTTCAGCCAGACCTGGGCGGCGCTCGGGCTGTGCGTCGGCATCGCGCTCGGGATCGGCAACTTCCGCCTGATCGTGCGCTCGGTGCTGAAGGTCGGGCGCAGGGCGGACGCCAACAAGCGCCGGCCGCTCGCCATGAACACGCTCGGCCGCCTGATGACGATGACCGTGGTGGCGCTCGTGCTCGCGTGGGTGAAGCCGCCGCTGGGCCTCGGGATCATCGGCGGGCTCGCGCTCTTCCAGTTCCTGCTGCTCGGCAACGTGACGCGTTCCATGCTGAAGGCGGGGTTGGGGCCCTCCGGCGGGGGCTTCGCCTTCCTCCTCGGCGCAGGGGCGGCCGACCCGCTCGGCTCGGACGACGGCCCCGGTGCCGGGGACGGCCCGGGTGCCGTCGCGGGCGGCACACGCGACGCGGGTGCCGCCACCGGCGAGGGAGCTGCCTGACGATGGCGGTCGGCGGGACCCTCATGCTGCTGCGGCCGCTCGTCGGCGTGGACATCACCGTCGGCACACACATCGGCATCAAGGTGCTCGGCCTCTCGATGAACCTCGACACGCTGTGGGCCACCGGCTCGGCCGTCGTGGTCGTGATCGCGCTCGGGCTCGTCCTGCGCCGCCAGGCGACGAGCGGCGTGCCGGGGAAGTTCCAGCTCGTCTGGGAGTCGGGCGTCGGCGCCGTCCGCCGCCAGCTCGCCGGCTCGATCGGGCCTCGCGGCATGGCGATCGTGCCACTCGCGTCCGCGCTTTTCGTCTTCATCCTCGTGGCCAACTTCTTCGAGATCTTCACAATCGGCAGCAAGTACGCGATCCTCGGGCCCCCGACCGCCGACGTGAACCTGCCGGCGGCGCTGGCCGTCGTGGTGATCGTGCTCGTGCACGCGGCGTCGCTGCGCACCCGCGGCGTCGGTGGCTACCTTCGCCACTACCTCCTGCAGCCGTTCCCGAAGTTCCTGTTCCCGGTCAACCTGTTCATGAACCTGGTCGAGGAGATCGCCAAGCCCATCACCCTCGCGCTCCGGCTCTTCGGCAACCTGTTCTCCGGCGCGCTGATGCTCAGCCTCATCGCAGCGCTGGGCGCGTGGAAGCTCGGCGCCATGCCGATCGGCGACGTCCTCACGTTCGTCTTCGACGTCGTCTGGAAGATGTTCGACGTGTTCTTGATCGGACCCATCCAGGCGTTCATCTTCAGCCTGCTCACCATCTTGTACTTCGACACGGCAATGTCCACGGCCGATCAGCACGGATCGGCAATGTCCACGGCCGA
>JAKATJ010000080.1:0-4860 GCA_021828005.1 Actinomycetes bacterium | reverse complement strand
CAGCACTGATCGGCGCAGTTCTCGTCCGACAGGGAGAGAAAGGAACCACATGTCAGTCACCCCGACCCAAGAGGGCCTGCAGCTCGGCGGGGCCATGATCGGCGGCGGGCTCGCGCTCGGGGGGGGCGCCATCGGCGCCGCCATCGGGGACGGCCTGGCCGGGAGCCAGACGATCGCGGGCGTCGCGCGCCAGCCGGAAGCCCAGGGACGGCTGTTCACGATCATGTTCCTGACGGTCGGCCTGGTGGAGGCGATGTACTTCATCAACCTCGCCTTCACGGTCCTCTTCGTCTTCGTGCTCTACAAGAAGTAGCGAGAGCCGGCCGTCGTCACATGCTCTCGAGCGTCTTCATCGTCCCCAACGGGACGTTCATCGCGGAGCTCGTCGCTTTCCTCGTCGTGCTCCTCTTCGTCGGCAAGTACGTCCTCCCGCCGCTCAACCGCATGCTCGCCGAGCGTCAGGACGCGATCCGTGCGGAGATGGCTGCCGCGGAGCAGGCCAAGAGCGAGGCGCAACGCATCGACGCCGACCGCCGCGACGCGCTCGAGCGCGCCCGCGTCCAGGCGCGAGAGATCGTCGAGCAGGCGCAGCGCACGGCCGAGCGGCTGGCCGAGGAGGCACGCGACCGCGGGCAACACGAGTACGACCGGCTCGTCACCAGCGCGGACGCCGAGGTCCGTCTGGCTCGCCAGCGAGCGCTGGAGGAAGCCGCACAGCACCTGGGCGAGCTCGTGGTGGAGGTCGTCGAGCGGATCATCGGGCGCGAGATGGACCGTGCCGCGCACCAAGACCTGATCCAGGAGGCCGTCGACGCGTTGTCGCGGGAGACCGGTGAGCCCGGCGCGGCGGCGACGGCGGCGGCGTCCGCTGCGGGCAAGCCGTGAACCCCGCGATCCAGGGCTACACCGCCGCCGTTCTCGACGCGACGCCCGAGCCTGCACGGCAGGCACTCGTGTCCGACGTCGCCGCGGTCGACCGGCTGCTGCGGCGGAACGCGGGTCTGCACGCCGCGATGACCGACGTCGTGGTCCCCCCGCGTGCCCGCCACGACGTCTTCGCCGAGCTCCTGACGGCAAAGGTGGAAGTGCCCGCCCTGCGGCTGTGCGCCTACGTCGCGGGCGTCGTCCACGCGCAGGAGGTGCCCGCGGCGATCGCCTGGGTCGCGAGCCGTCTGCGCCAGGTGGCGGAGCAGGGGTCTGGGACAGAGGAGCTGCTCGGCCACCGCGAGGCCCGCGAGCGCGTCGGCGGGTACGCCGCCTGCGTCTTCGAGGACCTCTCGGTCGCCGAGATCGAGACGGTGGAGGACGAGCTGTTCCGCTTCGCCCGGATCGTGGGCTCCACGCCCGAATTGCGCGCCCTGCTCTCCGACCGGGACCTGCCGGCGTCGCTCCGCCGAGCGGTCGTCGACGACCTGCTCGAAGGAAAGGCCCACCCCGCGACCCGGCGGCTCGCCGACTACGTCGTCACGGGCGGAAGGCCGCGCGACGTGACGGGCACGCTCGACTGGCTCGTCGAGCAGGCGGCCGCCGCACGCGGCTGGCGCGTCGCACGGGTCCGTGCCGGCCAGGAGGTCGACGCCGGGGAGCGCCGGCAGCTCTCCGAGACGCTCTCGCGCCTCGCCGGATCGCCCGTGGAGCTGCAGGTCACCGTCGACCCGGCCCTGCTCGCCGGGGTCAACGTCGAGATCGGGGACCTCGAGCTCGACGCGACGGCCCGCGGGCGCCTGGAGCGGCTGCGCGAGCACGTCATGACCGGAGGGTGGACCGACCTCGGCTTCGGGCGGCTCGAGCGGAGCGCCCACCGGGGACCTGCGGAGGAAGGGTTGCCGGCGACGGCGGGCGAGCAGGCCGGCGAGCGGGGAGCGGACCGGGGCACGGGTCCGGCGGGCCCGGGGAACTGACCGAGGAACGGAACGGAGCGGAAAGAGCCGACATGGCCGAGCTGACCATCAATGCCGAGGAGATCACCGAGGCGCTGCGGCGCCACGTCGCCGAGTACGTCCCGCTCGCAGAGGCGGAGCAGATCGGCCGCATCGTGGAGGTGGGCGACGGGATCGCGCGGGTCTCGGGCCTCCCGCGCGCCGCGGTGAACGAGCTGCTCGAGTTCGAGGACGGGACGCTCGGCCTCGCTTTGAACCTCGACGAGGACACGATCGGCGCGGTCGTCCTCGGCGAGGTCGACAGCCTCGAAGAGGAGCAGATCGTGAAGGCGACCGGCCGGATCCTGTCGGTCCCGGTCGGCGACGGTCTCCTCGGCCGGGTCGTGGACGCCCTCGGCGAGCCGATCGACGGCAAGGGGCCCGTCACGGCCGACGCCGAGCGCCGCATGGAGGTCCAGGCGCCGGGGATCGTCGGCCGCCAGCCCGTCGCCCAGCCCCTCCAGACGGGCATCAAGGCGATCGACGCCATGACCCCGATCGGGCGCGGCCAGCGCGAGCTCATCATCGGCGACCGCAAGACCGGCAAGACCACGATCGCGGTCGACACGATCCTGAACCAGCGCGACGCCGGCGTGAAGTGCATCTACGTCGCGGTCGGCCAGAAGAACTCCTCGGTCGCCCAGACCGTGAGCACGCTCGAGAGCTTCGGTGCGCTCTCCTACACGGTGGTCGTGGTCGCCTCCGCGGGCGACCCCGCGCCGTTCAAGTACCTCGCGCCGTACGCGGGGTGCGCGATGGGCCAGCACTGGATGGAGCACGGCGAGGACGCGCTGATCGTCTACGACGACCTGTCCAAGCAGGCCGAGGCGTACCGCCAGATCTCGCTCCTGCTCCGGCGCCCGCCGGGCCGCGAGGCCTATCCCGGGGACGTCTTCTACCTCCACAGCCGCCTGCTCGAGCGCGCCGCGAAGCTCTCCGACGAGCTCGGGGGCGGGTCGCTGACCGCGCTGCCGATCATCGAGACGAAGGCCGGCGACATCTCGGCGTACATCCCGACCAACGTGATCTCGATCACCGACGGCCAGATCTACCTGCAGTCCGACCTCTTCTACTCGGGCATCCGGCCGGCGATCGACGTGGGCAACTCGGTGTCGCGGGTCGGCGGTGCGGCACAGGTGCGCGCGATGCGCTCGGTCTCTGGGACCTTGAAGCTCGACCTCGCGCAGTTCCGCGAGCTCGAGGCGTTCGCGACGTTCGGCTCCGAGCTCGATCGCGTCTCCCAGGCGCAGCTGGACCGCGGCTACCGGCTCACCGAGCTCCTGAAGCAGCCGCAGAACGATCCCCTGCCCGTCGCAGAGCAGGTCGTCGTCATCTACGCGGGCACCCACGGATGGGCGGACACGGTGCCGGTCGAGCACGTCCGGCGCTTCGAGACCGAGCTGCGGGAGTACGTCCGCGCCCAGCATCCCGAGCTCCTCGAGGCCGTCAACGCCACCGGGAAGCTTCCCGACGAGCAGGAGCTCGACGCGGCGCTCCGCGCGTTCCTCGACGGCTTCGACACCGGGAAGGTCGACTGAGCCGTGCCCGGAGGCCAGGAGCGGGCGCTGCGAAGGCGCATCCGCAGCATCCAGTCGACGAAGAAGATCACGAAGGCGATGGAGCTCATCGCGGCGTCCCAGATCGTCCGGTCGCTCACTCGGATGACGGTCAACCGCCCCTACCGCGCGGGCATGGCGCGCATCGTCGTCGAGGCGGCCAAGGGCGATCCGGCCGCCGCCGAGAAGCTCCTCGGCGCGCCGGCCGAGCGCCACGCGGTGGTGGTCCTTGCGATCGTGGCGGACCGTGGCCTCGCCGGACCGTACAACGCCTCGACGTTGCGCGCGACGGAGCGGCTGGTGGCCGACCTCTCGGCGCAGGGCATCTCGGTGCGGCTCTTCACGGTGGGGAAGAAGGCCCCCTCGTACTTCCGGTTCCGGCGCCAGGCGGTCGAGCGATCGTTCCAGCAGATGAGTGAGCGGCCGTCGTGGGGCGACGCGCGCGCCGTCGCCGCAGCGGTGACGGCGCCCTTCCTCGCCGGCGACGTGCAGCAGGTCCTGTGCGTCTCGATGCGCTACAAGTCGGCCGGCTCCCAGGCGGTCGAGGTCCACCAGCTCCTGCCGCTGCCCGAGCCCGGCCGCGCCGCCCTCCCGAGCGCTCCTGGCACCGCCGGCACCCCTGCCACCGGCACCGGCGGGATCGCCACCGCGCCGCCCATCGGCGCGCCGACCGGCGGGCCGGCCGTCGCGTTGACCGGGGCGCGCGCCGGCGCCGCGCCCCACGCCGCGACCACGGCCACCGAGGCCACCGGCGACGCCTCGGCGCGTGCCTCCGCCGCCGGGGTCGCCGTCGGGTACGCGGGCGAGCCCGCGGCCGCCGGCTACACCGAGTTCGAGCCGGACGTGGAGACCCTCCTCTCCCGGCTCGCCCCCCGCGCGGTCGAGTCGGAGATCTTCACGGCGATGCTCGAGGGCGCGGCCTCGTTCTTCACCGCGCAGCAGCGCGCGATGGCGGCGGCGAGCGACAACGCGGACGAGCTCGTCCGGACCCTCACCCGGGTCATGAACCGCGCCCGCCAGGACGCCATCACGACCGAGATCATGGAGATCGTCGGCGGGGCGGAAGCGCTCCGCCACGCGAAGGGAGCCTGACCCATGGCCATCACCGCGCCGGAGCGTCCGCAAGCCGAGGACCGCCCGCTCGAGCACGGGCGCGTCGTCGGGATCGCCGGCCCCGTCATCGACGTCGAGTTCCCGCCGCACGCGCTCCCCGAGATCAACCACGCCGTCGAGGTCGACCTCGAGCTCGAGGGGGAGCTGGTCACGGTCACCGCCGAGGTCGCCCAGCAGATCGGCGAGGGCCGCGTGCGCTGCATCTGCATGCGCCCGACCGACGGCCTCGTGCGCGGCGCGCCCGTGCGCAACCTCGGCCACGGCCTCACCGT
>JAKATJ010000079.1:1735-9859 GCA_021828005.1 Actinomycetes bacterium | reverse complement strand
ACGGGGGAGTGTCACCACTGAGTCGATCACGTGGGTAGCGCCGGCTTCGAGCAGCCGGGACCGGTCGTCGGCACCGGTGAGGACCCCTGCCACCACCGAGGCGCCAGCACGCAGACCCGTGGTGACGTCCGCAGCAGTGTCCCCGGCCACCGCGACCGCCTGCACGGCGTCGACCCGGAGCCGGAGCACCGCCGTCAGCACCATGTCGGGGAACGGTCGCCCCCGCCCTGCGTCCGAGGGGCTCACCACCAGGTCGGCGATGTCGGTCCAGCCGAGAGCGCCGAGAAGGAGATCCCGCGTGCCCGCGGAGAACCCGGTCGTGAGCGCGACACGCACGCCCCGTGCCCGGAGCACTTCGATCGTCTCGGCAGCGCCCGGGATCGGCTGCACGCCGTCGAGCCCCGCCTCGTAGGCAGCCTCGAAGGCGCGGTTGGCATCGCACGCGCGCTCCTCGTCGCCGAAGAGCGCACGGAACACCTCGATCTTCGAGGTCCCCATCGTCTCGCGGACGTGGCGGACCATGGCGGCCCGCCGTTCGTCGGGGACCTCCAACGCGTCCAGGGCGGAGAGGAATGCCTGCTCGACCGCGCCATCGTCCCTCACGGTGGTGCCGGCCATGTCCAGGCAGACGAGCTGAATGCTCGGGCTCGTGCCGGTGCTCGCGGTCATGTGAACGTCACCGCCGGGATCACAGGTACGCGCGTCATGTTCCGTCTCCCGCGCTCCTTTTCGAGGTGGCGACGCGTGCGGGCACGCCGTGGGCAGGGTAGTGGGCCGACCCGGGAGCCGCGACCGCACCGCGGTCTGCACCCGCGCAGTCCACCAGGAGGCCACCGTCGCTCCGCTGGCCCGGCGCGTCCACGTCTTCGTGCGCTTGCGTCTCCTTCACCTGGCCGAGCCCTTCTCGTGTCACGACGAGCGGACCTGCGAGCGGTACCGGGTCAGCCACTCGTCCGCGCTGCGCCAGGCTTCGTCGGCCTCCTGCCGCCGCTGCGGCGCGTGCTGCCCGCCTGCAGGGTACGAGCCGAGGAATTTCACGTCGGCGAGGTTCGCCCGCAGGTCCCTGAGGCAGTCGGCGACGACCTCGTCCGCGATGTGGCCCGCGAGGTCGATGGCGAAGCAGTACTCGCCCAGCCCTTGCTTGGTGGGGCGGGACTCGAGCCGGGTCAGGTTGATGTTGCGCGCGGCGAACTGGCCCAGGATCCCGTGGAGGTTCCCGGGACGGTCGGCGTCTTGGAAGCAGACGATCGTCGTCCGGTCGTGCCCGGTCGGCGGAGGGATGCCAGCTGGGCACACCGCGACGAACCGCGTCTGGTTGCCTGCGAAGTCCTCCACGTCCTCGGCGAGGATCGTGAGGTCGTAGAGGTCGGCGGCGAGACGTGGCGCGATCGCCGCCGTGTGGCGGTCGGGGTGCGCGCCCAGCTGACGCGCCGCGTCGGCGGTGGAGTTCGCCGCCACCGCCTCCACGTCGGGCAGCTGCTCGGCGAAGAACCGCCGGCACTGCGCGAGCGCAACGGGATAGGAAACGACGCGTCGCACGCTCCGGAGCGCCACCCCTCGCGGCGCCATGAGGTGGAGGCGGACGTCGAGCACGACTTCGCGCTGGATGAGGAGGTCGACGTCGAAGATCAGTGCGTCGAGGGTGTCGCGCACGACGCCGTCGATCGCGTTCTCGATCGGCACGAAGCCGATGTCCGCTCTGCCCGATCCCACCGCCTCGAGCACGTCGCCGATCGAGGCCATGGGCTCGAGGGCTGCTGCCGAGTAGTCCTCTTGGGTGAGCAGCGCCTCCTCGGTAAAGGTCCCGAGCGGTCCGAGGAAGGCGACCGAAGACAGGTGGATCGCAGGGTCGACCATGCCGGGGCAGGATAGTGAGCCGCGATGGACGAACTCGCCTTGCACCGCCTCCTCGTCGACGTCTCGAAGGGGGACTGCGACCCAGACGAGGCCGTGAGACGGCTGCGGCACCTGCCGTTCGCCGACCTCGGCTTCGCCCGGGTCGACCACCACCGCGCCCTTCGGCAGGGCTTCGCCGAGGCGGTGTACGGACCCGGGAAGAGCCCCGAGCAGTGCGCGTCGATCGTGGTCGAGCTGCTGCGAGCGGGCTCCGGACCGGTCCTGCTGACCCGCGCCGATCCCGACCAGGTGGCCGCCGCGCAACGGGCGGCCGCAGCCGTCTCGGGCGCAGCCGTCTCGGCCGCCGCCGTCTCGACCGCAGCCGCCGGCACGGCTCCCGGCACCGGCACGGCTCCCGGCACCGGCTACGGCGAGGCGGTCGTCACCCCCACCGGTGCGCTGTTCACCGTCGCCTGGCGCCGGGCACCCGAACGACCGGGCCGCGTCCTCGTCCTCACGGCGGGCACGGCGGACCTTCCGGTCGCCGGCGAATGCCGCGCCGTGCTCGACGCGTACGGCTTCTCGCCCTCGCTGCTTGCCGACTGCGGAGTGGCGGGCGTGCATCGCCTGCTGGCATCGGTCGACGAGCTCCAGGACGCGGACGCCGTCGTGGTCGTGGCGGGGATGGAGGGCGCGCTCGCGAGCCTCGTCGGAGGCATCACCGCAGCACCGGTCGTCGCGGTCCCGACGAGCGTCGGGTACGGCGCATCGCTCGAGGGGGTGACCGCCCTGCTCGCGATGCTCGCGACCTGCGCCGCAGGGGTCACCGTGGTCGGGATCGACAACGGCTACGGCGCGGCGTGCGCGGTCGCACGCCTGCTTCGATGACCCGCATCGCGTGGTTCCACTGCTTCGCGGGCATCGCCGGCGACATGGCGCTCGGCAGCCTGCTCGACGCGGGCGCCGACGAGGCGGAGGTCGCGGCGCTGCTCGCACGGCTGCCGGTCGGCGGCTGGGAGCTCCGATTCGAACCGGTGCTGCGCGGCGGCATCGCGTGCACGCGAGCAGTCGTGCACGTCGGGGGGGCGTCCGGCGGCGAGCGCCGTGACCGGAGCCACGCCGACATCGCGGCGGCCGTGCGGGCGGCCGCGCTGCCCGCCCGGGTGGAACGACGCGCGCTCGCCACCTTCGCGGCGCTCGCCGAAGTCGAGGGGCTGCTCCACCGGACGGGTCCCGACGACGTCCACTTTCACGAGGTCGGGGGCCACGACGCGCTCGTCGACGTGGTCGGCACCGCTTCGGCCCTCGAGGTGCTCGGCGTGGACACCGTGGCGGTCTCCGCGGTGGCGCTCGGCACGGGGACCGTCCGCGCCGCCCACGGCACCCTTCCCAACCCGTCCCCCGCAGTCCTCAGACTGCTCGAGGGCTTCCCCACCTACGGGCGGCCGGTGCCGCTCGAGCTCACGACGCCGACCGGCGCGGCGCTCCTGCGGGCGCTCGCGTCGCCGGCTGTTGCGGGCGCGATGCCCCCGATGACGGTCCGCGCCTCGGGCTACGGTGCCGGCGCGGCAGAGCTCGCCACGCTCCCGAACTGCACGCAGGTGGTCCTCGGCGACGCGGTGGGCGAGGAGACGGGCCCCGGGCAGCCGGTCACGGTGCTCGCGGCGAACCTCGACGACGCGACCGGCGAGCAGCTCGCCGTCGCGCTCGCCGCGCTTCTCGACGCGGGCGCGCTCGATGCGTGGGTCACGCCGGTGGTGATGAAGAAGGGGCGTCCCGGGCACACGGTGCACGTGCTCTGCGAGCCCGCGCGTGCCGAAGCTCTTGCGGACGTCGTGCGCCGGACGACGGGCAGCTTCGGCGTGCGCGCCGTGCGCGGGGAGCGGTGGCCCGAGTCCCGCCACGAAGAAGAGGTCCACGTCGAAGGTCACCCGGTGCAGATGAAGGTGGGGCTGACGAGGGCGAAGGCCGAGGCCGAGGACGTCGCCCGGGTCGCGGCGGCAACCGGCCTCGACGTCCACGAGGTGGCCTCACGCGCAGAGGAGGCGTGGCGGCGCGAGCGCGGTTGACCGGGTCGACAGCGCAAGCCACGCCGCGACCTGGGCGCCCCCAGCCCCTGACCGGCTCGGTACAGTTCGCCGATGCGTGTCCTGGTCGTCCGTCAC
Source organism: Actinomycetes bacterium (assembly GCA_021828005.1). Lineage (GTDB taxonomy): Bacteria > Actinomycetota > Acidimicrobiia > Acidimicrobiales > RAAP-2 > JAJYVT01. The sequence continues at coordinate 5,858 of JAKATJ010000079.1, read as the reverse complement.
CACGAGGAGGACTCGCCCGGCCTCGTCGGCGACGCGTTCGCGGCGCTCGGCGCTGCGGTCGACACCTGCCTCTACCCGTCGGAAGGGCCACTTCCTGACCCGCGCGGCTACGACCACCTGGTGGTCCTGGGGTCGAGCGCATCGGTCTACGAGAACCGCGACTGGATCGTTGCCGAGGTCGACTGGCTGAGGGGCGTGCGGCTGCCGGTGCTCGGGATCTGCTTCGGCGCCCAGCTGCTCTCGGCGGCCCTCGGCGGCGGGGTCGAGCGAGCGCCGGCGTACGAGATCGGATGGGTGACGGTAGACCCGGTCGTCGCCGCCGACGCGCCCAGGTCCGAGACCGCTCTTGCCGTCACGATCGGCTCGGGCCCATGGTTCCAGTTCCACCGCGACCGGTGCGTGCTGCCCGGCGACGCGCACCTCCTCGCCCGGAACGAGATCGGCGTCCAGGCATTCACGGTGGGCCCGCACCTCGGCGTCCAGTTCCACCCGGAGGTCGACGCAGCGCAGCTCACACGTTGGATCCACAAGGGCGGGCGGAATACGATCGTCCGCGCCGGTCTGGACCCCGACGCCCTGGTGGAGGAGACGGCGCGGGCGGAGACGGAGGCGCGGATCCGTGCCGACGACCTGGTGGGCGCTCACCTGCGGCACGTCTCGGCCTGACGCTCGCCTGGGCGGACACCGGCCCCCGGCACGCGGGCGTCGACGCCGGCCCCACGCCCGGCGGCGTTGAGTCACAACCGGGTGCCAACCTTTGGCCATGGGAGATCCCAGGCTCCTCTTGGAGGCGATCGGCGTTCTGAGAGAAGAGCTCAAGGGCTTCGAGCCCAGTTGCTACTCGCCCGCCGACTGCACCTGGCTCGCAGAGGAGCTCGCGCGAGTCGAGAAGGCCTGCGCGGCGGCACGGCTCCTGGCAGGCGCGCGGGCGGTCGCCTGTGACGCCCACAGGAAGGCTGGCGTCGCGGATCCCGCGCGCTGGGTGGCCCGCCAGGCCGGGACGACCAGGCGTCAGGCGAGAGACGCCCTTGCGACGGCTGCCTCTCTGGAGGGCTGCCGGGCGACCAGAGACGCCCTACTGGCGGGCGAGGTCTCGATCCTCCAGGCCGCCGAGATCACCAAGGCCGTCGCCGAGCTCCCCGGTGAAGAAGCCGCTCTCTTGGAAGCCGCGAAGGCAGGTGACCTCACGACGCTCCGTGACGAGGCGAGGGAGCGACGCCTGGCCTCGATCCCGGTCACAGCTCTCCACCGCCGGCAGGTGGCGTCCCGACGCTTCCGGCACTGGCACGACGGCCTTGGCATGGTCTGCTTCGACGGGGCTCTTCCCCCTGAGACCGGCATCCCGTTCATCACGCGGGTCGAGCGGTTGGCTCAGCGACTCTGGCGCGGTGCCAAGCACGACGGCGCACAGGAGCCCTTCCAGCGCCACGCGGCCGACGCGCTCTGCGCCATCAGTGGTGGAGGCGAGGCGGCCACGTCCCCACCCCGAACCGAGCTCGTCATCGTGTGCGACCTCCACGCCTGGCGGCGGGGGCACGCCCATCCCGGCGAGCCCTGCCACCTGATCGGCGGGAGCCCGATCCCCGTCGCCTTGGCGAAGGAGCTCTCGCACGACGCGTTCTTGAAGGCGGTCCTCCACGACGGAGTGGACATCCAGAGGATCTGCCACATCGGGCGGAAGTACACAGCCCACCTCCGCACGGCGCTCGATCTCGGTCCCGTCCCGGACTTCACCGGCAAAGCGTGCGCCGAGTGCAAGAGCACGGTCGGGCTCGAAAGGGACCACGAGGTTCCTGTCGCCCGCACAGGGCGTTCCTCGATCTCGAATGTGGTGTCGCGCTGCCACCGCTGCCACGCGGAGAAGACCGAACGGGACCGGTTGGCCGGGCTGTTGGGCCGGAAGGCACGAGCGCGTGCCCCTGGGGCCCAGACGCAAAGGGCAAAGAAGCCGGCGTCACGCCCCCTGCCGGCGCGGCGCGCCCCGCCTCCAGGGGGCTGGCCGTAGGACGGCGGCCCGATCAGCCGGGCGAGGTGTAGCGGTACACGTTGGTCGAGCGCGCTGCGAACCCCATCCGGACGTAGAGCCGGTTCGCCGCGTCGCGGTCGGGGCGGGAGGTGAGGTCCACCGTGCGCGCCCCCGCCGCCTCGGCGCGTTGCAGCGCGGCCGTCACCAGCGCGGCGCCGACACCGCGCCCTCGTGCGGCACCGTCGACCACGACGTCCTCGATCCACGCGCGCACGCCGGTCGGGATCCGGAAGACGGCGAGCGTGAGCGATCCCACCACGCGCCCTTCGTGGTCGCGGGCGACGAGCAGGGTGGTCGCCGGCGAACGCACGATCGCAGCGAGCTCGGCGGCACCCGGTGCCGGCGCGCTCCGCGACAGCTGCGGGACGAGCGCTGCGAGCGCGGCGACGAGGCCGTCGTCGACCCGGGACGCCTCCTCGACGGTCAGGTCGCCGGTTCCCGCCACAGCGGCTCGCGTACGCGGTCGTAGAGAACGTCCCGTTGCTCGCCGCGGATCGCGGCGAAGACGGGGTCACCCCAGCGCTCGTAGCCGACGAGCGGCGAGGGGAGCCGGCCCGGGCTGAACCAGCCGACGTCGAGGCACTCGAGCGGGTGCGCCTGGAGGGTCCCGCCGACGGCCCTGCAGTGGAAGACGAGCGAGTAGAGCGGGATCCGCGAGAACCCGAGCCGCAATCCGTCGAGCACCGCGATGAGCCGGATCGGCTCGGCCTCGATCCCGGTCTCCTCCCGCACCTCCTTCACGACGACCTCGGCAGCCGAGTAGCCGACGTCGCACCAGCCGGTCGGGTACAGCCACGCCCCCGAGTCCGCCCGCTGGATGAGCAGGAGCTCACCACGCTCGTTGCCGACGGCGGCCCCCACGGCGACCTTCGGCGTGACGTACCCGGGCACGCCCTCTCCGACCTGGGACAGCCACTCCGAGACGATCCCCTCCGCGTCCTCCGGCGCCCGGGGGTCCGCGGATGCCGCCGTGCGGATGTCGGCCGCGACGCGCAGGATCTCCTCGAACCGCTCTCGCTCGTAGAGGCTCGTCGAGAAGCCGAGACCGGTACGCGCGGTCGCCGCAAGGCTCTCCGCCCACCGCAGCAGCGTGCGGGTCGGCACGGCCGGGTCCCTCTGCTCCACGATTCGACGCTACCGCCTCCCCGACGCCACGGCGGACGCCGCAGCGGCAACAATGGCCGCCGTGGCCGTGAACACCGAGTGCCGCCATTACGTCATGCAGAGCACCCGCACCCAGGAAAAGCTCGAGCGTTGCAAGCTCGGGGCCAACGAAGCCATCCCGTTCGCCTGCCCGGAGGGCTGCGTCTTCTTCGAGGCCCGACGCGTGTCGTCAGCGGGCTGGCAGATCCCCCGCACGGACCGTCGCTGATCCGCTGGCCGGTGGCGTGCTCCTGAGCAGCCTGTTCAGGCTGCCGGAGCGGAACCCTTCGAGATCGAGCGAGACGATCTCGTAACCGGCGGCCTTCACCGCGGCGACCACCTCTGCCCGCCGCGACCAGACCAGCGCGAGCTCACGCTCGGCGACTTCGACCCGGGCGATGGCGCCGTGGTGGCGCACCCGGAACTCGCGCAGACCGAGCGCCCGCAGCCCCGACTCCGCCGCGTCGACCGCGCGCAGGGTGGGCGCGGTGACCGGCGTGCCGTAGGGGAGGCGCGAGGCGAGGCACGCGCCGGCGGGACGGTTCCACGTTCGCAGTCCGAGCCGCCTGGACAGCGCCCGGACGTCGGACTTCGTGAGGCCCGCCTCGACGAGCGGGAAGCGCGCCCCGGCGGCGGCGGCGGCGGCCTGGCCGGGGCGGAAGTCCCCGAGGTCGTCGGTGTTCACGCCGAGCACGACGGTCGCCGACTCGGCTGCGGCGACGGGGGCGAGAGCGGCCATCAGCGCGTCCTTGCAGCGCGCGCAGCGGTCCGCGCCGTTTGCGACGTAGCGAGGATCTGTCATCTCGGCCGTCTCGACGGCCTGCCATCGGAGCTCCCACTCCGCGGCAAGCGCGCGGCAGTGCAGCTCCTCGCCGGTGGCGAGGGAAGGCGACACTGCGGTCACGCAGAGCGCCTGCGCCGGCCCGAGGGCACGGTTCGCGACACAGGCGAGGA
>JAKATJ010000079.1:0-1635 GCA_021828005.1 Actinomycetes bacterium | reverse complement strand
TCGAGGCCGGCGGACCCCGTCACGAGCTGGAGCACGCGGCCGTGGAACGACCGCCCCACGCGGCCGTGGCCCGTCATCAGCGCGAGGCGCTCGTCGTAGTCGAGCGTGTACCAGTTGTGCGCGTCGCTCCTGCGCTTCGACATCGGGTAGAAGCAGAAGGCCGGCTTCCCCTCGGGGGGCAGCTGGGGATAGAGGCGTGCCTGCTTCAGCTCGTCGGGCAACCCCGCCGCGTACTCCGACACCTCGGTGAGCGAGACATAGGAGGAGACGATCTCGAGCCCCGCGGCCCGAACCGCCGACTGGAGGCGCCTGAGCCGCCACAGATCGGGGCTGAGCACCATGAGGGCGACGTCCGACTTGTGGCCGAGGATCGACGCGGCGACGACCTGGTCCCCCCCCTCGCGCGCCTCGGCCGCGGCGCGGAGGACCCCCGCTGCGTCGAGGGTCGCCCCGGCGCGGCAGAACAGGTGCAGCACGCCGACGCCCGTGGACGGCGACACCGGGGACGGCGACACCGGGGAGGCAGGGGGATCAAACATCCAAGCCAGTGTAGGAAGTCCCCCGACGCGCCACGAGGGCACCCCGCAGGGTGCCCTCGTGGGTGTCCGGAGACAGCGGAGCTCAGCTCTAGAAGTCCTCCATGCCGCCGCCGCCGGGCATGGCAGGAGCCTTCTCCTCGGGCTTGTCGACGATGACGGCCTCGGTCGTGAGGAACAGCCCCGCGATCGAGGCGGCGTTCTGCAGCGCCGAGCGCGTCACCTTCGCCGCGTCGATCACGCCGTCGGCGAAGAGGTCGCCGTACACGCCGCTGGCGGCGTTCAGGCCCTCTGCGCCTTTCAGGTTGCGCACCTTCTCGACGACGACGCCACCCTCCAGCCCGGCGTTCACGGCGATCTGCTTCAGCGGCTCCTCGACTGCCCGAGCGACGATCCGAGCGCCGGTGGCCTCGTCGCCCTCGAGCTTGTTGGCGCGCTCGGCCACCGCGGTCTGGGCACGGAGCAACGCGACCCCGCCGCCGGGCACGACGCCCTCTTCGATCGCAGCCTTGGTCGTGGAGACGGCGTCCTCGATGCGGTGCTTCTTCTCCTTCAGCTCGACCTCGGTGGCCGCGCCAACCTTGATCACCGCGACACCACCCGACAGCTTGGCGAGCCGCTCCTGGAGCTTCTCACGGTCGTAGTCGGAGTCGGTGTTCTCGATCTCGGACTTGATCTGGTTGATGCGGCCCTTGATGTCGGCCTCCGAGCCCGCGCCCTCCACGATCGTCGTCTCGTCCTTCGTCACGACCACCTTGCGGGCACGTCCGAGCAGGTCCAGACCGACGTTCTCCAGCTTCAGCCCGACCTCCTCGGTGACCACCTGGCCGCCGGCGAGGATCGCCATGTCCTGGAGCATCGCCTTGCGGCGCTCGCCGAAGCCTGGGGCCTTCACGGCGACGCTCTTGAAGGTGCCGCGGATCTTGTTGACCACCAAGGTGGCGAGCGCCTCGCCCTCCACGTCCTCGGCGACGATGGCAAGCGGCTTGCCGCTCTGCATCACCTTCTCGAGCACGGGCAGGAGGTCCCGCACCGCGGAGATCTTCGAGCCCACCAGCAGCACGTAGGCGTCCTCCAAGACGGCCTCCATGCGCTCGGG
>JAKATJ010000078.1:3260-9948 GCA_021828005.1 Actinomycetes bacterium | reverse complement strand
AGTCTACCCCGCGTTTGCTATTTAGAAAACGAGCCGTATCGTATCGTAGTTGGCCGATCTCGCGGTGATGGTGGCGAGGGCAGCCTCCGGTCGAACACCGGCGTCCCGGGCGCCGGGGAGATCGAGGCCCCGGGGAGCTCAGGAGGTCCTGAGCAGTGTGCCTGGGGCTTGCGGCCCCGGGGAACCTGGGGACTCGAGAAGGTGTCGTAGCCGAGGGGCCGCTCGGGGAATAGGTTCGGGCCTCCGGTGTTGCACCTTCCGCCGAAGACGATGGATACGGCACGTATCGTTTCGTATATTGATGAGATTGTGGTTCTGCGAGGGATCGCACATGGAGTCGAAGGTGGAAACATGCCGATAACCCAAGGCTCGCTGCACGCGTCGCGAACCGCACCGAGCAGGCGGCTCCTGCCGTCGAGCGCGGTCGGGTTGCTGGCCGACGCAGACCCCGCGCCCTGGGGACCCCGGAGCTCTGTCACTCGCCGTCGAACGGCCGCGCTCGCCCTCATCCTCGCCGTCGCGTTCATGGTCGTGCTCGATTTCAGCATCGTGAACGTCGCGCTCGCATCGATAGAGCGCGAGCTGCACGCTGGTACGGCCGCAGTTCAATGGGTGATCACTGCATACGCGATCACCTTCGGGGGCCTGCTCGTCCTGGGCGGAAGGATCGGCGACCTCTTCGGCCGCCGTCGCACGTTCACCCTCGGCCTCGTCATCTTCTCCCTGGCCTCGCTGTCAGGAGGGCTGGCGACGTCGATCGGCGTCCTGATCGCCGCGCGAGCCGTGCAAGGCATCGGTGCCGCGCTCGTCGCGCCTGCCGCACTCTCCCTCATCACGACGAGCACGCCCGTGGGTCACGCACGCAACCGCGCGCTCGGGTACTACGGCGCCACGGCTTCGATCGGTTTCGTGGCGGGCCTCGTGTTCGGCGGCGTGCTCGTCCAGTTCGTCGATTGGCGCGGCGTTCTCTGGGTCAATGTCCCCATCGGATTGATCGCGGCCGCGCTCGCCCCGGTCCTCATCGCCGATGGCTCACGCGGCGTGCGCACGAGCCTCGACCTCGGCGGGGCCCTGCTCGTCACCGGCGCGGTCGCAGCCTTCGTCTATGGGATCTCGGAGGGGCCCGAGCTCGGGTGGACGTCGGCCACGGCGCTCGGCGCGCTCGCCATGGCGCTCGTCTTCGGCGCAGGCTTCGTCTACGTGGAGCAGCGCCACCCCGCCCCGCTCGTGCGCCTCGGGATGCTCCGGCGACGCCGGCTCCGCTCGGCAAACGTCGCGATGGTCCTCCTCGGAGCGTGGTCCGCCGGAGAGCTGCTGACGGTGACGCTCTTCTTCCAGCTCGTCCTCCACTATTCGGCGCTCACCACGGGGCTCGCGATGGTGCCCCAGGGAGTCATGGGGTTCCTCGGGGCGTCGCGCGGGGCGAGCATCGTCCGGCACGTAGGGGTGCGCTCCCTCATGATCGCGTCGGCCGGCGCAGCCGCCATGGGCCTCTTCCTCCTCGGCGTCAGCTTCGCGTCCCGCGAATACGCGCTGTACCTTCCCGGCTTCATGCTCGTAGGATTCGGCACCGCCGCGAGCGCATTCGGAGCCACCGTCGCGGCAACCCATGGTGTCGAGGACAGCGAGCAGGGGCTCGCGGGTGGCCTCATCAACATGAGCCGCCAGGTCGGTGCTGCCGTTGGCGTGGCGCTGAGCGCGGCGATCATCGGCACCGGGGCGGGCTCCGGTGGCTCCATCGGGCCGGATCGCGCGTCGCTGTTCTTCATCGCCTTCTTCGGTGTGCTCGCTGCCGTGATGGCCGCACGGGGAATCGGCGCCCGTGTGGCTCCGGCAGCGGGGACCGCAAGCGAGCCGCACGAGGGCGACCAGACCGGCTCGCGAGCCGCGATCGCGAACGCCGCGGTCGCGAAACCGTCACCGGTCGCAGGGGGCGTCGACGTGATGGACCAGGGCCACCTGCGCCCAGCTGGTGGCTGCGGCACCTCGCCGGCGCGCGCCGGCGCGCCAGCGTTGTGCGCGTCCGGTTTTTGACGGGCGCTGATCCGGGGCCACGGTCGTCCGCGGCGCGCCTCGTCGGACGGGTCGTCGGAGCGTGTCGAAAGAGACAGACTTGCGCGATGGACAGCTCCGAGTGGCCGTGGTCCCCGGCCGGCTCGACCACTGGGAAGGTGCGTCGGGCGGCCAGGCGAGCGCCTCGCGAACCGTCTGGCCGCGGCTCAACCGCATCGGGGATCCTTGCCCGCGTGCGCGCGATCCCGCCGGGTTTCGTTCGGACGTTCGGGGACGTCGACCCGAGGGCGCCGCGCCTCGTCGGACGGGTGCTCGCGACGACGACCGAGAGGGTGCCCTGGCACCGGGTGGTGCGCGCCGACGGCTCGGCACCGCTCGGGGAAGAGCAGCTCGCGCGGCTGCGAAGCGAAGGCGTGCCTGTCCGAGGCGGCCGTGTGGACCTCGCCCGGACCCGGCTGCCGACGTGAGCGCCAAGGGTGCCCGGACGGGCGGCTCGAGGTCCATCTCGCACTCAGCGGCTGCCCGGGTTCTCGCGGACAGGGACCCGGTCGTTGCACGCCTCTTCGACCAGGTCGGTCCGCCACGTCTGCGCCGGCCGCTCGAGTCCCACTTCGCGGCCCTCGTGCGCGCCGTCGTCCACCAGCAGCTGGCCGGGGCCGCCGCATCGGCGATCCACGGGCGTCTGATCGCGGCCACGGGCGGCGAGGCAGACCCTGAGAAGCTGCTCGTGCTCTCCGACGAGACGCTCCGCGCGGTGGGGCTCTCGGCCAACAAGGCGAGGTCTCTCCGAGACCTCGCGGCAAAGGTGCTCGACGGGACTGTCGTGCTCGACCCGCGGGGACTCGCGCGCGAAGAAGACGAGGAGGTCGTGGCGCGGCTCTCCTGCGTCAGTGGCATCGGCAGGTGGACCGCCGAGATGTTCCTGCTGTTCCAGCTCCGGCGTCTCGACGTCTGGCCGACCGGCGATCTCGGCGTGCGCCGCGGCTACGGGCTCGCGTGGGGTGTGACGATGCCGAGCACCAGGGAGCTCGGCCCGCTGGGCGACTCCTTTCGGCCGTACCGCTCGATCGCCGCGTGGTACTGCTGGCGGGCTGTTGAGGTCCACGCCCGCGGCATGCAAAGCGATCTGAACGCCTGACGAGAGCTGCTCCTTCGGGATTGACCTGGTAGAACGTGCACGTGGCGCACGTCTCCGGCCCTCAGCTCCCTGCCGTCGAGCACGACGCGGCAGGGGAGCGCTTCATCGTGCGCGAGGGTGGCGAGGTCGCTGCGCTCGAGTACCACCGGCGCGGCGACCGCATCTCCATCCTGCACACCGGCGTCCCAGTGTCCCTCGAGAGGAGGGGCATCGGGTCCGAGCTGGTGCGCGCCGCGGTGGAGCTGGCTGCGGCGGAAAGGCTGACCGTCGTGCCTTGCTGCGCGTTCGTCAAGTGGTGGTTGGAAGCCCACCCGGACCTGGAAGCATCCGTCGTCGTCGACCGCCCATGAGCTCGTCGAGCCGCAGGCGGGCGCACGCCGAACAGGACGGAGACGCAGGAGACGGCAGCGCCCGAGCGTGTTCCCATGTCGACCTCGTGCGGGACGTCACGCCGTCGGCGGACGGCTGCGAGGACTGCCTGCGGACGGCCGGCTGGTGGGTGCACCTCCGCCTCTGCATGACCTGCGGGCACGTGGGGTGCTGCGACAGCTCGCCGAACAAGCATGCCACGGCACACTGGCGGGCCAACCACGGCCACCCGATCATCCGCTCCTTCGAGCCCGGCGAGGACTGGTGGTGGTGCTACGAGGACCAGCTGGTCTTCGACGTCGAGGGTGAGCCGCCCGCGCCGTCCCACTCCTGACCGACGCGGAGGGACGAGCGCAGCGGAGGGACGAGCGCAGCCGAGGGACGAGCGCTTCCGAGAGAGGTGGGAGGAGCAGCCGGATGCTGGGGAAGCGACATGCCGAATGGCGGAGCCGCCGGCCCGGTCAGGACGGCGCTCGCCGGTGGACCCCAGATCTACCTCGAGGCGGGGCCCGAGGCATGACCGCGGCAGGTCGAAGCTCGGCGAGGAACGCTCAGGTTCCGCGCTCGTGGTGCGTGCACGACCGCCCGCGGATCACCTGAACGGGCGTTCATGCCGTGAGCTGGCTCCTCTTCCTGTTCGGCGTCCTCGTCGTCGTGCTCACGTCGGCGAACGTGCTCTTCACCTTGGTGCTCCCTCGCCGGCCGTTCGGCATCGATCGGCTGAACCTCTTGGTCAACCGAGCCGTCCTCAGGACGATGAGCGGGCTGTCGCAAATCGCCAGCACCTACGAACGGAAGGACGCGGTCCTCTCGCCCGTGGGGCCGATCGCCCTTGTGCTGCAGCTGCTCCTTTGGGCGGGCGAGCTCACCGTCGGGTTCGGGTTGCTCATCGCCGCGACACACCATTCGATCGGTGACGGGCTCGTCCAGGCGCTCACGTCGCTGTTCACGGTCGGCGCGGCACATCAAGGCGGCGCGCCCGTGGCGTGGTGCGACATCCCGTGCGGAGCGATCTGGGTGGTCATCGTCGCGTTGCAGATCGCGTACCTCCCCACGCTCTACAGCGCCTTCAACCGACGCGAGGGACTCGTCGCGCTCTTGGAAAGCCGTGCGGGCGTGCCAGCCTGGGGCCCGGAGCTCCTCATCCGTCACCAGCTGGTGGGCATCACCGACACGCTGCCCGACCTCTACGCGTCGTGGGAAGCGTGGGCTGCCGACGTCGCGGAGAGCCACACGACCTACCCGGTCCTGCTCCTCTTCCGATCTCCCGAGGCGTGGTACTCGTGGGTGCTCGGGCAGCTGGCGGTACTGGATGCGGCTGCGATCCACCTCGCGGTCTCGCCGTCGAGCGCGAGCTCACGAGCCAGGCTCTGCTTGCGCATGGGCTTCACCCTCTTCGACCGGATCGCCGTGTCGCTCGGATGGGAGGTCGATGCGGACCCCGACCCCGAAGGGCCGATCTCCCTCGAGTTCGAAGAGTACGAGCGGGCCGTCGACAAGCTCGCCGAGGTCGGGTTCCCCATGGAACGCAGTGCCCAGGAGTCCTGGCCCGACTTCAGAGGCTGGCGAGTGAACTACGAGAGCGTTGCCTACCGTCTCGCGGACCGGCTCACCGCTCCACCCGCCCCTTGGTCCGGGACCCGCCGGCATGCTCGGACCGGCCCCGTGCTCCCGAAGCGCCCGCCCCAGCGCCATCCCGGAGAACGTCCGGCACGCTCGCACGCGGTCGTCGGACCGCCCGCGCGCCGTGGGCGCGCGGCACGGGGGCGCCCACGGCCCCCCCGGTCGCGTCAGGGTTGAACGAGCACGGGGGCGATCGCTCCGATGGTGGCGAGCTACCCGCAGGCGCTCAGGCCGCGGCTTCGCCGTCTGCGGCCCGAATGGCCGACACCTCCACCTCCAGGGTGACCTTCTCGCTCACGAGCACGCCGCCAGCCTCGAGCGCCACGTTCCAGTTGACGCCCCAGTCCTTGCGGTTGATGGTCGTCGAGCCCTCGAACCCGATACGCCTGTTGCCGTAGGGGTCGGTCGCCTCACCGGTGTACTCGAGCTCGAAGGTGACGGGCTTGGTCACACCTTTCACGGTCAGGTCACCGGTGACGTGGTAGGACCCTCCACCCGCCGCTTCGACCCGGGTGGAGACGAACTTGATCTCCGGGTACTCGTCCATCGAGAAGAAGTCGTTGCTCTTCAGGTGCGCGTCGCGGTCGGGGTTGCGCGTGTCGATGCTCGCAGCCTTGATCGTGAGCTCGAGGTGCGACTTGGCCGGGTCCTCGACGTCGAAGTACCCGCTCCCCTCGAACTCGTTGAACGAGCCCCTTACCTTCGCCACCATGGCGTGACGTGCCACGAAGCCGATCCGGCTATGGCTGGGGTCGATCTTGTAGGTGCCGGTGACAGTGGCGGGCACGATCGTGGTCATGAGGTTGCTCCTCCTTTTTTCTGGGGACCTGTGGGGAGTCCCGTCTTCGAACTCGTCCGAGCCGAGCCACCGGTCCTCCAGGTGCGTGACGATTCACCCAACATAGAGGAGACGTCACCTATTCCCGGGCCGGCACCTAGTCTGTTGCAGTGGCTGAGAGCGCGGCGGACCAGCAGAGGCCGATCGTCCCATGCGGGCTCGGGCCGAGCGCCGAGCCAGGTTCGCCGACACGTGCCCCGTGGCTCGACGAGGGCCAGCAGCGGGCCTGGCGAGCGGTCCAGGTGATGCAAGCCCGGCTGAACGCCGCCTTGAGCAGCCAGCTCGCGGCCGAGTCCGGTCTCTCGTACGCGGACTACGTCGTCCTGGTCGTGCTCACGGACAAGCCGCAGGGCACTGCGCGGGTTCTCGAGCTGGCCCGCTACCTGGGCTGGGAGCGCAGCCGGGTCTCCCACCACGTCGCGCGAATGGTGGAACGGGGACTCGTTCGCAAGGAGCGCTCCACGGCGGACCGTAGGGGGTCCTTCGTCGTGGTGACCGAGGCTGGCCGGCGGGCGATCGAAGCCGCCGCGCCGGGTCATGTGGCAGCGGTGCGAAGGTTCTTCGTCGACCCGTTGACCGACGAGCAGCTGGACGCCATCGCCGATGCGGCGGACCGGGTCGTCTCCGCCATCGACTCCGCCGATCGAGCGGACCACGCCCGCATTGCGGGCGCACGCTGAACGAGGGGCCCGCCCTCGACGTCGGTC
>JAKATJ010000078.1:0-3160 GCA_021828005.1 Actinomycetes bacterium | reverse complement strand
GCCGTGCCGTCACCGCTCGTCGGCGGTGATCCACTTCTCCACCTTGGCGGGCCGGTACGCGTCGATCAGCTCGAACACGGCGTCTGGCGAGGTCGCGCACGGGAGGAGCTCGCGGTTCTCCGCCTTCAGCAGCCCCACGGTCACCATGCGGTCGAGCTGGGCCACCATGGGGTCCCAGAACCCGTCCACGTCGAAGAGCACGATCGGCTTGCGATGGAGGCCGAGCTGGGACCACGTCGCGATCTCCGCCAGCTCCTCCAGCGTGCCGAGGCCCCCCGGGAGCGCCACGAACGCGTCGGCGAGGTCGTACATCCGCTGCTTGCGCTCGTGCATCGTGCCCACCTCGTACAGCGTCGTGAGGCCGGAGTGAGCGATCTCACGACGAAACAGTCCGACGGGGATGACGCCGGTGACCTTCCCGCCTGCCGCCAGGCACGTGTCGGCGACGACGCCCATCAGGCCGACGCTGCCACCACCGTAGACGAGCTCGACTCCCCGGGCCGCGATCTCCGAGGCGAGGGAGCGCGCCGACTCGGCGAACCGCCCGTCGGAGGGTAGCGACGAGCCGCAGAAGACGCACAGCGCACGAAGCGTCGCCACCGGCGGCACGATAACGGGTCGGCCACGTGCGCCGCGCTCGTTGCTGCGGGACCGCCGGATGCACCGGCCTGAGCGCGCGATCCGGCCGTCGCTGAAGCCCTATCCTCCGAATTCGCCCGCCCGCTCGCGCTCAGCAGGGGAAATCAGTCGCGACTTGACGGTAGTGCGGAGGAAATCGTAACGTCGCAGTCGCGAAAAGATTCTACGGGGCGCGAGCCCTGCGGGTGAGTGGACCGGGGGGACTGCGAATGATCAACAGGACTGCTGGAGACCCGGGCGCAGGGCGACGCGCGCCGTTCTTGTTGTCGGGTTTCTCGTCTCGCCGATGGGGCGCGGCGTCTGCGGGGGTCGCGCTGGTCCTGGCGGTGGCCGGAGCCGGCCTCGGCGCGGGACTGTCGAGCGGGCTCGCTGCCGCCAGCTCGACGAGCCACAGGGCGAAGCCCGCAGCAGGTGGGAACGCGAGCTACTCGCTCCTCCCCGGCGACAACTTCACATGGATCATCCCGATCGAGAGCCAGCAGGCGTACGAGCCGTACCAGACGAACGTGGAGGACGAGATGTACCTCCCGCTCCTGTGGTTCGGCACCGGCTCCAAGACCGGCATCAACTACAAGCTCTCGATCGCCGAGCCGCCTGTCTGGAGCAACGGTGACAAGACCGTCACGATCCACATGAAGCACACGTTCAAGTGGTCGACAGGCTCACCGGTCACCGCGAAGGACGTCGAGTTCTGCTACGAGCTCTACCAGGTGGGCAAGAGCCAGATCGGCAACTACCTCCCGGGCCTCTTTCCTGACAACGTCGCGAGCGTCTCGTACCCGGGCACCTACACAGTCGTGATCCACCTGAAGAAGTCGTTCAACCCCACGTGGTACACGGGGAACCAGCTCGGCTGGATCTACCCGCTCCCGGTCCAGGCGTGGGACAAGACGTCCGCATCCGCGAAGGGCAGCCTCGCCAACTCGTCGACCGCCGCGAAGGCGAAGGCAGTCTTCACATTCGTGTACACCCAGGCGAAGGACCGGCACACCTACGGGACAAACCCGATGTGGAAGGCCGTCGACGGGCCGTTCGTGATCTCGAGCTACGACGCCGTCACCCACTCGGCCACCTTCGCCAGGAACACGCACTACACCGGTCCGACAAAGGCGCACCTCGCGAGCTACAGCATCTACAGCTACACAACAGCGACCGCCGAGCTCAACGCCCTTCGCTCGGGGAAGATCACGTTCGGCTACGTTCCCTACAGCGACCTCTCCCAGATCTCGTACTTCAAGAGCCACGGTTACTCGATCAAGGCGTGGCCGATCTTCTACAACGAGGTGGTCGAGCTCGGCTACACGTCCAAGACATGGGGCGCCCTGGCCAAGCAGCTCTACATTCGTCAGGCGCTCCAACACCTGATCACACAGAAGCTCTACATCACACGGACGCTCGGGGGCTACGGGCTACAGGACTACGGCCCGGTCGCCAACTATCCGCACTCGAGCTACGTGAGCCCGGCGATACGAACCGACCCGTACCCCTACGACCCCAAGACGGCGGCGAAGCTCCTCACCAAGCACGGATGGGCCAAGGGGGCTGGCGGGGTCGTGTTCTGCGAGCGGCCCGGGAGCGGGGCTCGCGACTGCGGCAAGGGCATCGCCAAGGGCAGGAAGCTCACATTCCTCTTCATGTACTCGACGGGCACAACAGCGTTCGCCCAGGAGGTCCAGGCGTTCGCCGCGGCTGCAAAGTCCGTGGGGATCGACCTCAAGCTCGACGGCCAGACCGTCACAACCATGTACTCGATCGGCGGCGTCTGCCCGACATCGCCCCCGTGCAAGTGGGGGCTCGCGGGCTACGCAGGATGGTTCTGGAACTACGGGCAGTACGAGCTCCTCCCGTCGAGCGAGGACGAGTTCGGCAAAGGCAACTACTGGGGCGGCGGCTACTACACAAAGAAGGCGCAGCAGCTCATCACAGCCGCCGAGACCACTCCGGGAACCAAAGCCCTCTACAAGGACGAGAATTACCTCTCACAGCAGGTGGCGTCCCTCTGGTGGCCGCTCCAGGACTGGGAGGTGGTAGCAGTGAAGAAGAGCCTGTCTGGGTGGCAGAACCTGAATCCTTACGCGAACTACATGCCCCAGACGTGGTACTTCACGAAGTCGACTTAGGCTCTCCGACGCGGCCGCGCCGCCGGGGAGCCGGCCGTGCGGACGCGACCGTGTCCAAGAGCTCCTGGCGGGGAGGGCCCGACGGGCTGTGATCGGCTACATCGTTCGCCGCTTCGGTCAGGCGTTGATCGTGCTCGTGCTCGTGACGATCATTGTGTTCGCCCTCCTGCATGCGCTGCCGGGCGGGCTCGTCCGGGCGCAGCTCGGGGCGAAGGCGAGCAAGTTCGCCGTCCACCAGCTCACCATCCAAGAGGGCCTCACAAAGCCGCTCCCCGTCCAGTACTGGGTCTGGCTCTCCAACCTCCTCCACGGCGACCTCGGCTTCGCCTACAAGCAGGAGACCCCCGTCGCGACCCTCATCGCCGAGACCTTCCCTCGCACACTCATCCTCGCGGGCAGCG